>JBILKP010000117.1:0-8992 GCA_044376625.1 Gemmatimonas sp. | reverse complement strand
CCCCAGGTGCGCTCGATCTCCGCCAGGTGCCGCTCGCGCCGCACGTGGTCGTCCACCGGGATGTGCGCGTGCACATGCGCCGGCGTGCCGTGCCGCTCGCGGTTCCCCTGCGTGATCAGCTCGCGCAGCGCGTCGGCGCTGGCCGGGAGCTCCACGGTGTACCCTTGCTCCTTCATGGAGGCCAGCACGCGCTGCAGCGACGGGAACACCGCCAGGTAGGCCGCGCTCCCGGTGTTCCCGGCATTGGGGGGGAAGTTGAAGAGCACGATGGCCACCTTCCGCTCGGCCCGCGCCCGGCGACGCAGCGCCACCAAGCGGGCCACCCGCGCCGCCACCCGGTCGACGCGCTCAGGGATTGGCTCGGAGGCGGCCGCGCGCCCGTCCATCGCGCGCCCCTTCCCCCCGTACACCGTGGGGGCGATGGCGCCGTCCAGCTCGGGGATGGCCACCTGCAGCGTCGCCTGCAGCGGGTTGAGGCCGCGCGCATCGGCGCGCCACTCCTCGATGGTCTGGAACTCCAGCGTCTGCAGCGTGAGGTAGGGAACGTCCAGCCGTTGCAGCACCGCCTGCGCGGCGGCGGCGTCGTTGTACGCCGGCCCACCCACCAGCGAGAAGCCGGTGAGGTTGACCAACGCGTCAATCGTCGGCCGTCCCGCGGCATCGAGGAAGTACCGGTCCACCGCGGGGCGCGCGTCGAGCGCGGAGGCGAACGCGGGCACCGCGCGCAGCCCCTGTCCCTCCAGCGCCCGCACCACGGCCGCGTAGTGCGCCACGTTGCCGGCCAGCAGGTACGACCGCCCCACCAGCACCCCCACCGTGCCGGTGGCCGTGCGGGCCGGCGCGGGGAGCGCCGTGAGCGCCTCGGTGATGCCGCGTCCGGGGAGCGCCGGGTGCCAGAGCCCCACCTCGGGGTAGACCTGCGGCGGCGGCGGACGCAGCGTGCCGCGCAGCCCCTGGCGCGGACCGGCGGCGTAGCGGTCCACCAGCAGCTGGACCATGGCCACCAGGTTCTCCTCGGAGCCGGCCAGCCAGTACTGGATGAGCAGCAGGTACTGCCGCACATCCTGCGCCGTGCCGGGGATGAAGCGCAGCAGCGACGGCAGCGCCCGCAGCGCCCCCATCTGCCGCTCCCCGGTGGAGCGCCCCTCGCCGCGGCTCCCCCGCAGCTTCTTGAGCAGGGCCAGCGGCGAGAAGGGGGAGCGCGCATCGCCGGCCCCCATGTCGAAGCGCCCCAGCCGCGTGCACTTGACCAGCTCCGGGGTGCACAGCGCGCACACCACGGCGTCGGCGGCGTCACGGCGCGCCTGCACGGCGGGGAGCACGGCGTTGGCGTACTCCTCCTGGAACAGCTGCGTGCACACCACCACGTGCGCCTCGCCGATGGCCGCGCAGGCCCTGGCCGCGGCGGCCGGATCGGTGCCGAAGTCGGCGGCCACGTGCATGGTCACGGTCAGCCCCGGCACCCCGCGCTCCAGCGTGGCGCGCGCGCGCTCGAAGGCGTCGGCCAGGTGCGCATCGAGCGTGACGATGGCCACCCGCATGGGCGCGGCGCCCGGGGCGCGGCGGGGCGCGGCGGCGCGCTCAGCGGCCATAGTGCGCCTTGGCCCCGTACAGGGTGTCCACGGAGATGCGCGCAATGCCGCGGTCGCGCGCGTACGCCTCGGTGTTGCGGCGCGCCTTCCCCCGCACGAAGAAGGGGATCTTGCGCAGCTCCGCCTCGGCGTCGGGGAGCCAGGAGAGGGCGTCCGCCGCGGCGGCGGGCGCGGTGATCGCGGGCGCGGTGATCGCGGGCGCGGTGATCGCGGGCGCGGTGACTGCGGGCGTGACGGACGCAGCCTCCGCGGGGGAGGGCGTCACCGGCACGACCGTGACCGGTGCGGCCACCACGGGGGGTGCCCCCCCGTCCGCCGCCGCCACCTCGAGCCCTGCGGGGCGCGACGGGAGGGGGGCGGGGTGGGCCGCCGGGGCGCTGCCGTGCAGGTGCGACGGCGCCGCCCCGTCGCCGAACTCGAAGTCGTCGCGGAACAGCTGCAGCAGGTGCTCTTCCAGCCCCATCATCAGCGGGTGCACCCACGTGTCGAAGATCACGTTGGCGCCCTCGAACCCCATCTGCGGGGCGTAGCGCGCCGGCACGTCCTGCACGTGGATGGGCGCCGAGATGACCGCGCAGGGGATCCCCAGCCGCTTGGCGATGTGGCGCTCCATCTGGGTGCCCAGCACCAGCTCCGGCATCAGCTCGGCCACCCGCCGCTCCACCTCGAGGTAGTCGTCGGTGACCAGCGCCTCGACGCCCAGTGCCGCCGCCGCCTCGCGCACCGGGCGCGCGTACTCCCGCGCGTAGGTGCCCAGTCCCACCACCGTGAACCCCATCTCCTCGCGCGCGATGCGCGCGGCCGCCAGCACGTGCGTACCGTCGCCGAAGATGAACACCCGCTTGCCGGTGAGGTACGTGCTGTCCACCGAGCGCGAGTACCAGGGCAGCCGCGCGTGGCTGGCCCCCAGCGACGCCGCGCCGGCGCGCTCCCCCGCCAGGAGGGGGCCGGCATCCACCCCGGTGGCCGCCGCCACCTCGGCGATGAACGCGCGCGTGGCCTGCACGCCGATGGGAACGGTGCGCACCAGCGGCATGCCGAAGCTCTTCTCCAGCCACCGGGCCGCGGCCTCGGCCACCTCCGGGTACAGCACCACCGTGGCGTCCGCCTCGGGGAGCCGCCGGAGCTGCGCCACCGTGGCCCCCAGCGGCGCGCACACCTGCACGTCGATCCCCAGCTGCCCCAGCAGCCCGGTCACCTCGCGCACGTCGTCGCGGTTGCGGAACCCCAGGCTGGTGGCGCCCAGCAGGTTCACGCGAGGGCGGCGCCCCTCGCGGGCGCAGGTCTCCGCCACCGGCGCGCGCGGCGCGCTCCCGGGCGCCGGCACCAGCGGGGCGAGGAGCGCCCGTACCAGCTGGTAGAAGGTCTCGCTGGCCCCCCAGTTCTCCTTCTTGGAGTAGGCGGGGAGCTCCAGCGGCACCACGGGCACCGGCAGCCCCATCCCCGCCGCCAGCGATCCCGGCTGGTCCTGGATGAGCTCCGCGGTGCACGATTCCCCCACCAGCAGGGCGTCGGGGCGGAAGCGCGCGTAGGCGTCGCGCACCGACGCCTTCACCAGCTCGGCCGTGTCCCCGCCCAGGTCGCGCGCCTGGAACGTGGTGTAGGTGACCGGTGGGCGGCGGTCGCGCCGCTCGATCATGGTGAAGAGCAGGTCGGCGTAGGTGTCCCCCTGCGGGGCGTGCAGCACGTAGTGCACCCCCTCCATGGACGTGGCCACCCGCATCGCCCCCACGTGGGGGGGACCTTCATAGGTCCAGAGCGTGAGTTGCATGGTGCGGCGCCTCCCCTAGACCGTCAGGCGCCGCGCCCGGTCGAGCGGGCGCGCAAACAGTTCGGCCAGGTCGCCGGCCTGCTCGAAGCCGTGCACCGGGGAGAAGACCAGCTCGATGGACCACTTGGTGCGCAGCCCCTCCGCCTCCAGCGGATTGGCCAGCCCCAGCCCGCACACCGACAGGTCGGGGCGGGTGGCGCGGCACCGATCCAGCTGCCGCTCCACATCCTGCCCCTCGCTCACCTGGACCCCTGCGGGGAGGCGCGCCAGGTCGGCCGCCACCATCAACCGGTCCAGATAGGGCGTGCCCACTTCCTCCAGCGCCATCCCGCACTCGGTGGCCAGGAAGGCCGCCAGCGGGATCTCCAGCTGGGAGTCGGGGAAGAAGAAGGCGCGCTTCCCCTCCAGCAGCGGCCGGTACCGGCGCACCGCGGCGAGGGCACGCTCGCGGGGCGCCGCGAGCGCCGCCTCCAGCCGGTGCTCGGGAACCTCCCACGGCGCGGCCGCAGCCCGCACCCACGCCTCGGTGCCGACCGCCCCGAACGGGTACGGCGCGGCCACCAGCGTGGCCCCCCGGTCGACCAGGGCCCGGGCCGTCTCGCCCAGGAAGGGCTGCGCCAGCAACAGCTGCGTCCCTGCCCCCACCGGCGGGAGCGCGCGGGCGCGGCGGGGGGGGAAGAAGCGCACCGGCCCCACCCCCAGCTCGGCAAACAGCCGGGCGAACTGGTCCTCGACCACGTCGGCGAGCGTCCCCACCACCAGCAGCTCGGGGGTGACCGTCTCGCGCGCGGGGAGGTGAGGGACCAGCGACCGCAGGCAGGCGTCCTCCCCCTGCGTGAAGGTGGTCTCGATGCCGCTCCCGGAATAGTTGAGGATGCGCACCCGGGGGAGGAACTGCTGGTTCAGCCGCTCGGCCGCCCGGGCCAGGTCCAGCTTGATCACCTCGGAGGGGCAGGACCCCACCAGGAACAGCGTGGTGATGTCGGGGCGCCGCTCCAGCAGCTGGGTCACGCACCGGTCCAGCTCATCGTTGGCATCGGCCAACCCCGCCAGGTCGCGCTCCCCCAGGATGGCGGTGGCAAAGCGCGGCTCGGCAAAGATCATGACCCCCGCCGCCGACTGGAGGAGGTGGGCGCAGGTGCGGGAGCCCACCACCAGGAAGAAGGCGTCCTGCATCTTGCGGTGCAGCCAGACGATGCCGGTGAGCCCGCAGAACACCTCGCGCTGGCCCCGCTCGCGCAGCACCGGGAGCTCGAGCGTGCCGCTCACCGGACCCGCCCCGCGGCCGCCGCCGCCTCCTGGAGCCGCGCCGCCCGCAGCTTGAGGAGGAACTGGATGGCGTTGACCGCATAGGCGGCGTAGGCCACCAGCGCCAGCGCCAGCAGGGACCGGGGGGGCCAGCCGGCCCAGAGCCCGACCACATAGGCCGTATGCAGCGCAATGACCCCCATGCTGACCACGTCCTCCCAGAAGAAGGGGCGGGCAAAGAGATACTGCCCGAAGACCACCTTCTCCCAGATCGCGCCGGTCACCATGATGGCATACAGCACGAGGGTCTTGAGGAGGACGGAGGCGTGGGCCCACCAGAGCCCCTCCCCCGTGCGCAGGGTGCGGACGACCAGCACGACGGAGACCCCCATGACCAGGAACTGGAGGGGGGCGAGCACCCCCTGCACGAGGGTCCACCGCGTGGCATCGCGGCGGGCCCGCTCGTCGGGGGTGTAGAGCCCGCTGACGGCGCGGGGCGCCGACGGCAGGGGAGAGGGGACAGCGGTCATCAGCTCCGGTGGCTTCCGGGAAGAGGGGGCCCAGACACCCCGACAATGCGGTGGGAACCAGACATTGTCAAGAAAAGTTGACGTATGGTTCACGTGACACCCCTCCCCCGTTTGCCCCTCCCCTCGCTTATCCCCCGCATGCAGGTCCATGAGCGCGATCTGACGGGCGCATCCCGCGTGACCGTCCCCCCGCCCTTGCGCCCCACCGGTACGGGCACAAAGTTCGGACCAGCCTCCCGAACCGATGTCCCTGACCATCAGGGGTCCGGCCACTATGCCGTGCGTCACGGACCGGGAGCCAACGCCCCCCGCATGGAACCGACGTCCGCCGGACGCCACGAACGGCTCGAGAGGACGCTCCGGGAGCGACTCCTCCCCGACCTGATTGCCCCTCGGTTCCCGGTCGGGGCGGGGGCGGGGGCAGCCCGCGGGACGCCCATCCCGCCGTCGGAAGTGGAGGCGCTGGTGCGCCACCTGCGCGCGCCAGAGGACGGGGTGGCGGCGGCCTACGTGCGCACCGTGTTGGATGCGGGGACCCCGCTGGACCAGCTCTACCTGGAGCTGCTGGCCCCCGCAGCGCGTCGGCTGGGGGCCCTGTGGGAGTCGGATGATTGCGACTTCGTGGAGGTCACCGTCGGGCTGGGGCGCCTCCAGCAGCTGTTGCGCGACCTGTCGCAGCTGTTCCTGGCGCCGGCGCCGGCCGGCGATCCCGTGGGGACCGTGCTGCTCACCTCGGTCCCCGGCGAGCAGCACACGCTGGGGTTGGTGATGGTCGGGGAGTTCCTCCTGCGCGACGGCTGGCGGGTGATGGTGGGGGCCCCATGGACGGAAGACGACCTGGTGACTAGGGTGAGCGCGGAGTGGGTGGACGTCCTCGGGTATTCCGTCGGGAGTGCGCAGCGGCTGGCCGGCCTTGCGCGCGAGATCCGGCGCATCAAAGGAGCCTCGCGCAATTCCCAGCTGCAGATCATGGTGGGTGGCCCGCTGTTTGCCGACCAGCCGACCCTCGTCGCGGAGGTCGGGGCCCATGCCCTGGCCGCCGACGGCCGTCAGGCGCCACAGGTGGCACGGACCCTGCTCGCGGCGTCCCGTGCCGGTGTCCCTGTTTCCGCGCGACGGGAGGAGGTAAGCGGCCATGTCCAGTTCAGCGAATCCGGCGCCCGCGCCTGAGCCCTCGTTTGCCGGCGTGGCGCCCGCCACCGCCGCCGCCCTGCTCACGATGGCCGGGGACGTGGTGCTGGTGGTCGACGAGGCGGGGATCATCCGCGACGTGGCCGTGGGTGATGGGGACACGCCGTTCGCCGCGGCGCGCCAGTGGGTGGGGCGTCCGTGGGTGGAGACGGTCCACACCGACTCGCGCGGGAAGGCCGAGGCGCTCCTGCGCGAGGCGATGCTGGGGGGGGTCACCAAGCGTCGCCAGCTCAACCACCTGCGCGATGACGGGGCCGACGTCCCGGTGGCATACACGGCGCTCCGGCTGGAGCGCGGGACCGTGGTGGCCGTCGGGCGCGACATGCGCCACGTCTCCGCGCTGCAGCAGCGCCTGGTGGAGGCCCAGCAGGCCATGGAGCGCGACTACTGGCGGCTGCGCCATGTGGAAACGCGCTACCGGCTCCTCTTCCAGCTGGCCAGCGACGGGATCCTCGTGCTGGACGCCACCTCGCTGCAGGTGCTGGACGCCAATGCCGCGGCTGGCGCGCTGTTTGGCGAGTCCCCCGACCGGCTGATCGGCCGCCCGTTCCCGCTGGGGGTCCACAGCGGGGCGGTGGACGCCCTCGAGGGGCTGTGCAAGACGGCCCGGAGCAGCGGCCGGGCGGGAGATGTCACAGTGGAGCTGGCCTCCGGGACGTCCGCCTTCGTCTCGGCCTCCTGCTTCCGGCAGGAATCGAGCACCCTGCTGCTGGTGCGGTTTGCGGCCGCCAACGGCGGGGCGGGGGGGGCGGGCGCCGCGGGGAACGGGCGCGAGCGGGCGCTGGCGCTGCTGGAACGCCTGCCCGACGGCTTCGTCATCACCGACCTGGACGGGCGCATCGTGCTGGCGAACCGGGCGTTCCTGGACATCGCCGAGCTGGTGAGCGAGGATCAGGTGCGCGGCACGCAGCTGTCCAATGTGATCGGACGCCCCGGCGCGGATTTCCCGGTGTTCCTGGAGATGCTGCGCAAGCACGGCACCCTGCGCCTGGTGGCCACGGCGGCCCGTGGGGTGCACGGGCACCAGACCGAGGTGGAGGTGTCGGCGGTGTGGCTCCCCGACGGGGACGCCCCCAGCATCGGGTTCACCATCCGCGACATCGGCCGGCGGCTGGCGGCCGGCCCCCAGGGCGCCCGCGACCTGTCCCGGGCGGTGGAGGAGCTCACCTCGCTCGTGGGGCGTGTGTCGCTGCGCGACCTGGTGCGCGACACCGTGGACCTGGTGGAGCGGCACTTCATCGAGGCGGCGCTGGAGCTCACCAACGACAACCGCACCTCGGCGTCCGAGGTGCTGGGGGTGAGCCGGCAGAGCCTGTACGTGAAGATGCGGCGGCACAAGCTGGCCGACGCGGCCCCCGACCGCGACGACGGCGGCGCCGAGGGCTGACAGGCCGTCCCCCGTCCCCGTACGCAGGGGGCGGGGGGCGATGTCGGGGATTCCCTGACATCGCCCGCGAAAAAACTCGGTCTGTCGCAGTTGCGTACTGTCACGTATTGTAGACGCCTATGAGCGTCAGTTTTTCTGTACACCCCGCCGCGTCGCGCCCGGACCCCCGGGCGGTGCTGACGCTGCTCAAGCCCGTGACCTGGTTCCCCCCCATGTGGGCGTTCCTGTGCGGCGCGGTGTCGGCCGGGGTCCCGCTGGCGTCGCAGGGGGCGCTGCTGGCGCTGGGGATCTGCATCACCGGCCCCCTGGTGTGCGCCTCCAGCCAAGCGGTGAACGATTGGTTCGACCGCGAGGTGGACGCGCTGAATGAGCCGTCACGCCCCATCCCCTCCGGGCGCATCCCGGGGCAGTGGGGGCTGGCCATCGCGGTGGGGTGGAGCCTGCTGTGCGTGGTGGCCGCGCTCCCCCTGGGGGCGTTCGGGGTGGGCGCCGTGCTGGTGGCGCTGGCGTGTTCCTGGGCCTACAGCGCCCCGCCCTTCCGGTTCAAGCGCAACGGATGGGTGGGGAATGCCGCCGTGGGCTTCACCTACGAGGGGCTCGCGTGGGTCACCGGCGCCGGCATTCTCCTGGGGAGCCGGATGCCGCCCCTGCCGGTGCTGCTGCTGGCCCTCCTGTACTCGGTGGGGGCCCACGGCATCATGACGCTGAACGACTTCAAGGCGATGGACGGCGACCGGCGCATGGGGATCGGGTCGCTCCCCGTGCGCCTGGGCGCGCAGGGCGCGGCGCGGGTGGCGTCGGCGGTCATGGTGGTGGCGCAGGGCGCGGTGGTGGCGCTGCTGCTCGCGTGGGACCGGCCGGTGCACGCGGCGGCCGTTGCCGGGCTGGTGGCCGTGCAGGCCGGGATGATGCGCCGGTTCCTGGCCGCCCCGCGGGAGCGGGCGCTGTGGCTGAGTGCGCTGGGGGTGCCCTTCTATGTGAGCGGCATGATGGTCGCGGCGTTTGCCGTGCGCCCGCTGGTGCGGGGGCTGTCGTGAGCGGGGGCGCGGGGCTCAGCTGGCTCCAGCTCACTCGGCTGGGGTTGGTGCAGGCGGCCATCGGGGCGGTGGTGGTGCTGCTGACCACCACGGTCAACCGGGTGATCGTGGTGGAGTTGGCGCTGCCGGCGACGATCCCCGGGGTGCTGGTGGCGCTGCACTTCGGGGTGCAGCTGGTGCTGCGCCCGCGGCTGGGGCATGCCAGCGACCGCAGCGGCCGGCGTGCGCCGTGGATT
>JBILKP010000116.1:0-9010 GCA_044376625.1 Gemmatimonas sp. | reverse complement strand
TGCGCCGCCCGCTTCGGCGCGCGGAGCTGGAGCCGGCCACGTGGGCGCTGGCCACGGTGGGGGCGGCCATCCGCGGCGCCGACTACGTGGGTGCGGTGCGCCGCCTGCAGCAGGCGGCGCGCACGGTTGGCGCGTTCTTCGAGACGGTGGACGTGCTGGTGACCCCGACACTGGCGCAGCCCCCCATCCCGCTGGGAACGCTCAAGCCCACCGGCGCCGAAGAGGCCGCGCTACGGGTGTTGGGGGCGCTGGGGCTGGGGCGCCTGATGCTGGCGGCAGGGTTGCTGGAGCAGACAGTGGACAAGGTGTACGCGTTCATCCCGCACACACCGCTGTTCAATGCGACCGGGCAGCCGGCCATGTCGGTGCCGCTGCACTGGAACGCGCAGGGGCTCCCCATTGGCACGCAGTGCGTGGCGCGGCTGGGGGAGGAAGACGTGCTCTTCCGGCTGGCGGGGCAGCTGGAGCGGGCGCGGCCGTGGGGTGACCGGCGCCCGCCCCTGCTGCCGTGACGCGGGTTACGGCGCCTTCTTGAGGGAGGCGCCCACCAACCGTCCGACGGCCCCCAGCGTGGTCTGCGCGGCGTTGAGCCCCAGCCGGAAGTCGGCATCGCTGAAGGTGTCGTAGCGGTCCGACGGCTGGTGCCAGTGCGGGTTCCACCCGCTCCCGGTGTGGATGCCGCGCTCGTTCTCGCGCAGCGAAATGGCGGGGACCAGGTCCTGGAACGGGCCCGAGTCGGTGTTGGTCATGTGCGGCCCCACCTGCGCCGGGTAGTCGGTGGCGTACTTCTCGTTGGCCTGGTGGAAGAGCCAGGCCAGCTCCGCCGACGCCTTGGCCTGCTTCGACGCCGACTGGAACTCGATGTTCACGTCGGCCTCGGGGCGCTGCACGGGGCTCATGGTGCCGTCGGGACGCGGCGGCCCATGGTCAAAGAGCATCATGTCGTGCTGGATCATCCCCAGCCATCGGGGCTCGGGGTAGCGTCCGGAGCCCCGGGGCTCCTCGACGCCCTGCCTCGCCTGCCGCTGCTCCACGTAGGCGCGCGCGCCGTTCAGCCCGGTCTCCTCGTTGTTGAACAGGATGAAGCGGATGGAGCGCTCGGTCTGCACGTCGGGGCTGCTGAAGACGCGCGCCAGCTCCATCACCAGCGCGGTGCCGGAGCCGTCGTCGTTGGCCCCCTCGCCCCAGCCGATGCCGTCCATGTGGGCGCCCACGATGTACATCTCATCGGGGCGGGTGGTCCCCACCTTGGTGCACCACACCTGCTGCCGCTCGCCGTCCGCACTGGGCTCGGCGTTGAGCGCACGCAGCCGTGCATCGGGCTGCGCCAGCGAGTCGCTGTTCACGCCGGTGCGGGTGCGCACGCCGCGGGGGCGCCCGCCTCCCTGCGTGGTGAGGCCGGCCGGCGGGCGCGGCACCACGGGGCGATCGGCCGCGGCAGGGGCGGCCATGCGCGGCGTGCCGCTGGTGTAGGTGTAGGTGAGGCGCTCCGTGGTGGTGCAGCCGTAGCTCGTGAGCTGCGCCTCGATCCAGTCCAGCGCCGCGCGGTTGCGCGCGGTCCCCTGCCGGCGGTCGCCGAACTGCGTGAGCCCCTTGATCGTGGCCTTGTAGCGCTCGAGGTCGAGCCGCCCCACCATGAGCGCCACCGGGTCGGTGGAGTCGACCACCGCGCGCGACGGCGGGAGCACGGGGCGTGTGGTGGACTGCGCCGCCAGCACAAGCGGCGCCAGCAGCGCGGCGGTGAGCGGGGCCAGCGTGGCGGAGCGGCGACGGATACGGAAGGACATGGGGGGCACGAAAAGGGATCAGGCGGATGTGGGCGCCGGCGCCGACGCGGCCAGCCCCGGCAGCCGCCGGGCGAACTCGCGCTGCAGCAGCCACCACGTGAGGGCGGCCTGCAGCGTGAGGGTGATCACCGAGGTCCACCACACGTGGGCCAGCTGGAACCCCGCACGGGTGGAGAGCCACAGCACCGGACCGGCAAAGGTCACCAGGCGCAGCGCGCTGCTCACCAGCGACGGGATGGTGTTCCCCATGGCCTGGAACAGCCCCGAGCAGGTGAACAGCAGCCCGGTGGCGGCGAAGTTCCACGACACCGTGCGCAGGAAGTCCGACGCCACCGCCACCACGGGCGCCTCGGTGGTGATGCCCAGGATGAGCCAGTCGGGGCGCCACTGGCACAGCAGCGTGAGCGCCAGCATGAGCCCCGCCCCCACCGAGGCGGCCCACCGGAAGGTGGCCCGCACGCGCTCGGGGTGCCGCGCCCCCATGTTCTGCCCCGCCAGCGGCGCGGCGGCAAAGGACACCGCCATGGCCGGGAGGAAGATGGCCTGCATCACCCGCGCGCCGATGCCGTACCCCGCCTGCGCCACGGGGCCGAAGCCGCGGATGGCGTAGTACACGATGCCGGTGAAGACGAACATCAGCGCAAACTCCACCCCTGGCGGGACCCCGATCTTGAGCAGGCGGGCCAGCACGGGCCACCGCGGGCGCAGCAGGGCGCGGTCAAAGCGCACCCCCGTGTCGAGCCGCAGGAAGAACCCCACCATCACCAGCAGCGCGCCGGCAATGGCCAGCGTGGTGGCCAGCCCCGCGCCGAAGGTCCCCAACGGGCGCCCGGTCCCCCACCCGGCAATGAGCACGGGGGCGAAGACGATGTTGAGCACCACCGACAGCATCTGCACCAGCATGCCGGGGCGCACGACGCCGACCCCCCGGAGCGCGGAGCTCATGGATACGAAGGCGAACTGCAGCGCCAGCCCCGGGAGGTAGCCCCGCAGGTAGGCCATGCCGGCCTCCCGCACCGCGGGGTCCGAGCCCACGGTGGCCAGGTAGCGCCCCCCCAGCGCGTAGCCCAGCACCAGCGTGAGCGCACCGCACACCAGTGCCCACGTGGTGCTCTGGTTGAACACCACCGTGGCGTCCGCCATGTCGCGCCGCCCCACGGCGTGGGCGATGAGCGCCATGGTCCCCACGGCCAGCACCTGCGTGAGCGCCATCACGATGAACTGCACGTTCCCCGCGGCGCTCACCCCGGCCACCGCGGCGTCCCCCAGCCGCGCCACGAACCACAGGTCGATGAGGTAGTAGAGCGTCTGGAACAGCATCCCCAGCATCATCGGCAGCGCCTGCCGCACCAGGTGCCGGGGGATCGACCCGGTGGTGAGATCGCTCACGGCCCCGCCTCCGTGCGCCCCTCCACCAGCCAGCCCCAGATGATGCGCGAGCAGTCGGCGATGAGGGCGTTGCCGACCGAGGGATCGGCGATCCCGCGCGTGAGGATGGCAAGGGCATACGGCGCCCGCCCCGGCGGGAACACCAGCCCGGCGTCATGCTGCGTGGCGGTGATCCATCCGGTCTTGTGGGCCACGCGCGTGCCCGGCGGGAGCCCGGCCGGGATCTCGTCGTTGAAGTGCTGCGCCTCCAGGATGGCCAGCATGTCCCGCGTGGACGCCGAGTCCGCCACCCGCCCCTGGGCGAGGGCAGCGAACAGCGCCACCAGGTCGTTGGCCGTGGCCGTGTTGTTGAGCCCGGCGCGGTAGGCCAGGTCGTCCTCCACCCCGCGGCGGACGACCATGGTGGTCCCCCCCCACGCGCGCACCTGCTGCGTGATGCGCACGGGGTCCAGCAGCTGGATGAGCGCGTTGGTGGCGAGGTTGCTGGAGTGGGTGATCATCCGCTCGGCCAGGGCGCGCACCGGCACGGGGGTCCCCACCCACGTGTACACCAGGCTGTCGCTGTCCTCGGTGGCGTCCAGCGCGTACGCCGAGCCGTCCACGATGGAGGCGAAGCGATTGGCCAGGGGGATTTGCTGGTCGGGACGCAGGCGGCCGGCGCGGAACTCCTGGTACAGCGCCAGCAGCACGGGGACCTTCATGGTGCTGGCCGCGTGGTACACGCTGTCCCCCCGCAGCGACAGGCGCTGTCCGGAGGCCAGGTCGTGCACGGCCACGGCCACCTGCGCCCCGGGGTGCCGCGCGATGCGGGCCGCCAGCAGGGCCTCCACCGCCGCCACGGAGGCCCCGCGCGCCCCCGGGGGGGCAGACGGCGGCGCGGGACGGGGGGCGGGACGGGGCGCCCCGGGGCGACACCCCGCCACCAGCAGGAGCAGAGCCACGGGGAGGAGGCGCAGGGAGGGCATGCGGGAATCCTCGCACCGACGCGGCGGGGGCGCAAATGGCGCCCGCGGCCCCAGCCCCCCTCGCACGCCCCGCGCCTTGCCGGCCGTCGCGCGGGGTGAAGTATTCCCGGCATGCGCTCCCCATTCCTTCGCCACGCGCTCGGGCTGGCCGCCGGCGCGGTGCTGGCCGCCTGTGGCAAGCCCGCGGACACCCGCCCGGTCATCGGGCTGGTCACCAAGACCGACAACAACCCCTTCTTCGTGAAGATGCGCGAGGGAGCCGAGCAGGCGGCCACGGCGGGCGGCGCCCGGCTGGTGGCCGCCGCGGGGCGGAACGACGGGGACAACGCCGGGCAGGTCACCGCCATCGAGAACCTCGTGGCCGCCGGCGCCAAGGCCATCCTCATCTCCCCCTCCGATGCCAAGGCCATCGTGCCGGCGGTGCGAAAGGCGCGCGAGGCCGGGGTGCTGGTGATTGCCGTGGATTCCCCCACCGACCCGGTGGAGGCGGCCGACGCGCTGTTCGCCACCGACAATTACCGCGCCGGCGAGTTGATTGGCCGCTACGTGCGTCACCGCCTGGGGAACGCCACCGCGCGCATCGCCACGCTGGACCTGCTCCCCGGCCACCCCGTGGGGGCGCAGCGTCACAATGGCTTCCTGCAGGGGTACGGGCTCCCCACCAACCCGAAGGAGAGCAACGAGCTGGCCCAGCCCCCGGGCGTGGTGTGCATGGCCGACGCGCTGGGCGACCAGGGGCGCGGCCAGACGGCCATGGAGAACTGCCTGCAGCAGCATCCGGACATCAACGTGGTGTACACCATCAACGAACCCACCGCGGCCGGCGCGCGCACGGCGCTGGAGCGCGCGGGGCGCGCCAAGGACGTGATCCTGGTGTCGGTGGACGGCGGGTGCCGCGGGGTGCAGGCCATCGTGGACGGGCGGCTGGACGCCACCGCGCAGCAGTACCCGCTGAAGATGGCGGAGCTGGGGGTGCAGGCGGCCATGACCTTCGTGAAGGGAGGGGCCCGCCCCGCCGGCTATGTGGACACGGGGGTGGCGCTCATCACCGCGGACGCCGTCCCGGCGCTGGAAAGCCTGGCGGCGCAGGAGGCGCTGGGGCGCTGCTGGGGCACGAAGTGACCGCTGGGGGCGTCGCCTCCCCACCGGGTGGCTGGCTCCCCAGGCTGGGGCCGCTGCTGGCGCTGCTGCTGGCGTGCACGTTCTTCGCGTGGCAGTCCCCGCGCTTCCTGAGCACGGCAAACTTCGCGCTCATCCTGCAGCAGGTGATGGTGGTGGGGGTCCTCGCCATCGGGCAGACGCTGGTGATCCTCACCGGCGGCATCGACCTGGCGTGCGGCATGGTGATGGCGCTGGGATCGGTGGGGATGAGCCTGCTGGCCACGCAGGCGGGGGTGCCGGCGGGGATGGCCATCGCGGGGGGGATCGCGCTCACCACGGGCTTTGGCGCGCTCAACGGGCTGCTGGTCACGCGGCTGGCGCTCCCGCCGTTCATCGTGACGCTGGGCACCATGAACGTGGCGTTCGCGCTCACACAGCTGGTGTCGCACGCGCAGAGCATCACGGGGCTGCCGACGGCGCTCACCTGGCTGGGGACCACGGTGCCGCTGGCCGGCGCCCCGGTGGCCCTGGGGACGCTGGCCATGCTGGCCGCGTATGGGCTGGCCTGGGCGCTGCTGCGCGAGACGGCGGCGGGGCGCCACCTCTACGCCGTGGGGAGCCACCGCGACGCCGCCCGGCTGGCGGGGATCGACACCGATCGCGTGCTGCTGGGGGCGTACATCCTGTCGGGGGCCAGCGCCGGGGTGGCCGCGCTGCTGGCCGTGGCGCGCACGGGCGTGGGCGACCCGCAGGCCGGGCAGACGGAGAACCTGGATACCGTCACCGCGGTGGTACTGGGCGGCACCAGCCTCTTCGGCGGGCGCGGGTCGGTGCTGGGGACGCTGGTGGGCGCGCTCATCGTGGGGGTGTTTCGCAACGGCCTCACGCTCATGGGCGTCTCGTCGGTGTACCAGGTGCTGGTCACCGGCGTGCTGGTGATCCTGGCGGTGGGGACGGACCAGTGGTCGCGGCGGCGCGCATGACCGCACCGGCCGTCGCACCGGACGCCCCCCGCCCGGCCGACGCAGGCGTGGTGCTGGCAGCGCGCGGGCTGGCGAAGCGCTTCGGCTCGGTCACCGCACTCGACGGGTGCGACCTGGAGGCGCGCGCCGGGGAGATCCTCGCCATCATCGGCGACAACGGCGCCGGCAAGTCATCGCTCATCAAGGCGCTCTCCGGCGCGCTACGCCCCGACGCGGGGACCATCCTGCTGGACGGGCGTCCCGTGCACTTCCGCCACCCGCGCGAGGCGCGCGCGCACGGCATCGAGACGGTGTACCAGGAGCTGGCGCTGGCCCCGTCGCTCACCATCGCCGAGAACCTCTTCCTGGGGCGCGAGCTGCGGCGGCCGGGGGTGGCGGGCACGCTGCTGCGCCTCCTGGACCGCCCGCGCATGGTGCGCGAGGCGACGGCCCACCTGGACGCCCTCGGTGTGGCGGTGCGCTCACCCGTCCAGTTGGTGGAGACACTGTCGGGGGGGCAGCGGCAAGGGATCGCGGTGGCGCGCAGCGCGGCCTTCGCCCGCCATGTGGTCATCCTGGACGAGCCCACCGCCGCGCTGGGGGTGCGCGAGAGCCACCAGGTGCTGGAGCTGATCCAGCGCATCCGCGCGCGCGGGCTGGCGGTCCTCCTCATCAGCCACAAC
Organism: Gemmatimonas sp.; assembly: GCA_044376625.1. Lineage (GTDB taxonomy): Bacteria > Gemmatimonadota > Gemmatimonadetes > Gemmatimonadales > Gemmatimonadaceae > Gemmatimonas. Next base: position 2,123 of record JBILKP010000116.1, on the reverse strand, counting down.
ATGCCGCACGTGTTCGCCCTGGCCGACCGGCTCCACATCCAGCGGCTGGGAAAGCGCATCCTGCACTGTCCCACCAGCCAGCTCACCCCGGCCGACGCGGTCGCGGTGATGACCGGCGCCACCCTTCCCGACGCCCCCTGACCGGGGCCCGCTCCGCTCCCTCCCACCCACGACTGCCATGCCGCGCACCTCCCTCACTCGGCGTTCAGCCCTGCCGCTGGCCGCGCTGCTCCCGGCCGCCCTGCTCGCCCCCCTGGCGGTGGGCGCCCAGTCGTCGGCATCCATGCCCCCGGTGAACGACCGCCCCAACCCCTACGCGACCATCACCGGATGGGCGAAGCTTCCCGAGGGGCGTGCCTGGGGCTCCACCAGCGCGGTGGACATCGACAAGGACGGGAAGCACATCTGGGTGGCGGAGCGGTGCGGCGTGAACAGCTGTGCGCAGAGCACGCTGCCGTCGGTGCTGAAGTTCGACCCCAATGGGCAGATGGTCGCCTCCTTCGGGGCGGGGCTGATCCAGTCGCCGCACGGCATCCATGTGGACCGCGACGGCAACGTGTGGGTGACCGACTGCAGCTGCACCGGCGGCACGCCCCCGATCGACCCCAACGCCCCCCCCGCGCCGCCGCGCGGGCACCAGATCTTCAAGTTCAGCCCCGACGGGAAGCTCCTGCTCACCCTGGGACGCGCCGGGGGTGGGCGCGACACCGCGTGGTTCTGGCAGCCGAACGACGTGGTCACCGCCCCCAACGGCGACATCTTCGTGTCGGAGGGGCACTCCTCGCGCGCGGGCGCCATCGCGCGGGTGCTCAAGTTCGACCGCACGGGAAAGCTGCTCAAGACCTTCGGGCAGTTCGGCAAGGGGCCCACGGACATGGACCAGCCGCACGCGCTGGCCTTCGACAGCAAGGGGCGGCTGTTCGTGGGAGACCGCGGCAACGACCGCATCCAGATCTACGACCAGGAGGGGACGCTGCTGGACACGTGGTACCAGTTCAGCCGCCCCAGCGGGATCTTCATCGATCGGCAGGACCGGATCTACGTGGCGGATTCGGAGTCGGGGTCGGTGGCACCGGCGCACAAGCCGTGGCTGCGCGGCATCCGCATCGGCAGCGCCAAGGACGGCACGGTGACGGGGTTCATCCCGGACCCGGACGTGAACAACCCCAGCACGAGCAGCGCCGAAGGCGTGGCGGTGGACGCGGCGGGGAATGTGTACGGGGCCGAGGTGGGACAGAAGGCGCTGAAGCGGTACGTGCGGAAGTAGGGGGACGGTCAGCCGTTGGGGCGGCGGCGGCCGTGCCGGCGCCGCCGTAACGGCCTACCGGTCCTCTCCCCTGCCCTGCCCGGCGCGCGTGCGTAGGTACCGGCGCAAGCCGGACAACATGCGCCCCAATTCGGCCGCCTCGGTGAGGAGCGGCTCGATCCCCCGCTCAGCAGGCACCAGCCGCTGCACCAGCAACAGGTGCGACTCCACCTCGGCGCACGACCCCAGCGCCAGGCTCACGTAATGGGCGAACTGCGCCGGTGTGGCCTGCCCCGTACCCTCCGCGATGTTGGCGGGAATCGAGGTGGCGGCGCGCGCCAGCTGGGAACGCATGCCCGGGATGGCATGGCGTGGCAGGCGCTGCACCAGCGCGACCACCCGTCCCGCAAAGGCGACGGCGCGCTGGAAGACCTGCAGGTTGTGTGTGGAGGACATGTCACAGGCTAGCACAGCCGCGCGGCGGCAGCGTCACCACGGCTTCACGCCCGGGGGCGTTGCAACGCAATAGGCGCTGGGGCGGCAGGTGGCAGCCACCGCGCAGAGACCAGTTGGAGGTGGCGTTTCAGTTGGAGCTGCAGATGAAGCCGACTGCCGCCAACCGCAACGGCAACTCCAACTGACCCCTACGCGGTGGCTGGTCCCTCAAAAAACAGGTGGCAGCCACCACCCAGGGACCAGCTGCAGTTGGAGCTGCCGTTGAAGCCAACCGCCACCAACCGCAACCGCAACGGCAACTCCAACTGACACCTACGCGGTGGCTGGTCCCTCAAAAAACAGGTGGCAGCCACCACCCAGGGACCAGCTGCAGTTGGAGCTGCAGTTGAAGCCGTCTGCCGCCCCTCCCCAACGCGCGACG
>JBILKP010000115.1:0-9012 GCA_044376625.1 Gemmatimonas sp. | reverse complement strand
GACCGCAACCAGCGCGCCGCCGACAGCGCGGCGCGTGCGCGCGGGGATACCGCCCGGTGACGGCGTCCCTGTCCCGCCGCCCCGTCGGCGCCCCCGCCTTCCCCCTCCGGTTGCTGGGCGCGGTGGGGCTCCTGCTGGCCGTTGCGCCAGGCGCCAATGCCCAGGCGCCACAGGGCGCCGACGAGCCCCGCGCCATCTCCCTGGCCGAGGCCGTGCAACTGGCGCAGCGCAACGCCCCCGGGGTGGTGCAGGCTCGCGGCAGCGAGCGCACCGCCGCCGCCGCCCGCCGCACTGCCGTGGGCGCCTACCTCCCCACGCTCAACCTCAACGCCTCCAGCGGGCGCACGCTGGGCGTGCAGTTCTTCCAGGGGCAGCTCATCCCCATCACCGGGAACCCCTGGAACTACAACAACGGCCTGGGCACCTCGCTCGAGCTGTTCGACGGCGGGCGCCGGTGGCAGGAGCTGGGGCGCACGCGCGCCCTCGCCGAGCAGGCCGACGCGCAGGTGGTGCAGGCCCGCTTCGACGCCACCCTGCAGGCCAAGCAGCAGTACTACGCCGCCCTCGCCGCCCGCGAGTCGGAGGGGGCCGCGCGCGCCCAGCTGGAGCAGGCCGAGCAGCAGCTCAAGGCGTCCACGGCGCGCGTGGCCGCCGGCGTGGCCACCAAGTCCGACTCGCTCCGCTCGGTCATCCAGATGGGGAACGCCCAGCTGGCGCTCCTCACGGCGCAGAACGACCTGCGGGTGGCCAACGCCGCCCTCGCCCGCGCGGTCGGGTCGGCCGGTCCGGTCACCGCGTCGGCCGCCGACACCGCCGACGCGATCGACGCCCCCGTCCCCGGTGAGGCGGAGCTGGAGGCGATGCTCCCCAAGGGGCCGGACGTGCTCCTCGCCGAGGCCGCCGTGGCCGCCGCCGGCGCCAGCCGGCGCGCCCAGCGCTCGCAGTTCCTCCCCACGCTCACCCTCAACTACAACTACACGTACACGCAGGGGAGCCGGAAATTCACCAGCGCCGACCTCTGGCTCATCGGGGGGAACAACCCCAACCGCCAGAACATGACCTTCAACTTCAGCTACCCCGCCTTCAACGGGTTCCAGCGGGAGCAGCAGGCGGTGCAGGTGGACGTGGCGCTGCGCACCGCGGAGGCGCAGCTGCGTGACGCGCGGCTGGCCACGCGGCAGCAGCTGGTGACCCAGCTGCGCGCGCTGCAGGGGGCGCAGGCGCGGGCGCGCGTGCAGCAGGCCTCCATCGCCGCCGCCGAGGAGGACCTCCGCGTGCAACAGCAGCGCTACGCGCTGGGCGTGTCCACGCTGCTCGACCTGCTCACCTCGCAGGCGCAGCTCAATCAGGCGCGGCAGGCGCTCATCCAGGCGCGCCTCGACGGCCGCATCGCCCGGGCGCAGCTCTCCGCGCTCGTGGGACGAGACCTCTGATGCCCACGCGCCCCACCCCCCGGGAGCTTCGGCCCCGGCGGGGGGGGCGCATGCGGCAGGGCCCCGTCGGGCTCGCCAGCGCGGTCGCGTGGGCAGCGGGAGCGGCCGCCATGGGTGCATCCGCATGCGGCGGGTCCGCGCCCACCGCCGCCCCGATCCCCGTCGATGTCGTCGCACGCCGCACCATCGTGGTGGACGCGCAGGCCACCGGGGTGGTCGAGCCCATCAACATCATCGAGGTCAAGTCCAAGGCCTCGGGGATGATCGTCCGCCTCCCGGTGGAGACCGGAAGCATCGTGCGCGCCGGCGCCCTGCTGGTGCAGGTGGACACGCGCGACGTGAAGAACCAGGTGGAGCAGGCGGCCGCCGACCTCCGCAGCGCGCAGGCGGCGCTGGCGGTGGCCTCGGCGCAGCAGCAGCGCGCCGAGGGGCTCCACACCGCCCGCATCATCACCACCCAGGAATTCGAGGCCGCCCAGCTGGCGCTCACCCAGGCGCAGGGGCAGATCGTGCGGGCCACCACCAACATGGACCTCGCCCAGCAGCGACTGGAGGACGCCACCGTGGTGGCCCCGGTCTCGGGCACCATCATCGACAAGCCCGTCTCCGAGGGGCAGGTGATCGCCTCGGCCACCGGGTCGGTGTCGGGCGGCACCACCCTGCTGCGCATGGCCGACCTGTCCCGGGTGCGCGTGCGCGCGCTGGTCAACGAGACGGACATCGGCAGCATCCGCGCCGGGCAGGAGGCGCGCGTCACCGTGGATGCCTACCCCGACCGCCCCTTCGACGGGCGGGTGGAGAAGGTGGAGCCGCAAGCGGTGGTGCAGCAGAGCGTGACGATGTTCCCGGTCATCGTGGCGCTGGAGAACCGCGAGGGGCTCCTCAAGCCGGGGATGAACGGCGAGGTGTCGGTGCTGGTGGAGCGGCGCACGGACGTGCTGGCGGTCAGCAACGACGCCGTGCGCACCGTGCGCGAGGCGGCCACCGCCGCCCCCTTGCTGGGGCTGGACACGGACAGCGTGGCGGCGCAGCTGCGGGCGCAGCAGGCGGCGGCCGCCGCGTCGGCGGCCACCGCGTCGGCGGCCACCCAACCGGCGGGGCGCCCGCCCGGGAGGGCATCGCGGGCAGCTGGTGGCGCACCGGCCGCCCCCCAGCCCGGCGGGGTCCGCTCGCGCACCGCCGTGGTGTTCGTGCGCATGGCGGCCGGAGGGTACGCGCCGCGTCTCGTGCGGTTGGGGGCCACCAACTATGACCACGCCGAGGTGCTCGCCGGCGTGGTGGAGGGGGACACGGTGGCGCTGCTCAACGTGGCGTTGCTGCAGGCGCGGCGGGAACAGCAGAACGCGCGGTTCCGCGCGTCCACCGGGGGCGGGGTCCCCGGCATGACGGCGCCGGCCGGCGGAGCGGCCGGGGGCGCCGGGGGCGGGGCGCGCCCGTCGGGGCGCTGACATGCCGTGGGGGGAGGTGGTGCGGTTGGCGCTCACCGCCCTGCGCGCCAACCCGCTGCGGTCGGTGCTCACCATGCTGGGGATCGTCATCGGCGTGGGCGCCGTGATCGCCATGGACGGCATCGGGCGTGGGGCGCAGGTGGCCATCCGCGACCGCATCACCGCGCTGGGCACGACCCTCCTGACCGTCACCCCCGGGCAGCTGCGCGGGATGGGCGGGGTGGCGGCCGAGGCCGACCGCGCGCCGCTGACCATGGACGACGCCGCCGCGCTGGAGGAGCAGGCCACCCTCCTGGCGGCGGTGCAGCCGGAGATGTCGCGCCAGGCGCAGCTGCAGTATCAGGGGGCGAACACCAGCACGCAGGTGGTGGGCACCACCGCCAACTTCCTCGAGGTGCGCAAGTACGCCCTCGCCGCGGGGCGCATGTTCACCTCGCAGGAGGATGCGGGGAAGCAGCGGCTGGCGGTGCTCGGCCCCGCGGTGGTGCAGAACCTGGGGCTCGCATCGGCCGAGGGGCTGGTGGGCGAGGTGATCCGCATCCGGGGGCTGCAGTTCACCGTCATCGGGGTGCTCACCTCCAAGGGGCAGGCCTCCCCGTTCCAGAACCCCGACGACCAGGTGCTCATCCCCCTCTCCACCGCGCGCTTCCGGGTGCTGGGGACCGACCGGCTGCGTTCCATCTCGGTGCTGGCCCGCACGGAGGGGGAGATCCCCGCGGCCATGGCCGAGATCCAGAAGGTGCTGCGGCGCGCGCACCGGCTCCCGCGCGAGCGGGAGGACGACTTCACCATCCGCAACCAGGCCGACTTCCTCACGACCTTTGCCGAGACCAGCCGGGTGTTCGGCTCGCTGCTGGCGGGGATTGCCGCCGTGTCGCTGGTGGTGGGGGGGATCGGGATCATGAACATCATGCTGGTGTCGGTGACCGAGCGCACGCGGGAGATCGGGATCCGGAAGGCGATGGGGGCCACGCGGCGGAACATCCTGCTGCAGTTCCTGATCGAGGCGGTGGTGCTGTGCCTGCTGGGCGGGGCGGTGGGGATCGTGGCGGGGGCCGGGGGGGCGCTGGCGCTCAGTCGGCTGTTCCAGTGGAACACGGCGATCAACGCGCAGTCGATCCTGCTGGCGTTCGCCTTCGCGGCGGGGGTGGGGGTGGTGTTCGGGGTGTGGCCGGCCCGGCGGGCGGCGCGGTTGGACCCCATCGCCGCGCTGCGATACGAGTAGGTCCGGCGGGCGCGCCGTCCCGCACCGGGGTGGCGCTCCCGCCGGGCCCCCACGGGGGACTAGATTCCGCGCCAATCATGCCTACCGACCCTCCATCTACGCCGTCCGCCCCCGCGGGCGCGCACCCCGTGCCGGGGCACCCCCCCGGCGCCCCGGCGGACAACGGTCATGCCAACGGCCATCACGGTCCGCCCGTCGGGGGACGGCTGGCAATCCTGACGCTGACCGCCCTGGGGGTCGTGTACGGCGACATCGGCACCAGCCCGCTGTACTCCATCAAGGAGTGCTTCAGCCCCATCTACGGGCTGGCCCCCACGCGCGAGAATGTCTTCGGGATCCTCTCGCTGATCGTGTGGGCGCTCACGCTGGTGATCACCGTCAAGTACGTCAGCTACGTCCTGCGCGCCGACAACCGGGGCGAGGGGGGCACCTTCGCCCTCCTCGCCCTCATCGTTCCCCGCGACGGCACCAAGCTGCAGCGGCGGCAGGTCACGCTGATCCTGCTGGCCCTGTTCGGGGCCTCGCTGCTGTACGGCGACGGCATCATCACCCCCGCGATGAGCGTGCTGGGGGCGCTGGAGGGGCTGCAGGTGGCCACGCCGGCGCTGGCGCACTTCGTGGTGCCGCTCACCATCGTGATCCTGGGGTCGCTGTTCTCGGTGCAGCGCTTCGGCACCGACCTGATGGGGAAGGCGTTCGGCCCGATCATGCTGGTGTGGTTCGTGGCCATCGGCTGGCTGGGGCTGCGGGAGGTGCTGGTGTCGCCCTGGATCCTGGGGGCGGTGAATCCGCTGCACGCGGCGGCCTTCGTGGGCGAGCACGGCCTGCTGGCGTTCCTGGTGCTGGGCTCGGTGGTGCTGGTGATCACCGGCGGCGAGGCGCTGTACGCCGACATGGGGCACTTCGGCAAGCGCCCCATCCGGCTGGCGTGGCTGGTGCTGGTGTTCCCGGCGCTGCTGCTCAACTACTTCGGGCAGGGGGCGCTGCTGGTGCGCGACCCCTCGGCGGCCGCCAACCCGTTCTTCCTGCTCGCCCCCAAGGCGGCGCTCATCCCGCTGCTGGTGCTGGCCACGTTGGCGGCCATCGTGGCGTCGCAGGCGATGATCTCGGGGGCCTACTCGGTCACGCGGCAGGGGATCGCGCTGGGGTACATCCCGCGGCTGGAGATCCGCCACACCTCGCAGCGGGAGGAGGGGCAGATCTACATCCCCGAGGTGAACTGGTTCATCGCCGTGGGGTGCCTGGTGATCGTGCTGGCGTTCCAGGAGACGTCGCGGCTGGGGGCGGCGTACGGCATCGCGGTGACGGGCACCATGCTCATCACCTCGATCCTGTTCTTCCAGGTGGTGCGGCAGCGGTTCCGCTGGGCGCTGTGGCAGGCGGTGGCGCTGTGCAGCGTGTTCGTGGTGGTGGACCTGCTGTTCTTCAGCGCCAACGTGGTGAAGGTGCTGCACGGCGGCTGGGTGCCGCTGGCGCTGGGGGTGGCCCTGTTCGCGGCGATGGCCACCTGGAAGCGGGGGCGCGCGCTGCTGGTGCGGCGGCTCGACTCGGGGATGGACACGGAGCACTTCGTGCGCGAGCTGGGGCACAAGAAGGTGCACCGCGTGCCGGGGACGGCGGTGTTCATGACGGGGAGCGAGGACGGGGTGCCCCCGGTGCTGCTGCACCACCTCAAGCACAACCAGGTGCTGCACGAGCGGGTGGTGCTGCTGTCGGTGAAGACGGCCGACGTGCCGGAGGTGCCGGCCGCGGAGCGGGTGACGGTGCAGGAGCTGGGGATGGGGGTGTGGCGGGTGGTCGCCACCTACGGCTTCATGCAGTCCCCCAGCGTGCCGGCGGTGATGGCGCGGGTGGCGGAGCTGGGGGTGGCGTGCCCGCCCATGCGCACCACGTACTACCTGGGGCGCGAGCGGCTGATCCCCACGGTGAAGAAGGGGGAGCGGCACGCGCTGGCGCGGTGGCGCAAGGTGCTGTACGCGTTCATGGCGCGGAACGCGCGCTCGGCGACGGACTTCTTCGGGCTCCCCCCCAACCGGGTGGTGGAGCTGGGGACGCAGCTGGAGTTCTGAGCGCCCGGGGGCGCCGCACGGGAAGGGACAACGGCGGCGCCCCCGATGTCCCCTCCCGGTCCCCCTCGGGCGTCAGCCCCCGTGGGCGGGCTGCAGCTCCGGGATGCCGGCCGGCCGGTCCGCCTCGGCGGCGGGGCGGCGCCCCCGATGGCGCAGCCGGTCGAGCACGGTGTAGAACACCGGCGTCACGTACAGCGTGATGAGCTGCGAGAAGGCCAGCCCGCCCACCACCGCCAGCCCCAGCGGCTGGCGCGATTCGGCGCCGGCCCCCACCGCCAGCGCGATGGGGAGCGTCCCCATGAGCGCCGCCATCGTGGTCATCATGATGGGGCGGAAGCGCACCCGCGCCGCCTCCACGATCGCCTCGGCGGGGGGCGTGCCGTGCTCGCGCTCCGCCTCGATGGCGAAGTCGATCATCATGATGGCGTTCTTCTTCACCAGCCCGATGAGCATGATCACCCCCACGTAGGCGTAGACGCTGAGGTCCTTGCCGAAGAGCAGCAGGGTGAGCAGCGCCCCCACCGCCGCGAAGGGGAGCCCCGAGAGGATGGTGAGCGGGTGCACGAAGCTCTCGTACAGGATGCCGAGCACCACGTAGATGACGAACACGGCGACAACGAGGAGCGCCAGCAGCCCCCCCTGCGCCTGCGCGAACGCCTGTGTGTCGCCGGAGAGGACGCTGCTGATTCCGTCGGGGAGGACGGCGCGCGCCTCGCGCTGGACGGCCTCCACCGCGGTCCCCAGCGCCACCCCCGGGCGGAGGTTGTAGGAGATGGTGACGGCGGGGAGCTGGCCGTTGTGCTGGATGGACTGGGGCCCCACCCCCTTGGTGAAGCGCGCCACCGCGCCCAGCGGCACCGGCGTCCCCCCGGCCCCGCGCACGTACAGCGCCCCCAGCACGGTGGGGTCGCGCTGGAACTCGGGCTTGAGCTCCAGGATGACCCAGTACTGGTTGGTCTGCGTGTAGATGGTGGACACCTGCCGCCCGCCGTACGAGCTGTACAGCGCCTGCTCGATCTGCGCGGCGGTGACCCCCAGGGTGGAGGCGCGCTCGCGGTCGATCTCCACCGCCACCTGCGGGTTCCCCACCTGCAGGTCGCTGGAGATCCCCTCGATCTCGGGCAGGTCGCGCAGCCGCTGCTCGAGGGCGCGCCCGCCGGTGTACAGCTGGGCGATGTCGCTCCCCTGCAGCGAGACCTGGTAGGCGCTGTTGCCGCGCCGCCCGCCGATCTGGATGGGGGGGGAGTTGCGGAAGAACACCTGCACGCCGGCCACCTGCCGCGCCTTCCGGTTGAGGTCGCGCATGACGTCGTCCACGGGAGGGCGCGCGCCGCGCGGCTTGAGGGTGAGCTGCAGGCGGCCGCTGTTGGCGCTCCCGAACCCGCCCCCGCCCCCCACCGACGCCAGCACGAACGCCACGCTGGTGTCCTGCCGCACGACCTCCGCCACCTGCCGCATCTTCTCCACCAGCGCGTCAAAGCCGATCCCCTCGGGCCCTTCCACCGACCCAGAGAGGCGCCCGGTGTCCTCGGGGGGGATGAACCCCTTGGGGATGGCGCGGAACAGCACCACGGTCAGCACCAGCGTGGCGGCGGAAAAGAGCAGCGTGAGGCGCTGGTGCCGCATCACCCACCCCAGCGAACGGACATAGCCGCGCTCGGAGGCCTGGTACAGCCGCTCCACGGAGCGCCACGCCCCGGTGGCCGGCTCGTGCCCCTCCCCGCCCCGCAGGAAGCGCGCGCACAGCATGGGGGTGAGGGTGAGCGACACGAACCCGGAGACCAGGATGGCCACGCCGATGGTGACCGCGAACTCCCGGAACAGCCGCCCCACCAGCCCCGGCATGAACAGCAGCGGGATGAACACCGCCACCAGCGACAGCGTCATCGACAGGATGGTGAAGCTGATCTCGCGCGAGCCGTCCAGCGCCGCCTGCAGCGGCCGCTTCCCCATCTCGAGGTGCCGGACGATGTTCTCCAGCATCACGATGGCATCGTCCACCACGAAGCCCACCGCCAGGGTGAGCGCCATCAGCGACAGGTTGTCCAGGCTGAAGTCCAGCATCCACATCACGATGCACGTCCCCACCAGCGAGAAGGGGAGCGCCAGCGAGGGGATGACCGTGGCGCGGGCGTTGCGCAGGAACAGGAAGATCACCAGCACGACCAGGCACAGCGTCAGCAGCATGGTGAACTTCACGTCGGTCACGGACTCCTCGATGGAGTCGGCCTTGTCGTAGATCTTCTCCACCCGGATGCCCGCCGGGAGCTGCGGGCGCAGCGCCTCCAGCCCCGCGCGCACCCCCTCGGACACCTTGACGGTGTTCTCGCCGGGCTGGCGGATGATGGCCAGGGAGATGTTGGCGCGCCCGTTGAGCTCGCTGAAGCCGCGCTGGTTCTGCAGGTCGTCCAGCACGGTCCCCAGGTCCCCCAGCCGCACCGGCGCGCCGTTGCGGTACGCCACCACCAGCGCCCGGTACTGCGCCGCGTTGCGCAGCTGCCCGCTGGCCTGGATGGTGAACGACTGGCTCGGGCCCATGAGCACGCCGCCGGGGAGGTTGGAGTTCCCCGCCTGGATGGCCTGCTGCACCTCGTCGATCCCGATGCCGCGGGCCACCAGCGCCCCGGGGTCCAGCTGCACGCGCACCGCGTACTTGGCCGAGCCGTACACCTGCACCTGCGCCACCCCCGACACGGTGGAGAGGCGCTGCCCCACGAACGTCTCCACGTACTCGTTCAGCTCCGTCCGGCTCATCTGGTCGGTGCTGAAGCTGTACATCGCGATCGGCTGGTCGGCCGCGTTGGCCTTGTTGTACGACGGCGGCTGGATCCCCTGCG
>JBILKP010000379.1:0-2765 GCA_044376625.1 Gemmatimonas sp. | reverse complement strand
AGCTCCCGGGCGTCGGCCCCGGCGTCGGCCTGCGGGACGGGCTCCATGAGATGTTCCACGGTCCCTTCGCTGCGCTGCCGCACCCGCAGGTGGCGCAGGTGGTTGAGCGCCCGGTTGCGCACCGCCTGCAGCACATAGCCCCCCACCGACAGGCCATCGGGGAGCCCGTCGCGGCGCCGCCACAGCTCCAGGAACACCTCCTGCGCCAGCTCCTCCGCCACCTCCTCGTCGCGCAGCAGGCGCGCGCCGGCCCGCACCGCCGCGGGGTACCACTCGCGGAAGCACGCATCGAAGGCGCCATGGTCGCCCGCCCGCAGGCGGGCGAGAAGGTCGGCGTCGGGCACGGGGAGCGGGAGAGTGGACCCACGGGTGCGCTCCGGAGCGGGGCGCCCGCGTATACTACCACGGAAGTTCCCCGCTGCACCCCGCCAGGTTCCCGGGTGCGCGGGGGTTGCCCTGCCACATAGGGTGCCATCCGGCATCGGTGTCTCCCCGGGTATGACCGACCGTCCCGTCCCCGACGTTCCCCCCGAGTCTTCCCCCTCCGCCCCGGAGTGGGAGGCGCTGGCGCGGGCGCTTGAGACCGACGATCCGGCGGCCTTGACCGCCTGGGCGCACGCCCATCCGCAGCACGCCGCCTTTGCCGACCTGGTGCGCGACCGCCTGGCGGCTCCCGAGCCGGCGCTCCCCTCCCCCGAGGCCACCGAGCAGGCGTTGGCCGCGGTGCGTGCCCGCATGGACGCCCCGCGGCTCACGGTGACGCGCGGTGGCGCCGCGGCCCCGGTGCGCCGTGCACCCACGCCCTCGGTGGAGGCCGCCCCGGCGTGGCACCGGTGGCGCGCCCCGGCGGCGGTGGCGGCGGCGCTGGCGGCGGTGTGGGTGGGGATGGTCCGGCCCGGGGCCACCGGGACGTCGGCCGCGGCGCCGGCCGCCTACGCCACCACGCGCGGGGTCACCGACACGCTGGCGCTCCCCGACGGCTCGCAGGTGATCCTGGGTCCCGACAGCCGCCTCCAGCTTGCCGACGGATACGGCGGGCGCCACCGGACCGTGCGGCTCGAGGGTGCCGCCTTCTTCACGGTCACGCACGACGCGGCGCGCCCCTTTGCCGTGCAGGTGGCCGGCGCCGAGGTGCGGGACATCGGCACCGCCTTCTCCGTGAAGACCGACCGCGAGGGCGGGGTGGCCGTGGCGGTCACCGAAGGGGTGGTGGAGCTGCGCGCCGCCGGGGCCGACGGCGTGCCACGCTCCGGGGCCCCGGCGGTCACCCTGCAGGCCGGGGATCGGGGCGACGTGGCCCGGGACGGCCGCGTGGCGCCAGGGCGCGGCGTAGTGGATAGCGCCATGGTGGCGTGGACGCGCGGGCAGCTGGTGTATCGCGACGCGCCGCTGCGCGAGGTGCAGGCCGACCTGCGCCGCTGGTACGGCGTGGACGTGCAGGTCACCGACTCCCTGCTGGCCCGCCGCACGCTCACGGCCTCGTTGCCGGCCGACTCGGCGGCGCAGGTGCTGCGCGTGGTCGCGCTGGCGCTGGGGGCCGACCTGCTCACCCGGGGCGACACGGTGGTGCTGCTGCCGCAGGGGATCGTCCCGGAGGGGAGCGTCCCGCCCCGCGCGCCGTGATGGCCGGGCTGGGCGGGGCGCGCGCGGGCGTGTTGGGGCGGCTGCTTCCCGGGTTGGCGCTGGGCTGGCAGGTTGTTGCCCCCCTGTCGGGCGGGGCGGCCACCGCGCAGCCCCGCCCTGCCGCGCCGCTGCGGGTGGCGGCGGGGGGCGCGGTGGCGCCGTCCGATCCGGGTCCGGCCTGCCTCACCCAGGTGGTGCTCCCCGAGCGGCGCACCGTCTGGGGGACGCCGCTGGACCGCCCGGTGTCGTTGCGCGCTGCCGACCTGCCGCTGCGCGACGCGCTGGAATCGGCCGCACGCCAGGCCGGGGTAGCGCTCACCTACAGCGCCGAACTGCTCCCCGAGGGACGCTCGTGGTGCCTGGCGGTGGCGCGCGCCCCGCTGGGGGCGGTGCTGGAGGCGCTGCTGGCCGGTTCCACCCTGCACCCGGTGGTGGTGGGGGCGGCCCAGGTGGTGCTGGCCCCCGCGCGCACGGCACGCCCGGCGGTGGTGGCCGGCCCCGCGGCCGGCGCTCCGGTCGCCCCGGCGGTGGCGCGCGCCATCAGCGCGCTTGACCGCGTGGTCGTCACTGGCACCCCCGACGGCGCCGCACAGCGCGGGTCGCCCTTTGCCCTGGAGGTGATCACGGGGGAGCAGTTGGCGGCCCACCAGGGAAACACGCTGGCCGAAGCGCTGGAACTGGCCGTGCCCGGGATCTGGAGCTGGACCGGCGCCGCCGGCACGGTGCTGGCCCGCTATGGCAGCATCCGCGGGGCCAGCTCCTTTGCCGTGAACGCGCCCAAGATCTACCTGGACGGGGTGGAGGTGGCCAACCCGCTGCTGGTGACGCAGCTGGATCCGGCGCGGGTGGAGCGCGTGGAGGTCATTCGCGGGCCGCAGGGGGCGGCGCTGTACGGCGCCGACGCCATTAGTGGCGTGGTGCAGATCCTCACGCGGCACGACGGGGCCGCCGCCGGGACGCCCCGCCTGCAGCTGGCGTCGGCGGCCGGCGTGGCCGCCACGGCGTTTGCCCCGCGGGACGCCTTCGTGCAGGACCACGCCCTCTCGTATCGCGCCGGCAGCAGCGCGCGCGGGGTGGGGCTTGGGCTCTCCCTGGGCACGGTGGGGGCGGTCGTGCCCGGATCAGCGGAGCGCCGTGCGCTG
>JBILKP010000114.1:0-9062 GCA_044376625.1 Gemmatimonas sp. | reverse complement strand
GACCCCGCCGCCGAGCCGCGCCCGGGCCCCACGGGGATCCCCCGGTCGCGCGCCGCCTGGATGAAGTCGGCCACGATCAGGAAGTACCCCGCGTACCCGGTCTTCGTGATCACGTCCAGCTCGTACGCCAGCCGCTCCCGCACCTCGTCGCGGAAGGGGTCGCCGTAGCGGCGCACCGCCCCCGCCGTGGCCAGCTGCACCAGCAGCGCGTTCTCCGTGGCCACCCCCTCGGGGAGCGGGAACGCCGGCACGAAGTACTTCTTGGCGAACTGCACGTCCACGCTGTCGGCGATCGCCAGCGTGTTGGTGAGCACCTCCTCCCGCCCCGGGATCGCCGCGCGGATCTGGTCGGCCGACTTGAAGTACAGGCCGTCGTCGTACTTCATCCGGTTGGCGTCGCCATGGTCCTTCCCCAGCCCGATGCACAGCAGCACGTCGTGCGCCGCGTGGTCCTCGTGCTTGAGGAAGTGCGCGTCGTTGGTGGCCACCACCGGCAGCCCCAGCTCGCCCGCCAGCGTGAACACCTTCCCGTTCAGCTCGGCCTGCCCCTCGCTGCCGTGCGCCTGCACCTCCAGGTAGTACCGCCCCGGGAACAGCTCGGCGTACCACGCCGCCGCCTCGCGCGCCTGCTCCCACCGGTTGTCCATCAGGTGGGTGGCCACCTCCCCCGCCAGGCACGCCGAGGTGATGATGAGCCCCTCGCTGTGCCGCGCCAGCAGCTCGCGGTCGATGCGCGGCTTGGTGTAGAACCCCTCGGTGTACGCCAGCGACGACAGCTTCACCAGGTTGCGGTACCCCGTGAAGTCGCGCGCCAGCACCACCAGGTGGTAGTAGGGCTTCACCCCCGGCGCCGGGCGCCCCCGCTGCCGGCGGTCCCCGGGGGCCACGTACGCCTCCATCCCCAGGATGGGCTTGATCCCCGCCTTCTTCGCCTTCTCCTGGAACTCCCAGGCGGCGTGCATGTTACCATGGTCCGTGATGGCCACCGCCGGCTGCTCGAACGCCTTCGCGCGCGCGATCAGGTCGTCGATGCGGTTGGCCCCGTCCAGGAGCGAGTACTCGGAGTGACAGTGCAGGTGGACAAACGACATGGTCCCTCAACAATAGCCACCGGCGCCCCCCCTCGGCACCGGGACGGGCAGGCGGGCCCCCGCCCCTGGTGGACGCGCCTGCGTGCCCGCTGGCCCCGGCTGGCCGCCGCGGCCGCCGGCGGCGCCGCGCTGCTGGTGGCCGCCACCCCCATGGGGTGCTACCTCTCCCGCGCGGCGATGGCCGAGGCGGGTATCCTGGCGCGGCGCCAGCCCATTGCCCGGCTGGCCGCCGACAGCAGCCAGGACGCCGCCCTCCGCGCCAAGCTGCGGCTGGTGCTCGAGGCGCGGCAGTTTGCCATCGACTCGCTGGGGCTGCGCGCCGGCGACGCCTTCACCGCCTACTCCCCGCTGGCGCGCGACACGCTGGTGCTGGTGCTGTCGGCTGCCTACCGCGACCGCCTGGAGCGGCGCACCTGGTGGTTCCCCGTGGTGGGGCGGTTCCCGTACAAGGGGTTCTTCGACTTCGCCGAAGCGCGCCGCACGGCGGAGGCCATGCGGGCCGAGGGGCTGGACGTCACCCTGGGCGCGTCATCGGCGTTCAGCACCCTGGGGTGGTTCAACGACCCGTTGGTCACCCCCACGGTGCGCCAGGACTCGGTGTCGCTGGTCAACACGGTCCTGCACGAGCTGCTGCACACCACCTACTTCGCCAAGGGGCGGGTGAGCTTCAACGAGTCGTTCGCCACCTTCGTGGGCGGGCGGGGGGCCGAGCACTTCTTCCGGGCCCGGGGGGACAGCGCGGCGCTGCGCCGCGCGCAGGCCGACTGGCACGACGACCTGCTGCTGGGGGGCTTCTGGGAGGCGCTGGCCGCGCGGCTGGACCGTGCCTACGCCGCGCACCCTCCCGAGGCCACGGCGCAGCGGCTGGCGGCGCGGGACACCGTGTACCGCTGGGCGCGGGCGCAGCTGGCCGACACCGTGGCGCCGCGGCTGCGCACCTACCCCGCGGGGTGGGGGGCGCGCGTGCCGCTGGACAACGCCGTGCTGCTGGCGCGGCGCGTGTACGCCGAGGGGCTGGGGCGCTTTGACGGGGTGTACCACGGGGCCGGCGGCGACCTGCGGGCGGCCATCGCCCGCCTCATCGCCGCCGGCCCCGATGGCGACGCGGGGGCTACCGCGCCGGCGGCGGCGCCTCCGGCAGCAGCACGAACCGCGCCCGGTTCTCCTCGGTGAGGTAGCGCTGGGCGGCGGCGTGCAGCGCGGCCGCACTCAGCCCCGCCACCTGCGCGTCACCATCCTGCAGCAGGGTGGCCAGCGGCGCGCCGGTCTGCACGCGGTCGCGGATGGCGGCCATCCACCAGCCGTTCTGCTTGCGCGCCACCTCCAGCGCGCGCCGCTGCTGCTCGCGGATGCGGTCCACCTCCGCCGCTGAGGGAGGCACGCGCCGTAGCGAGTCCAACTCCGCCCGCACTGCCGCCCACAGCGTGTCCGCCTGGGCCGGCGCCGAGCCGTAGCCGATCACCAGCTGCCACTGTGGCACCGGCTCCCGCGCGAACGAGCCGCTGGCCGACACCGAGTAGGTGCCCCCCAGCGCCTCGCGCAGCCGCTCCAGCAGCCGCGCCTCCAGCAGCGCCCCCAGCGACTGCAGCAGGTAGCCTTCCTGTGCCGACCAGGGGGCCTGTCCCGACAGCACCACCGTGGTTTGGCTCTGCGGCGCCATCCCCTTGCGCACCACCTTGTCCACCTGGCCCGTGACCGTGCGCACCCCCGCGTCGCGGAACCGCTCCGGGCGCCCGGTGGCCGGGAGCGGCGCCAGCCACTGCGTGACCAGCGGGCGCAGCGTGTCCGGCGACACGTTCCCCGCGATCACCACCGTGTAGCCGGAGAAGTCGGCGAAGCGTGCGCGGTAGAAGGCCGCCATGTCATCCAGCCGCAGCCCCTGCACCGTGGCCGCCGACAGCGGGCGCGCCCGCGGATGCTGGCGCGCGAGCGTCACCTGCACCGTGTCCGAGTACACCGCCGCCGGCTTGGCGTCCTTGTTGCGCACCACCGCGTCCAGCTGCTGCTGCAGCGTGCGGAAGGCCGCCGAGTCCACGCGCGGCGCCGTGAGCCGCAGCCAGGCCAGCTGGAACATCACCGCCAGGTCGCGCGGCGCCGCGCGCCCGCTGAACCCCTGCGACAGCTCGCCGATGGAGGGGGAGGCGCTGGCCACCGTGCCGGTGAGCTTCTTGGTGAGGTCCACCAGCGAGAAGGGGCCCGCGCCCCCGCGCTCGATTGCCGCGGTGGCCAGCGCTGCCGCCACCACCAGCGAGTCGGGGGCCAGGCTGGCGCCGCCGCCCCCCCACGCCGACAGCAGCACCTGGTCCGCCGTGAAGTCGGTGGGCTTCACGTACACGGTGATGCCGTTGGAGAGCGTCCACCGCCGGATCCCCAGCCCCGGCACGCTGTCCTCCGCCACGATGCGCCCCGGCGCCGGGGGCGTGGGGACCAGCGCCCCCTCCGCCACCGTCTCCACCCACGGCGTCACCGCGACCGTGGCCGCCTCCGCCAGCACCGCGCGCACCTCGGCGTCGGTGGGCGCCGCCAGCCCCGCCTTCCCGGGGAGCGTCACCGTCACCACGCGGTTGCGCGAGGGCTGGCGGCTGCCCCCCAGCGTGGTCTCGCGCCGCATGGCCGCGTTCACCTCCGCCAGCGTGATCGCGGGGAGCAACCGCTGCACCGTCGCGTACTCCCACGCGATCCCCGGCATCGGGGCCCCCGTGAGGAAGTGCTCCACGTACTCGTCCACGAAGCCCTCCGACGGGGACTTGTCGCGCTCCAGCCAGGCGCGCTCGTAGGCGCGCAGCAGGTTGGTGCGCGCGCGCGCCAGCTCACCCGCCAGGAAGCCGTGCTGCCGCGCCCGCGCCGCCTCCACCAGCAGCGTGCGCAGCGACGGCAGCAGCTGCCCCTCCTTGGCGGTGGCGCTGAGGGCGTCGTACGCGCTCCCGCGCACCAGCGCGCCGCTCCCCGCCCCGGCCCCCAGGAAGGGGGCGTCGGGCTTGAGCCCCAGCTCGCCAAAGCGCTGGTTCAGCATCTGCGCCTGCAGCGACGCCACCAGGTCGTCGCGGTAGTCCGCCACCGTGCGCACCGGGCGCGGCGGGCGCTTCCACAGCACCATCACCGACGACGTGGTCAGCTCGGGGTCGGTGGCCACCGACACCAGCGTGCTGTCGTGCGCCGGAACCGCCGCGGCCACGCGCGGACGCACGCGCGCCGGGGCGCGCAGCCCGCCAAAGGTCGTCCGGATCAGCGCCTCCAGCCGCGCCGGGTCGGCGTCACCCACCGCCACCACCGCCATCAGGTCGGGGCGGTACCAGTCGCGCCAGAACCGGCGCAACGGCGCGGGCGTGGCCCCCGCCAGCACCGCCGTGTCGCCAATGGGGAGGCGCTCGGCGTAGCG
The DNA here is from genome assembly GCA_044376625.1 of Gemmatimonas sp. GTDB lineage: Bacteria > Gemmatimonadota > Gemmatimonadetes > Gemmatimonadales > Gemmatimonadaceae > Gemmatimonas. Next base: position 4,592 of record JBILKP010000114.1, on the reverse strand, counting down.
CGAGCCGCGGAAGATCACCGGGAACTGCTGGGTGCGGATGCGCTCCCCCGCCCCCAGCCCCCCCCGCCACTCGGAGAGCACCACCCCGCGCTCGCGCACCACCTCGGTGGAGTCGAAGAGGATTCCCCCCGCCACGTCCCCCAGGAAGGCGAACGCCTGCTCCAGCGCGCGGGCGCTGTCGGTGGGCACCGGGAGGATGTAGAGGGTCTCGTCGAAGCCCGTGCTGGCGTTGAGGTCGGCGCCAAAGCGCACCCCCAGCCCCTCCAGCACCTTCACGATGTCGTTCTTCGCGAAGCGGCGCGTGCCATTGAAGGCCATGTGCTCCACGAAGTGCGCGAGGCCGCGCTGGTCCGGGTCCTCCAGGATGGAGCCGGCGTTGACCACCAGCCGCAGCTCGGCGCGCTGTTCGGGGCGGGCGTTGCGGCGCACGTAGTAGCGGAGCCCGTTGGGGAGCGCGCCCATGCGCACCGCCGGGTCACGGGGGATGCGCGCGGTGGCGGCAAAGGAATCGGCGGGCGCGGGGCGTGACGGCGACGGCTGCGCCGACAGCGAAAGCGAAAGCGAAGGCGAAAGCGAAGGCGAAAGCGACAGCGCCAGCGGCACGGCCAGACAGGCTGCCAGCGCCAGCGCCCGCCGCAGCGTGCGCGGGACAACGCGGAGGATTGGGCTCATTGGGAGACAGGGTCAGGAGGTGAAACGGCCGCGCAGCAGCGCGCGGAGATCCAGCGGGGGCGTGTCGGGGGCGGGGGGGAGGGGGAGCGGGGTGGCCGTCCCCAGGGTGACCGCCTCCATGGTGTCCCGCACCCCGGGGTCCAGGAAGCGGGAGAGCTGCTGGTACGAGAAGTCGGCGCCGGTGCGGGTGGCGTACGCCTGCATGGGCCATGACAGGTACAGGTGGTCGCGCGCGCGGGTCATGGCCACGTACAGCAGGCGGCGCTCCTCCTCCACCTGCTCCTCGTCGCCGGCGGCGCGCGCCATGGGGAACACGCCGTCGCTGGCGTGGATGACGAACACCGCGTCCCACTCGCGCCCCTTGGCGCTGTGCACCGTGGAGAGCACCAGCGCGTCGTCCTCCCCTGCGGCCCCCACCGCCAGGTCCTGCGTGTTGGCCGGGGGTTCCAGCGCCAGCGCCGACAGGAAGGTGGCGCGGTCGGGGTAGCCGGCGGCGATGATCTCCAGCTGGTCCAGGTCGGCCAGCCGCGCCGGGGCGTCGTCAAACGCCTCCTTGAGCAGCGGGTCGTACAGCTGGCGCACCAGCCGGATCGACTCGGCGGGGCCATGGCGGGTGCGCGCCTGCTCCGGCGTCCCCTCCACCCCCTGCATCCCGTCCAGCAGCGCCGACAGCGCCCGCGCGCCGGGGGCGGCGGTGCGGCTCCAGGCCACCGTCCCCAGCGCGCGCGGGTCCCAGCCGCGCGCCTGCAGCGCGTCGATGGCGGCGCGCGCCGTCACGTCGCCCACCCCGGGGAGCAGCCGCAGCAGCCGGAACCAGCTCACCTCGTCGCGCGGGTTCTCCAGCACGCGCAGGAACGCCAGCACGTCCTTGATGTGCGCCGCCTCCAGGAACTTGAGCCCCCCCCACTTCTCGTAGGGGATGCGGCGGTTGGCCAGCTCGATCTCCAGCGCCGCCGACAGGTACCCCGCGCGGAACAGCACCGCGATCTCGCGCAGCGGCATCCCCTCCTCGTGGTGCGCCAGCAGCCGGTCCACCACGAACTGCACCTGCTCGGCCTCGTCGCGCACCGTCACCAGCCAGGGGCGCTCGCCGCCGGTGCGCTCGGTGAACAGCTCCTTGGAGTACCGCTCGCGGCTGCGGGCGATGAGGGTGTTGGTGGCGCGCAGGATGGGGGCGGTGCTCCGGTAGTTCTGCTCCAGGCGGAGGATGCGGGTGCCCGGGAACTGCGCCGGGAAGTCCAGGATGTTGCGGATGGTGGCGCCGCGGAAGGCGTAGATGCTTTGGGCGTCGTCCCCCACCACGGTGAGGTTGCCGTCGGGGCACAGCCCGCGCAGGATGCGCGCCTGCAGCGGGTTGGTGTCCTGGTACTCGTCCACCAGCACGTGGTCGAACAGCCCGCGGATGGCGTGGGCGATGGGGGGTGCCTGCTCCAGGAGGAGCGCCCAGGCCAGCAGGAGGTCGTCGTAGTCCAGCAGGTTGCGCTCCCCCTTCCGGCGCACGTACTCGGCGCACAGGCGCTCCAGGTCGCCCACCCAGGGGAGGAAGTGGGGCCACCCCTCCTCCACCAGCTCGGCCAGGGGACGCTCGGTGTTGACGTGGCGGGAGTAGAGGGTGAGGACGGTTTCGGCGCGGGGGAATCGGGGGGCGGAGCGGGGGGCGCCCTTGAGGTCGGCGTAGCCGAGGGCGGCCCGGGCGATGGCCATGAGGTCGCCGGCGTCCCCTTGGTCGAGGATGGTGAAGTCGGCGGGGAGGCCGGCGGCGGGGCCGAACTGGCGGAGGAGGCGGTTGGCCGTGCCATGAAAGGTGCCCCCCTGGACCTGATGGGAGGCGGGACCGACCAGGCGCTGGCAGCGGTCCAGCATCTCCTGGGCGGCTCGGCGGGTGAAGGTGAGGAGGAGGAGGCGGCTGGGGGGGAGTCCGCGCTGGATGAGGGCGGCGACGCGGTGGATGAGGGTGCGGGTTTTCCCCGACCCGGCACCGGCGACTATAAGGAGGGGCCCGTCGGCGTGGGCGGCGGCGTCGGCCTGGGCGGCATTGAGGGGCGAAGCGTGCCCGGCAGGGGACGATAGGTGCGATTGGTGGGCGGCACCCCGTGGGGGGGCGGGGAGGATCCGTGGGGGCTCGGCCATGGGGGGAAGATAGGGGGAGGCGGGCGCTCGGTGTTGGGGGGAGGTGGCGGGGTGTTGTGGTGGGAGCGGCTGGGGCTGCTTTCCACTTTATGCAAGCAACCTGTGGCCGTGGCGTGACTTGCGGCGATCACGGCCATGCTTGACGGGGTTGCGCGTTGGGCATAGAATCGTGTGTTGCCGTTGGACCCCCCGATCGGGGGGCGTGTGCCCATATCCCATGCCAGGGATGGGGGCGCGGGCCTTGCGATCGACGGTGGCACCGGAGGTGGTGACCGCAGCTGTTGCGGTGGGAACCGAAGGGGCTGCCGCGTGGCGGGCAGTGCGGGACCTGTGCGATGCAGGGTGCAGTGTGGCGGGTGTTGGTGCAGGTGCAGGATGCGGTGTAGTCGGGCAGCGGGTGCCCGTGCGATCTGGGTTTGACTTCGGCCGCTCCCCGAAGCGAAGCCAGCCATCGGCGGATCATGCGCTGGGCTCCTCCCCGAGCGGGGAGGCGCGACATTCACGCAGGATGCCGGAGAGGCGGGCCCCCGACCCGCGTCCGGCGCGATCACTCCAGAACCTCGCAAGAGGGGGATGCATGTCACTTTTCAATCGGAACAAGGCGCTCGTCGCCCTGAGCCTCGGCGCCCTGGCGGCGCTGGGTGCTTGCGGCGATGACGTCACGGTGCCCGTGGCACCGGCGGCTCCGGTCGTCCTGACCATTTCGCCGCCGTCGGCCAGCATGAACATCGGCGAGTCGCTGAACTTCGCCGTGCAGATCTCGGGTGGCTCGACCACCTCGGCGCCCACGCTGGCGAGCTGCACCTCGAGCAACACGGCGGTCGCGACCGCGGCCGTGTCGGGCTCGGCGTGCCGCGTGACGGCCGTGGCGTCGGGCAACGCCACCATCACCGCCGCGGCCTCCACGGGCCAGTCGGCGGCGGCGGCGGTCTCCGTGGCCGCGCAGGCCGCGGCCATCTCCGGCCTGACCGTGTCGCCGGCCTCGGCCAGCATCCCGGTCAACCAGACCGTCACCATCGTTCCCACGGTGAACCGCGCCAATAGCGGCGTCACGGTCACCTACACCTACGCGTCCTCCTCCGCCGCTGTCGCGACGGTGTCGGCCGCTGGTGTCGTGACGGCGGTCGCCCCCGGCGTCGCCACCATCACGGTCACCGCCACGGGCTCCGGCACGGGCACGGCCTCGGCCACGCTGACGTCGGCCGCCACGGTCACCGTCACGGCCCTCCCGGCCGGCATCTCGGCGGTCTCCGCCTCGCCGTCCGCGGTCAACCTGGGCACCGGCAAGACCGCGCAGGTCGTGGCCTCGGCCACGCAGCCCGCGGGCGCCCCGGCCGCCACGTACACCTACGCGTCGTCGGCCACCGCCGTCGCCACCGTGTCCGCCACCGGCCTGATCACCGCGGTCGCCCCCGGCACCGCCGTCATCACCGTCACCGGCGCTTCGGCCGCGAACAGCAACTTCGCCGCCGGCTCCGGCTCGGCCGCGGTCACCGTGACCGTCTCGGCCCTCCCGGCCGGGCTCACCGCGCTGACCGTCACCCCGTCGTCGCTGTCGCTGGCCGTGGGCGCCTCCGCCCAGGTCACCGCCTCGGCCCAGGGCCCGACCGCCGGCGCCGCCGTCATCACCTACGGCACCACCAACCCGGCCGTCGCCACGGTGGACGCCGCGGGCAACGTCTCCGCGGTCGCCCCCGGCACCGCGACGATCACCGCCACGGCCACCTCGGCCGCCACGGCGGACTACGCCGCCTCGACGCTCTCGTCGTCGGTGGGCATCACCGTCGCCC
>JBILKP010000113.1:0-9067 GCA_044376625.1 Gemmatimonas sp. | reverse complement strand
CGTCGTTCTCCAGCGCCAGCAGGGCAGCGAAGAGCCCCACCACTGTCTTGCCGGCCCCGACGTCCCCCTGCAGCAGGCGGTGCATCCGCCGCGGGCTGGCCATGTCGGCCACGATCTCGCGAATGGCGCGTCGCTGCGCCCCCGTGAGCTCATAGGGGAGCCCCTCACGGAGGCGGGTGGTGAGGCGGCGGTGGTTGACGAACGCGGTGCCGCCGCGGGCGGCGCGCGCCAGGTGGTTGGCGCGACGGTGCAGCAGCTGCAGCGCCAGCAGCTCCTCGAAGGCCAGGCGGGCGCGCCCGGCCTCGGCCTCGCGCACCGTGCCGGGGCGATGGACCATGCGGAGCGCCTGCGGCAGCGGCGGCACCCCCGCCTCGTCCAGCACGGCCGCGGGGAGCACCTCCTCCACCAGGGGGAGCAGCGCGTCCAGGTGCTGCAGCACCATGCCGCGCAGCACGCGCGCGGAGAGCCCCTCGGTGGCCGGATAGATGGCCAGCACGCGCCCCTCGCCGGTGCCCTCTTCCTCGGGGCCCAGGTTGACGAACTCGCGCGGCTGCAGGCGTCGGCCGTGGAAGAAGCGCACGGGCCCGGTGCACAGCAGCCAGTCCCCCTTGGTGATGGTGCGCTCCAGGTACGGCTGGCCGGGCCACGCCGCCTCCACCATGCCGGTGGCGTCCTGCAGCACCACCTGGAACACCCGCAGCCCCTTCCGCGTGGGGAGCACGCCGGCCGCGATGACGCGCCCCAGGACGGTGACATCGGTGCCCACCGCCACGTGGCTGATGGGGGTGACCGTAGAGGCGTCCTCGTAGCGGTGCGGGACGTGCCGCAGCAGGTCGCCCGCCACGGTGATGCCGAGGCGCGCCAGGAGCTGGGCCCGCACCGGCCCGACGCCCTTGAGGTAGGTGACCGGGGTGTCGAGGGTGAGGCGCGGCGCCGGGCGCGCCGGGGGGCGCCGACGCGGGTCGGGGGTGCCGCGCCCCGCGGCCGTCACGCCTCCACCAGCTCCCGGGCGAAGAGGGCGGCGTTGAAGGGCTCCAGATCGCCGACCTGCTCCCCGACCCCCACGAACTTCACCGGCACATCGAGTGCTTCGTGCACCGCCACGACGATGCCGCCCTTGGCGGTGCCGTCCAGCTTGGTCACCACCACCCCGGTGACCGGCACGGCGGCCGCGAAGGTGCGCGCCTGCGCCAGCGCGTTCTGGCCAATGGTGCCGTCGAGGACGAGCAGCACCTCGTGCGGCGCACCCGGCAGGCGCTTGCCAATCACGCGGTGGACCTTGCGCAGCTCCGCCATGAGGTCGTCGCTGGTGTGCAGGCGACCGGCGGTATCCACGATCACCACGTCGCAGCCGCGGGTCACGCCCGCCTCCACGGCATCGAAGGCCACCGCGGCCGGATCACCCCCCGCCACCCCCCCGACGAAGTCGGCCCCGCTGCGCTCGGCCCACACCCGCAGCTGGTCGATGGCGCCGGCGCGGAAGGTGTCCGCGGCCCCCACCAGCACCCGCTTCCCCTCGCCCCGCAGGCGCGCGGCCAGCTTGCCGATGAAGGTGGTCTTCCCCGCCCCATTCACCCCGATGACCAGGAGCACGGTGGGAGCGGCGTCGGCCATCCGCAGCGCCGGGTCGGCGTGGCCACGCTGCAGCGCCGCCTCGATGCCGTCGGCCAGCGCGCCCCGGAACTCGGCCTCGGTGCGCACCTCGCCGCGCCGGGCGCGACGCTCCACCTCCGCCACCAGCGCCAACGACGTGGGGACGCCGAAATCGCCCTCGATGAGGAGGGACTCGAGGGCTTCCAGCGACCCCTCGTCCACCCCGGTGAACAGCACCGTGAGATCGGTGCGCACGAGGTCCTTGACGCGCGCCCAGAGCGAGCGCCGCGGCACCTCATCCTTGCGACGGAACAGTCGAGCCATGGCAACCCGGACAGCGTGAAGACGCGCAGCCCCGGCATGGGGCGATGCGCAGGAACGGCCGGTGCGGCGGTGCGGTGGTCAGCGATACCCGGCGAAGCGCCGGCCGATCCACTCCGCCGAGAGCAGCAGCAGCACCAGGACAAACGGCCAGGCGGCGTCCACCAGCCGACGCGGGGCGGCGGAGCGCACCACCCCTGACGCCCCCCGGGGGGCGAGGGCCGGCGGGCGCGGCACCCATTCACGAGACGGGTTGACCACCACCAGCACCGCTCCCCCTGGCAGCGCGCCACGCCACCGTCCCGGTGCCAGGGGGGGCGACAGCGTTTCGCGCGCGCCCGCGGCGAACAGCAGCGGCACCCGGACCGTGTCGGTCCCAGCGGCGGCCGCGCCCTCCGCATCACGCACCAACGCCACCGTCACGGCGGAATCCGCGCCCCCACGGCGCCAGGGGATCGGCTCGCCCTCACGCACGTAGGGCAACGCCGGAACGGCCGGGCGGACATCCCCGCGCGCCTCGGCCAACCAGTCGAACACGCCCCCCCACAGGGCGGTGAAGGCGTCACCGGCACGCCCGCCTCGCATCGCCCAGCCGGCAAAGCCCGACCCGACCACCCGCACCTCCCGTTGCCCGTCCCGTTCCCGCACCGCAACCACGGGGCGCGCCTCGCCGCGCTTGGCCAGCCGGGCCACCAGCACCGCACTGGCCGAGTCTCGACGCGCTCCGGCGGGCGGTTCCTCGGCCGGCAGCTGCACCGGCGGGAGCGAATCGGCGGGGAGCCCGACGAGTGCCGCCTCCAGCGCCTGGGCCGCCCCTGCGGACCGCCCCGCCGGGGACGGCACCTCGGCGAACCACTCCCCAGGAGCCGCCCGTTCCCCGGCGCGTGCCAGCCCGGGCGGGGGGGCGGGGCGCCACAGCGCGCGCGCGGCGCTTCGCGAGAGCCCGCCGACGGCGATGCTCCAACTGGTGTCCCCATGGGTCACCAGCAGCGCCGCGTCGCGTGCCCGCCGCGCCACGGTGGCCTCGTCGATGGACGCCAAGGTGCCTTCCACCCGCCAGCGCCCAGGGGCAACCCGCAGGTACCCCTCCGCCGGCAGGCGCAAGGTGCCGCGCAGGACGCGAAGGACCTCGCGCACATCGAGATCCGGGGACGTGGACACCAGCACCACGGCGGGGCGATCGGTGACCGAGAGGGCGGCGTCCAGCGTGTCATTGCGGGGCTCGAGATCGCCGGCCACCACCAGGGCGGCGGTCACCCGATGGGCCCCACCGCCACGCGGCACGGCCACCCGGCTGGTGACGCGCCCCGCGCTCCACGGCGAGACCGCCGGCACCGGCGCGCTTGCCGCCGGTGCACCGTCCACCAGCCACTGCACCACGCCGGCAGGGGCACCGGCGCCGCCCGCCACCACTTCGGCCTCCACGACGATGGTGTCGCCGGCGCGCGCGTCGGTGGGGAGACGCACACTGGCCATTGCCAGGTCGGCGCGCTGGGGGCGCGGCGGCACCAGCCAACGGGATCCCGGCGGGGCGTCGGCCAGCGCATCGGGGTCGTCCACTTCGCCATCGGTGACCAGCCAGAGGGCACGCCCGGTGGCGGTGGCATAGTCCACGGCCGGACGGAGCCGCGAGGCCGCATCGGTCAGCGGGGGGCCGGGGCCGTCCGCCGACGCGGGGCGGAGGGAGTCTCCCAGCCACATCACGTCCGGGGCGCCATCACCCTTTGCGTCCTCACGCTGGCGCAGACTGTCGGCCAGCGCGGCCACCTGCGCGGGGACGGTGGTGGGCGCAGGGGCGGCTCGGCGCCACGAGGCCGAGGCGTCGATGACCAGCAGCGGCGGAAGCGGACGCGCCGGGGCACGAGGGGCCCCGAAGAGCATGGCGGCCACCAGCAGGACCGCCGTGGCCCGGAGGAGTGCCAGGAGGGCCACCCGCCAGCGGGAGCGTCCGGTGGTCCCCCAGTGTGCCGGGGGGTAGGCCAACAGGGCGGCGGCCACAGCCACCGCGCACGCGCACAGCCACGCGATCATGCGCGGCGGCGGGAAACGGGGGCGCCGAGCGGGGCGCCCGGGGCCGGCGGGGTGGTCACAGGCCCCTGACGGGACTCAGGGGCCGCGCGGAGCGGCGGCCTGCTCGCGCGCGCCCACCGGGCGGTTGCCGTCGGGGCCGTCGAGGAGGGCGAAAATCCGGCTCTTGAGGGAGAAGAACGCCGGGCGCTGTGCCGTGGCCAGCGGCTCGCCGGCGAGGTTGCGCAGGACCTGCCGGGGGTCGCGGTGCCGCCCCCCCACCAGGACCTCGAAGTGCAGGTGGGGCGCCGTGGCCAACCCGGTGGCGCCCACGAAGCCGATGGTGTTGGCAATCCCCACCGACGTGCCGGCGCGGATGCCCTTGGCGAACCCGCGCAGGTGGCCGTAGCGGGTGACGAAGCCGTTGCGGTGCCGGATCTCCACCACCCGCCCATAGCCGCCCTTCCACCCAGCAAAGATGACGCGGCCGTCGCCGAGGGCGCGCACGGGGGTGCCCGCGGCGGCCGCGTAGTCGGTGCCCTGGTGCGCCCGCATGACCCCGAGGATGGGGTGGCGGCGCAGGCCGAAGACGCTGGAGATGCGCCGGAAGGCCAGCGGGGCGCGGAGGAAGGCCGACCGCATGGCCTTGCCGTCCCCGTCGAAGTACGCGGGGCGATCCTGCTGGGTGAAGCGCAGCGCCTCCACGGGCCGCCCATCCACGGTGACGCGCGCGGCCAGGATGTTGCCGGGGCGGACGAGGCCGTTGGGCGCCTGCTGCCGCTCGATGAGCATGCGCACGGAATCGCCGCGGCGCAGGTCGCGGCTGAGGTCCACGCGGTACTCGAGGATGTCGGCCAGCGCGTAGGCCACCTCGGTGCGCATGCGGGGCGGGAAGGCGGCGGCGCCGGCCTCGAGGGCCCCCGTCAGGGTGGAGGACACGACGCCGGCCACCACGACCGTGTCGGTGCGCCACGGGAGGCGCTCCTCGCGCTCATCCCACGCGGCGTCGCCGCGCCGGGAGAGACGGACGAGCCGGTCGATGGCCAACTGGAACACAATTTCGGCGGGGCCCGAATCGGGGTGGACACGGGTGGTCACCGAGGTCCCGGCCCGGATGCGCCGCGGATCGAGGGCGCGGGCAGCCCGCAGGGCGGCGGCGGCCTCGGGGGCCGGGACACCGGCGCGCTCCAGCACCGACACCACCGGCTCACCTTGGCGCACCGTGTCCACCCGCGTCTGCCAGGGGGAGGCGGCGACGCGCGTCCCGCCGTCCAGCAGCGCCCCGGCAGGGCGGACGGCCACGGGGCGGGTGCGCGACAGGACCACGCCCCCCACCACGAGGGCGCCCACCGCAATGACCAGGGCGCGCGCGGAGCCCGTCAATCCATCTGCCTCCGAATGAAGGTGGGGATTTCCATGTCCTCCACCTCCTGGTTGACCGACATGGGCGGGACGCGCGTGGGGCGCGGCACGCCATCGGCCGCGGGGCGCGGCGCCTGGACCGGCCTGGCCACCGACCGCGCGCCCGTGGGGAACGGGAGCACCGCCGGGTTGCCGCGGGCCGTGGCCCCGGCCACCGGCGCGGGCTGCCCCGCGGCGGCGGGGGTCGCCGCCGCCGTCCCGGCCGCCACCGCGGCCACCGGCGCGGCGGCCGGCAGCAGCACGCCCTGCGGCAGCACGCCCTGCGGCAGCAGGCGGTCGAAGCCCGTGGCAATCACCGTCACCCGGATCTCGTTGCTCATCGCCGGCTCCGTGACGGCCCCGAAGATGATCTCGGCGTCGTCCCCGGCGGCCGCATGCACCATCTCGGTGATCAGCGTCACCTCGCCCAGGGTGACATCCTGCCCGCCGGTGATGTTGATGAGCACGCCGCTGGCCCCGGCGATGGAGACGTTGTCGAGCAGCGGCGAGGCGATGGCCTGCTGCGCCGCCTCGGTCGCCCGGTTCTCCCCGCGCCCCACCCCGGTCCCCATCAGCGCCGACCCGCCGTTCTGCATGATGGTGCGCACGTCGGCAAAGTCGACGTTCACCATCCCCGTCTCGCTGATGAGCAGCGAGATCCCCTGCGTGGCGTGCAGCAGCACCTCATCGGCCTTCTTGAGCGCCTCGTGGAAGGGGATCCCCTTCCCCACCACCGCGAGCAGCCGCTCGTTGGGCACGATGATCATCGTGTCCACGTGCTTGCGCATCTCGGCGATCCCCTCCTCGGCGAACTTCATGCGCCGCCGCCCCTCGAACAGGAACGGCCGCGTCACGATGCCCACCGTGAGCGCCCCGGCCTCGCGGGCCAGCTGGCACACCACCGGCGCCGCCCCCGTGCCCGTGCCGCCCCCCATGCCGCAGGTCACGAACACCAGGTCGGCGTTGGCCAACGCGCGGCGCGCGTCGTCCAGGTTCTCCTCAATCGCCTGCTTCCCCACGTCGGGGCGCGCCCCGGCGCCCAACCCCCGCGTGAGGTTCTTGCCGATCTGGATCTTCACATCGGCCTTCGAGTTGAGCAGCGCCTGCGCGTCGGTGTTCATCGAGATGAACTCGACGCCCTCGAGGGCTTCGTCGATCATGCGGTTGACCGCGTTGCCGCCGCCGCCCCCCACACCCACGACTTTCATGCGGGCCGTCTGGGACCCGCTGTCCTCAAACTCGAAGGTCATTCGGGGAAGCTCCATACGCGTCGGGGAGGGGGCGCAGGGTGACACCACGGGGCGCTCCGGGGCAGAGCGCCAGCATCCCTAGAATATAGCGCAACGCGGCGCGCGCAACCCGGTCCCTGACGGACAGCACGCCACGCGCGCGCCCGGGTCAGAAAAAGTCCTGCAACCACCCCTTCACGCGCGCCGCCAGCCGATCCACCCCGCCGCCGCCCAGCGCCACGCGGCGCGACGCCACCCCGGTTGGCACCGCACGCTGGGCCCCGTACAGCGCCAGCCCCACCGCCGTCGCAAAGCGCGGGGACGCCACCTGCTCCACCAGCCCCTCCAGCTGCTGCCCGGGCACCCCCACGCGCGCGCCCACCCCGAACACGTCCGTCGCCAGGGCCGTGATCCCCTCCAGCGACGCCTCGCCCCCGGTGAGCACCACCCCCGCGTTCAGCCGCCCCAGGTACCCCGCCCCCTCGATCATCCGCCGCGCCGTGTCGAACAGCTCGTCCATGCGCTGATGGATGATGTGCGTCATGAGCTCCCGCGACAGGTGCCGCTCCCCCTGCGCGCCGCTGGCCGGCATCGCAATGACCTGCGCCGGGTCGATGAGCGGCTCGTACGCGCACCCATACGCCTCCTTGAGGCGCTCGGCGTCCGACAGCGTGATCCCGAGCCCCTGCACCAGGTCGCTCGTGACCGTGTGCCCCCCCACCGCGATCGTCCCCAGGTGGCGGATCTTCCCCTCGTGGAACAGCGCCAGGTCGGTGCTCCCGGCCCCCAACTCCAGCAGCGCCACCCCCGCCTCCCGCTCCTCCGCGGTCAGCACCGCCTGCGCACTGGCCAACGGCTCCAGCACCAGGTCGCGCACCCGGTACTGCGCCCGCTCGATGCTCTTGCGCAGGTGCATCGCCGGCGGGCTCCCGATGGTGACGAGGCACAGCTCGGCCTCCAGCCGCGTCCCGATCATCCCCACCGGATCGCGAATCCCCTCGGTGCGGTCCACCCGGTACTCCTGCGGAATGGCGTGCAGCAGTTCCCGGTCCTGGGGAATCGCCAGGGCGCGCGCCACCTCGTTGACCCGCTCGACATCCGCCCGCGTGATCTCGTCGCCGCTGATGGCCACGACCCCGGACGAGGTGGACGCCTTCACATGCTCCCCGGCAATCCCGACGATCAGCGCCTCCGGCACCACCCCCGCCAGCCGCACCGCCTCCTCCATGGCCGCCCGAATCGACCGCGTGGCCTCCTCGATGTCGGACACCACCCCGCGCCGCAGCCCCGCGGTGCGCGTCTCGGCCACCCCGAGCACGCGCAGGCGCGGCGCGCGGTCGCCACCGCCCAGCGCCGTGCCCACCAGGGCCGTCGTGTGCGCCGTGCCGACGTCAAGTGCGGCTACAATGGGGTCTGCGGTCATGGCGTGCGCGCGATCACCTGGTCACGGAAGCGAAGGTCCAGCTCTTCCACCGGCACGGATCCTCGGGCGAGGTCGGCCTCCACGGGTAATATGTCCTGGAACCGCGCCACGGTCACCTCGGGGAGCGCCCGGACCCGCACCGCCCCCAGCGCCACCTGCAGCTCCCGGGGGGAGGGGCGTGACGCCACCGTGACGCGACCATACAGCGCGGGCGCGTCGCGGCGGAGGGCATCCAGGAACCGGAGCAGGACCGTGTCGGCGTCCAGCGCCAGGGGCAAGTCCAGCGACACGCGCCGCGGGTCCAGCGGCAACCGCGCCCCCCCGCCATCCACCGGACGCACCCCGGCCGGATCGGCCACCAGCGCCACGGGCACCCGCTCCTGCACCTCGACCACCAGCGTGCCCGGCAGCTCGCGAAAGACCTGCGCGTCGGCCACCAGCGGGTGCCCCAGGAGCCGCGCCGCCAGCGGGGGCAGCGGCTGCCACACCGACTGCAGCGAGTCGACCCCCAGGCGGGTCACCAGCTCCGGCACCGACGCATGGACCACGCCGCGCAGCTCCACGGCCCGCACATGGAAGAACGCCAGGCGGCTGAGGGCGCGCGGCCCCCACCAGGGGATGCCGCCCACGAGCCCCACCGCGGCCACCACGGCCACGGCCTGCCAGCGACGCCGACGGCGACGTGCCCCAGGCCCCGCCTCACCGGATGACGGGTCGACCGCCGGCGCGTCGGGGCGGCTGCCCCTCACGCCGACGCCCCCAGGCGCGCCAGCAAGGCCGGTCCAACCGCGGTCACATCGCCCGCGCCCACCGTCAGGACCACATCGCCGGCCCGCACCGCCTCGGCCAGCGGGGCCACCACCGCGTCGCGCGCCCCGCGCCACGCCAGACGGCCCGCGGGCAGCTCGCGGGCAATCAGGTCGGCGGTGACCGCCGGATCCGGCGTTTCCCGCGCGCCGTAGATGTCGCACAGCCACAGCTGATCCGCGGCCCCCAACGCCTCGGCAAACGCGGACGCAAAGTCGCGGGTGCGCGAGTACAGGTGGGGCTGGAACACCACCACCAGCCGCCGCCCGGGACAGGCATGCCGGGC
>JBILKP010000378.1:0-2777 GCA_044376625.1 Gemmatimonas sp. | reverse complement strand
CCGCGACACGCTGTTCGTGCAGGACCTCTTCTGCGGGGCCGACCCGGCCACCCGGCTGAGCGTCCGCTACATCCTCCCCAACGCGTGGCACGCGGCGTTCGTGCGGAACATGTTCATCCGCCCGCCGTTGGAGGCGCTGGCGTCGTTCGCCCCCAACTTCACCGTGTACCACGCCCCCGAGTTCCAGGCCGATCCTGCGCGGCACGGCACCCGGACCGGGACGTTCATCGTCCTCAACCTCGCCGAGCGCACCATCCTCATCGGCGGCACGCGCTACGCGGGCGAGCTCAAGAAGTCGATGTTCACGGTGATGAACTACCTGCTCCCCAAGCAGGGCGTCCTCTCCATGCACTGCTCCGCCAACATCGGGGCGCAGGGGGACACCGCGCTCTTCTTCGGGCTCTCGGGCACCGGCAAGACCACGCTGTCGGCCGACCCGGCGCGCGGGCTCATCGGCGATGACGAGCACGGCTGGTCCCCCGAGGGGACCTTCAACTTCGAGGGCGGCTGCTACGCCAAGGTGATCAACCTGTCCCCCGAGGGCGAGCCGGACATCTACGCCACCACGCAGATGTTCGGGACCATCCTCGAGAACGTGGTGCTGCACCAGCCGCAGCGCACGGTGGACTTCGCCAGCCAGGCCATCACCGAGAACACGCGCGCGTCGTACCCGCTCCCCTACATCCGCAACCACGTCCCCAGCGGGCGCGGCGGGCACCCGAAGAACGTGGTGTTCCTCACGGCCGACGCCTTCGGCGTGCTCCCCCCCATTGCCAGGCTCACCCCCGAGCAGGCGATGTACTACTTCCTCTCCGGGTACACCGCCAAGGTGGCGGGGACCGAGCGGGGCGTGACGGAGCCGCAGGCCACCTTCTCGGCGTGCTTCGGCGCGGTGTTCCTGGTGTGGCACCCCACCAAGTACGCGGACATGCTGGGCGCGCTCCTGCGCGAGCATGGGTCGCAGGTGTGGCTGGTGAACACCGGGTGGAGCGGCGGCGCCTACGGTGTGGGCCAGCGGATGAAGCTGGCGCACACGCGCGCCATGGTGCGCGCCGCGCTGGACGGCGCGCTGGCCTCGGCGCCGATGGCCACCGACCCGATCTTCGGGCTGCACATCCCGCAGGCCATCGACGGCGTGCCCAGCGCGGTGCTCGATCCGCGCGGCACCTGGGCCGACGGCGAGGCCTACGACGCGCAGGCGCGCAAGCTGGCCGGGATGTTCCGCGAGAACATCCGGAAGTTCGGTGACGCCGTGAGCCCGGCCATCCTGGCGGCGGGGCCGCAGGGCTAAACCAGCCGCTGGCGCGGGACCAGGCATGCACGAGGGGCCATCCCGGCTGGGATGGCCCCTCGTGGCATCGGTGGCCCCTCGGCTGGCGCCACGGGGATTACTGCAGCGTCACCCTCTCGATGACGAACTGCCGCCCCTGTCGCGCCGCCAGGTAGAGGGCGCCGTCCTGCGCGAAGCCCACCAGCTGCCGCCCGGGCGGCAGCTGCACCCGGTAGCGCATGGCGCCGTCGCGCCCCACCACGTCGTACACCAGCGGCGGCTGGTTCATCATGGCCGCCATCATGCCCATGGCAGCGGGAGGCATCCCGCCGGCGCCGGGCGCGCCTGCTGGTGCACCGGGTGCACCGGCGCCAGCCCTTGCGGGGGATGCGCCCCGCGACGAGTCACGCGCTTCGCGCCGGTCCGCGCGCCGCTCGCCAGCCGCGCCACCACCGGGGATCCCGGCAAACGACATCGCGCCGGCCGGCGGACCGCCAGCCCCGGGAAAGCCGCCCCGCCCCGCCATCTGCGAGAACTGCCCGGCGATCTGCGACGACAGCGTGGAGGTGGAGGGGAGCACCCAGAGGTTCCCCTGGAAATCGGCCAGCGAAGTTCCGGCGCGCACCGGCGGGTAATAGTCGGGGAGCTTCTCCGCCGCGATCGGCTCGAACGCCACGCGCATGGGCCCCATCGATCCCGCCCGGGCGCCCGCGGCCTTGGCCAGCACGCCGATCGAGTCGATCAGCTTGGTGCGGTCGTCATCGGTGATCCGCTTCCAGTCGTACGGCAGCTTCCCCCCCACCAGATGCTGGCCGTCGGGGGTGTAGTAATCCACGTGGTAGTCCAGCACCCGGATCACCGCCACCGTGCCATCGGCCAGGAGCGCCCAGTCGTCGGCCTGCGGCAGCGGGTTGATGCGGATGGTGGTGCGCATCCCGCCGTCCTCGCCGCGCGTCATGGAGACGTCGCTGCGCGGCACCTTCACGAAGGTGACCGTGTCGGCGGTGCGGGTGTCGAAGTCCACGCGCACGATGGGCACCGAGTCGGGCTGGTTGGCAGGATTGAAGCCGCGGCCACCCGGCCCGCCCCCCTGCCCACCGCCAAAGCCCCCCGGCGGACCGCCCATGGTGCCCGCCATCTCGCCGCCGCCCTGCCCGGGGCGCCCGCCCTGGGCGTTGCCCCCGCCACGCGTGCGGTCGCCGCCGCGATCCCCGCCGCGGTCACCACCGGCGCCGAACATCATGGCGCCGCCGCCGCCACCAAAGCCACCGCCGGCGTTCCCCTGCCGGTAGTACAGGCGTCCCTTGGCATCGAAGGCGTGCGAGCCGGCGTTCACCGACGCCAGCGTGAAGATGTCGTTGGTGCGCGGGGGCGCCATCACCCGCACCGTGCGCCCGCGGGCATCCAGCACCACCAGCGA
Source organism: Gemmatimonas sp. (assembly GCA_044376625.1). GTDB lineage: Bacteria > Gemmatimonadota > Gemmatimonadetes > Gemmatimonadales > Gemmatimonadaceae > Gemmatimonas. The sequence goes on along the minus strand of JBILKP010000378.1, from coordinate 87 downwards.
CAGCGTGGCCGACTCCACCAGCAGCGTGGAGTCCCCCTGGTAGGGGAGCAGCCCCAGCTGCCGCTGCCCGTACGGAATGGGCGCGCC
>JBILKP010000112.1:0-9097 GCA_044376625.1 Gemmatimonas sp. | reverse complement strand
GTGAGCGAGGGGTCCACGGCACCCAGCGGGAAGAGCGTGACCGGCACGTCGCGCCGTTGCAGCGCGGCCAGCAGGTGGCTGCCGGCCACCCCGTAGCCGGTGCGCGAATGCGAGGTCTGCAGCAACAACCCGTCGCGCGCCGCCACCCAGGTGGGGCGGGCCGGCACGGCGGCGGGGAAGGCGATCGGGGAGGCCATCAGCGAGGGGACGGTCACCGGTGCGATGGGGGTCTCCGCGCCCGGCATGGGACGCGGGGCAGCGAGCGGTGGAGCGAGCGGTGCACGCTCGGGTGCGTCCGTTGCCTCCGGCGTGGCATCCCCCACCGGGGCGGCCTCATCCACCACGCCGGCCGGGATGGCAATCACCGCCCCGTCGGGGCGCGCCTCCACGGGCACCAGCAGCACGTCGTCACCCCGCGCCATCATCACGGCCGGCGCCAGCCCCAGCACCCGCAGGAACGCCACCAACGCGTCCCAGTCGTCGCACCACGCGGCGTCACGGATGCACACCGCCACCAGCGCTTCATCGGTGACCAGCGCGGCCAGCGCCTCGCTCACCACGGGGAGTTGCGCCGCGGCGGCCTGCACCAGCACGCGTCCGCCGGCAGCGTGATGGGCGTCCACCGCGGCCCGTAGCGAGGCGGCATCGGTGGGGGTACACCACTCCAGCCATCCGCCCACTTCCACCGCGGCGTCCTGCAGCCGGGTGCGCACCGCGGCATCGGCCTCGTTCACCAGCACCGTCACGATCCCCCCCGGCGCGGTGGCGGCGCCCAACGCCACGAACCCCAACCCCGGGTCGAGGTCCACGAACAGGTCCCCGCTTTCCAGCTGTGCGTCCAGGAAGGTGCGCACGTCGGCATCCACGCCGCCGGTCGCCTCGGCCGCATCCACGGCGTCGGCCTCCTGGGGCGGGAGCGCCACGGGCACGCGGAAGCGGGGGAGGTCCCCGGCGATGCGCTGGATGCTGGGGATGTGGCGCACCGGATGGACGGAAGCGGACATGGGAACCCGTCGGGAGAAGAAGTCGTCAGCGACCGGCAGCTGCCGGCAGGGGGGAGGGTGTGGCCAGCGCCTCGGCCAGCATCGGCACGACGGACGCCCAATCGCGCCACTGCGCCTGGCGCAGCAGCCGCATGGTGGGATACCAGGGGGTGCGGTCCCCCGAGAGCCCCCAGCGCCACTCGGCGACATGGGGGAGGAGCAACCAGGTGGGGCGCCCCATGGCACCGGCCAGGTGGGCGATGCCCGTGTCGATGGTCACCAACCCGTCCAGCTGCGCCAGCCACTGCGCTGTCCCGGCCCAGGTGGCGGGGAGGGCAGGACGGTGCATGGAGGCCGGGGCATGGTGCGCGGCCGCCCCGTGCTGCAGCACCACCCACTCCACGCCGGGGATCTCGGCGACGGCCGGGAGACAGGCCGGGTCGAAGTCGCGGGTGGCGGTCGCGGGGAACAGCGGATTGCCGGCCCACACCAACCCCAACCGTCGGATGCCCGGCGGGGCCGGCGGGAGGGGGATCGGCGGCATCGGGTCCGGGGCATGCAGGTAGGGGACTCGCTCGCCGCCTACCGCGCTCCCGATGTGCAGGGCCTGCGGGATGGACATGAGGGGGACGTACCAGTCGGCCCGGGGATGCAGCCCGCGCGGCACGGCTTCGATGTCGTTGACCGCCAGCAGCGGCACCGTCTCCGGGGCGGCCTCCACCAGCACGCGCGCCGCCCCGGCGGCATGGAGCGCCGGCACGAAGCGGACGAATTGCATCAGGTCGCCAATGCCCTGCTCGCCTTGCACGAAGAGGGTGCCGTGCAGCGCCCCCCCGCGCCAGCGGCGGGCTGCGTTGGGCGCCGCTGGCGTGGGGCGCGCCTCATAGCCTTCCCACCCGCGCTGGTAGTCGCCGCGCAGCATCTGCGTGAAGGCGCGCTCCAGGGTGGCGCGCCAGTCGCCCCCGTCGCCCGTGCCGCGGCGCTCCAGCTGGTGCACCCAGCGGAGCGCCCCGTCCGCATCCCCGTGCGCGCGGCGCACCATGGACGCGGCCAGGAGGAGACTGGGGGCCACCCGCGTGCCGCGGGGCGGGGTATCCACCAGCGGCCGCAGCAGCGCCCACCCCTCCTCGGGGTGTCCCAGGTTGAGCAGGGCACCCGCCAGCAGCGCGGTGGCGGTGGGATCGCCCGGGGCCTGCACCAGCTGTTGCCGAAAGCAGCGGCAGGCCGGCTCGGCGGCGCCCAGTTCCATCAAGGCCACCCCCAACCGTTGGGCACGACCGCGTGCCTCCCAGCCGCCGGCATGAAAGAGCGCAAGCGCCGCCTCACGGGCCGTGGCCAGCCGCCCCAGACGGCGGTCGGCTTCAAGGCGGGCCAGGGCGGCCTCCGCCGCCTTGGCGGGGTCCCCATCGTCAGGCGGCGCCGGCATGGACGGTGTCCCCACGGGGCTCTGCATCGTGGCTGCTCCCCGACCCACTACCGCGCTGGGGAGCGCCACCAGCGCCCCCTCGCCAGTGCCGGGTGTGTGGCCCACGGCCGCCACCGGCGTGGCACGCACGAGGCCGTCCTCGAGGGTCAGCGCACAGGGGGTGAGCCCCAACGCGTCCAGCACCAGCGCGGCACTCTCTCCGCTGTGGCGCCCCGGGTCGTGGGGGGGCAGGCCCATGGCCACCAGCTGACCGCGTGCCGCGCAGGGGGCCAGCCCCAGGAGCAGCTCCGGCAACTGCGGCGGCGCTGCCAGCACCACCAGCCGCGCCTCGGCGGGCAGGTCGGCCAGGAAGGTGCGCAGGGAGGGCACGTCGGTGACCGGCGCCGGCAGGATGGGGGCTGCGGGTCCCAGGGCGGCCACCTCCTGCCCCCAGCGCTGCAGCACGGCCGGCGCCACCCCCACCACGAACACCGCGGCCGCATGGCGCGCCGCCACCTTGGTCAACGCCCCGTCACCGACCGCCACATCCAGCACCAGGTCGGTCCCGGTCAGCCGCTGCGCCAGAAAACAGCCCAGCGGCCCCGCACCACCGTGGGCGGCGACGGGGGGGTGCTGGCGTTGCGCGGAGGCAAGGGCAGGGGGGCTCACGCCGAGCCGGACTATCACGAACCGTGCCATTATGCAACCTGTTGCTATACAATGATTTACTCATTCATGCCGGTGGGCGCGGCGTAACGGGACGACCCATTGGTGTCACATGCTCGGCAATTCTTGCCGCATGCGCGGGCCTTGGACGCGGATGAGGCAGCCGGACGGGAAGGGGATGCCGCCTCCCCTTAGAAGGCGCGCGATGGGGGGGCGATGGGGTTGCTGCGGGCCAACTAGTTGTAGTTGCGTGGGTTGGCTGACCTGTTCCCACCATGGGCGGCCACGGATGGGGTTGGCACACGCCCTGCTATCTCCCGCGCGCATGCACAGGCACAGCGAGACACATGGTCTGCCGTCGGTGGTGTGGGGAGGCCCGGTGATGGAGCCAACCGGGTACGCCGACGAGGTGCGCGGCATGGCGGCGGCGGCCGACGGGGCCGGCGTGCCCGTGGCGCTGCGTAGCATGCGCCCGGAGGTGCCGGGATTTCGGGAGGCGCTGCATCCGCGGGAGCGCCGCGCGGTGGAGCGGCTGCTGGCGGTGCGCCCTGCGGGTGACTGCGTGCACCTCCTGCACGCGCCCCTGGGCACCATCAGCCATTTCGACCAGCGGGCGACCTACCGCATTGCCCGCAGCATGTTCGAGACGGACGCGCTCCCCAGCGACTGGGTGGCCATCGCCAACCGGTGCGACGAACTGTGGGTCCCCAGCACCTTCAACCGGGACACCTTCCGGCATGCCGGGGTCCGGGTCCCCATCACGGTCATCCCGGGCGGGGTGCACACGCGGCTGTTCACCCCGGAGATCCCGCCGCTCCCGCTGCCCGGGGTCCGGGGCACGGTGTTCCTGAGCGTGTTCGAGTGGCGTGACCGCAAGGGGTGGGATGTGCTGTTGCGGGGGTGGGCGGAGGCCTTCGCCCCCGATGACGACGTGACGCTGGTGCTGCGCACCTATCCCCCCGGCCGGCACGAGCGGGTGGCCGGGTTGGCCGGGATTGAGGCGCGCATCGACCAGTACCTGCGCGAGGCGTGCGGTGGGCGGTCGCGGCGCGATGTGGCCCCCATCCGGCTCATTGAAGAGCGGATCCCGTCGGCGCAGCTCCCCGCCCTGTACCGGTCGGCCACGGCGCTGGTGCTCCCCACGCGCGGGGAGGGGTGGGGGCGCCCGTTCATGGAAGCGATGGCCTGCGGGGTACCGGTGATCGCCACCCGGTGGAGTGCCCACCTGGACTTCATGACCGATGCCAACAGCTACCTGGTGGCGGTGGACGGCGTGGTGCCCGCCGCGGCGGAGGACATGGTGCTGTACATCGGGCAGCGATGGGCCGCGCCCAGCGTGCGGGACCTGGTCACGCAGCTGCGGCGGGTGCACACGGATCGCCGCGAGGCGGCGGCCGTGGGGGCGCGGGCGCGGGCGGACATGGTGGCGCACTGGGGGTGGGAACGCGCTGGGGCGGCGGTGGCCCAGCGGCTGCGCGAGGTGGCGGGGTCCGGGGTGCTTCGCCCTGCTGGCTCCCGTGTCCCGGTACCGGAGGGATCGACTGCGCTTCATGGGGCGGCGCCATTGGCCAGCGCCCCGGATACACTCCCGGCGGCCCCCCTGACGGTGCGGGTGGACGGGGCGTGCGGCGCCGACGGGTGGCTGTCGGAGGCCGCCGCCTGGGCGCTGGCGCTCACCCGCCCGGGCGCGTGCACCCCCGATGGTCGCCCCGTGCGACTGGCCTGGCCTACGCCCCCGGGACCCGAGCGCCCCCCCACGGGGAGCGCTGAAGAGCGGGCGTGGTACGGCCAGGGCGTGCCGGGGGATGCGCCGGCGGTGCAGCTGACCGTGGTGGCCCCCGAGGCGGGGCCCTGCGCACTGGTGCCGCCGGCGGGGGATGTCCCGTGGGTGGTGGTGCTGGCAGGGGGGGCGGACCCCGTGCTCCCCGCTCCGTGGGTGGCTCCCCTGCGGGACCGGGCCACCGGCGTGCTGGTGGCCCATGAGGAGGAACGGGACGCCTGCCTCGCGGCCGGCGTGGATCCGGCGCGGGTGGCGGTGGTGCCGCCGGCGCTGGATCCCCAGCGGTGGCGTCGCGCCAGAGCCGCCTACCCCCGGTCGGTGCCCACCGAAGGGACGGCGCTGCTGCTGCAGGTCACCCCCCGCACCCTCGGGCGCGTGCAGCAGCTGGTGGCGCTGTACCAGCGGCTGTGCACCGAGGACGATCCCATCGTGCTGCACCTGCGCATCCCCCCGGTGGAGGGGGGGGTGGGTGCCGACGCCCCTGATGCCACCGTGGCGGCCTACGCGGCCTGGCGGGAGCGCATGTTAGCCTTGCAGGGGGCCAGAAGGCCTGGCATGCCGTTTATCTGGCTTGATACTGACGCGATGAGTCCGGATGAACTCCCTGCCTTGCTGCACAGCGTGCATGCCCTCCTGAGCCCGGGCATTGGCAGCGGTCGGGAGCTCCTGGCGGCACGGTACGGCGGCGTGCCGGTCATTGCCATGGAGGGAGGTGCCGCTCGGCGCTACATCTCCCCGGGCGCCGGCTGGGTGGTTCCCGTGGACCCGTCAGGGCGCCCGCAGCAGGAGGCGCTGCGCGAGGCGCTGGTGGCCGTTCGCGACGCGCGGCAGCGGGACGCCCGCGTGGCGGCGGCCCAGGCCGCGCTGCGCCTCCCTGAACCGACGGACGCGGAGGGGGAGGTGGGGCAGGACGCTGCGTGGGGCGCGCGGCTTGACCTGTTCTGGCGCATGGCCGCCCCCGTGGCAGGGGCCCGGGCGGCCTAGGGGCCGTGGATCAGGAGCCGCCGGGCACGCCCCGGTCGGCGCCGTCCATCCCCTCGCTTTCACGCCACGCGTGGAGCGCGGCCAGCAGCTGCGACATGGCGCCATCCCAGTCGCGTGGGGCGGGTTGCCGCACCAGCTGCTGCGTGGGATACCAGGGCGTGCGGTCGTTGCCCAGCCCCCAACGCCAGTCGGGATCGTGGGCCAGCAGCACCCACGTGCGCACCCCCATGGCACCGGCCAGATGGGCAATGCCCGTGTCCACGGTGACCAGGCCATCCATGGAGGCGAGCCACCGGGCCGTGTCCCCCCAACTCCCCGGGGTGGGGAGCGTGGTGAACGCTGGCGGTGCGTCCAGGGCGTCATCCCCCTGCTGGAGCGCCACCCACTCCACCCCCGCCACCGTGAGCAGGCGCGGAAGCTGCGCCGGGTCCAGGTGGCGCAGTACGCCACCGGGGAAGGCCGGATTCCCGGCCCACACCACCCCAAGCCGTCGCCCCTCGGGGGGGGATGCCGGGAGTGGAAGGGGGGCGGCGGTGGCCGGCGGGCGCAGGTAGGGGACGCGCTCCCCCCACACCGCCTGATCGGTGGCCAGGAGGTGCGGGAGGGAAAGCAGGGGGACGTACCAATCGGTGGGCGGATGGGCGCCACGCGGCACGGGGGTAAGGCCACTGGCCGCCAGCAGCTCCGCGGTCCCCGCGGGCGCTTCCACCAGCACGGTGCCCGCACCCTGCGCGGCAAGGCCGGGGACGAAGCGCAGGAATTGGAACAGGTCCCCCACCCCCTGTTCGGCCATCACCAGCACGCTCCCCCCATTCAGCGGCTCCCCCGCCCACCCCCGTGCTCCCGTTCCCGGATGGGGGAGCGGACGCGCCTCGTACGCCGCCCACCCGGCGGCGTTGCTCCCGCCCAGCAGGGTGGTGTACGCGCGCTGGACGCGCGTGGGGCCATGCCCCGGGCGCTCGCGCTCGCACTGGTCCAACCATCGCTGGGCCCCGGCGAGGTCGCCCAGCGAGTGGCGGATCTGGGCCGCCGTGAGCAGGAAGGCCGGGGTCCGGGGGGCCAGCCGGAGCGCCCGCTGGATCAGCGGCCAGGCGCCAGCCGGGTCGCCGGCGGCACGGGTGGCCGCCGCCAGGGCGCCCGTCCCGGCCGGGTCGGCCGGGCGCTGCGCGACCACGTGGGCAAAGCACCGCACCGCCTCAGCGGGGGCACCCACCTCCAGCAGCGCCGTCCCCAGCGCATGCGCTACCGGGGGCGCCTCCCACCCGCCGCGCGCCCACGCGGTGCGCAACACCTCCCGCGCCGTGGCCACCTCCCCCGTCATCCGGTGGGCATTGGCCACCAACTGGGCCACCGACGGGTCGGCCGGGAGGCGCTGCCATACGCGGCGGAAGGTGCGCTGGGCCCCGATGTAGTCCCGGGCCTCCAGCGCCTCCTGGCCGCGGGCCAGCTCCGCCATGATCACGGGGGACAGCGTCATCCGCAGCATCTCCTGCCCCGGTGGCGGGGCCCTGGGCGTGACGAAACGGGGGAAGGGCGTGCCGTCCGGGCCGCCACGGTGACAACCCGCGCCCGTCCCCCGCCCCGGACCGGCGGACAGTCAAGTCGCTCCGGGGTCCGGCCGACACTGACCTCTTGCCCGAGCCACATCCGCGCTCGGGTGGGGCTCGGACGCCCCGATTGCACCATCACGGAGGATAGCAGGATGCGGATCAACACCAACGTGAGTGCGCTGACGTCCAGCCGGAACGTGTTCATCAACAACATGAACGCCCGTTCCAGCATGGCCAAGCTCAGTTCCGGTCTCAGAATCAGCCAGGCAGCCGACGATGCCGCTGGTCTCTCGATCGCGAACAAGCTGCGCACTCAGGCGCGGTCGCTGAACCAGGCGGCCACCAACGCCGAGCAGGGGCGCGCGATGCTCCAGATCGCCGAGGGCGCCGCCCAGACGATCCAGGGGTTCATCGAGCGGCAGAAGGAGCTGATGGTCCAGCGCGACCAGACGGCCACCAACAGCTCGGTCACCGCCACGCTGGGCGCCGAAATCACGTCGCTGCAGACCGAGGCGGACCGTGTCCGCTCGGAGGCCAACTTCCAGGGCACTTCGGTGTTCGGGTCGCAGGTCTTCCAGGTCTCCGACAAGAGCGCCAACGGCACGGTGACCATCGACGCCTCGCTCACCCTGACCACGCTGACGGCCTCGTCCACCCTGGCCAACGCCGACACGGCGCTGGACACGGTGAACTCGGCGCTGGCGCGCATCGGCGTGGGGCAGAACGTGCTGGACTTCACCACGCGCAACCTCAAGAGCGCGGTGGTGAACGTGAAGGCGGCGGAGTCCACCATCCGCGACGTCGACATGGCGGAGGAGATGGCGAACTTCACCCGCAGCAACATCCTGATGCAGGCCGCGCAGTCGATGCTCTCGCAGGCCAACCAGTCCAGCCAGAGCATCCTGAGCGTGCTGCGCTAGGCACGCACCACCGCCCGGCCTTGGCCGCGGCGGCGCATACCACCCCGCCGTCGCCTGATCACCGGCGGCGGGGCGCCAGGATGGCTCCATCCCGCCCGGGGCGGCGCACCCAGCGCCAGCCCCGCGGCGGGGGGTGGAGGCCTGTGCCCTGGGGCAGGCGAACGACCCGCACCACAGGCACCCCATCGCACCACCCGCCCGGCAGATCGCCAGGGCGGTGCCGCGCGTCGCAGGCGTCCGGGGCTCCCCCGGCGCCGGCGGACCGCGCGGCTCCACGGGAAGGATGGACACTTCCCACACTCATCACGGAGGATGTAAGCCATGCGTATCAACACCAATGTCAGTGCGTTGACGTCCAGCCGGAACGTGTTCATCAACAACATGAACGCCCGTTCCAGCATGGCCAAGCTGAGCTCCGGCCTCCGGATCTCGCAGGCCGCCGACGACGCCGCTGGTCTCTCCATCGCGAACAAGCTGCGCACCCAGGCGCGGTCGCTGAACCAGGCGGCCACCAACGCCGAGCAGGGGCGCGCGATGCTCCAGATCGCCGAGGGCGCCGCCCAGACGATCCAGGGGTTCATCGAGCGGCAGAAGGAGCTGATGGTGCAGCGCGACCAGACGGCCACCAACAGCTCGGTCACCGCCACGCTGGGCGCCGAAATCGTGTCGCTGCAAACCGAGGCGGACCGCACCCGCGCGGAGGCCAACTTCCAGGGCACATCCGTCTTCGGCTCCATGACCTTCCAGGTGTCCGACAAGACGGCCAACGGCACCGTCACCATCGACGCCTCGCTCACCCTGACCACGCT
>JBILKP010000110.1:0-9099 GCA_044376625.1 Gemmatimonas sp. | reverse complement strand
TGGCCAGCGCGATGACCACCGGCGCCACCCCCACGTAGTCCTGGACCCGCACCTTCCCCAGGTCCATCGGCTTGATGAAGGGCTCCAGCAGCCAGCTGTAGGCCAGCGTGAACACCAGCGCCCCCACCACGCCGCCGGCAATGGCCACCCAGGCGTCCTTGCGCCCCTCGCCCACCCCCACCACGCAGGTGCCGGGGCAGTAGCCCCCCAGCGCAAAGCCCACGCCGAAGATCAGCCCGCCCAGCGCCACGCCGATGACATACGTGGGCTTGATGTCGAAATGCATCACCCCGGGCGCGGCGGCATCAATCAGGTAGATGGCGATCATCCCCACGGCGATGGTGGTGGCCATGAACTTGATGATCGTGAGGTTCTCGAGGCGCAGGTTCTGCAGGATGACGCGGGGGCTGGAGGCCCCCACGCGCTGGATGAGCGCCCCCATGGCGACGCCGATGAGCAATCCGTAGAGCCAGGTCATGGTCACGCCCCCTTGCGGATGAGCTTGGCGGTGGCGATGCCGGTGGCAAACACGGCCGCCCCGAAGATGAGCCCGCTGATGGACAGCTGCATGATCCCCGAGATGATGTGCCCCGAGGTGCAGCCGCCGGCCAGGCGGGCGCCAAAGACGATGAGGAACCCGCCCAGGAACGCGTCCCGGTAGCGGGTGCCGGTGCTGCGCTCCATGGCGTGCACCATCTCGCAGGCGGGCGCCTTGGGCGCCTTCCCCAGCCGCGACGCCAGGAAGCCGCCGATGGGGAGCCCGAGCACCAGCCACGTCTCGGTCTTCATCAGCGCCCCCATCTTCACCAGGTAGGGGTTGGCCTCGGCATAGCCGCCGTCCAACAGCCGGAACAGCGCGCCGATGACGCGCGGGTAGGTCCCCGACACGCCGATGGGCCCCCAGAGCAGGATGGACACCGCGCCCACCAGCCCGAAGATCAGCCCGAGCAGCGCCCAGTTGGGGAGCTTCCCCGCCGAGGCGTCGGCGGGTCCTGCGGTGGCATGGTCCAGCGTGGCCGATCGGGCCATGGGCACCTCCAGAGCAAAGGGTACGAACCGCGAGCGGGGGAGCGGACGTGCTGCCCCGCCTACTTCACTTCCGGGCCGCCCTTGCGGTCATCCGGCACAAACCGGTCCGCGGCGGGCATCTTCACCGCCCGCAAGGCGGCCGCGTCCAGCGTGGCCGTGCGCGGGATCACCGTGTTGACGGCCAGCAGGTACGCCGTGACCGCGTACACCTGGTCGTCGGTGAGCGACCCCGGCGCGGTGAGCGGCATGGCCCGCTTGATGTAGTCGAACAGCGACGGCGCGTGCGACCAGTAGTTGCCGATCGCCTTCACCGCCTTGGGGTCCGTGGCGAAGGCGAAGGTGCCATTGGGGGAGCGGCTCACCAGCGCCGGATAGGCCGGCTCCATCCCCTCCCCCTTGACGCCGTGGCACTGCGCGCACTGGGCCGCGTAGAGCGCCTCCCCCTCGGCCACGGTGCCGCGCCCGGCGGGAAGCTCGGCCCCCAGCCCCCCCACGTCCTGGTCCCACGCCGCCACCTGTGCCGGCGTGGCCGCCCGGCCAATGCCGTAGCGCTGCCCCGCCCCAGGCCCCCCCGGGACGGCACCCTCATCGCGCGCCTCGAAGCGGGCGGGGGGATTGAAGTCGCCGCCGACACCCGGGCCGCCGCTGCACGCCGCACCCGCCGCCAGCAGCGCCACCGGCACTGCGGCCGCCATCATCCTGAGGGCTCGCATCAGCTCTCCCCGAAGAAGGTCACCGCCCCGTCCGCCGCCACGTCACACCCCACGATCTGGTTGTAGTGGTAGTCGGTCCCGGGGCCGCGCACCGCCAGCAGCGCGGTGCGCGTGGGCTGCACGTACCCCGTCTCGTCGGTCGCGCGGCTCAGCAGCCGCGCGGGCTTGCCCTCGAAGCGCCACATGTACTGGAAGCGCACGTTGGCCTTGGAGAGCGCCGGCCCCAGCAGCTCCGCCTCATGCCAGCTGGCGCCGCCGTCGGTGCTCACCTCCACCCGCGTGATGCGCCCGCGCCCGCTCCACGCCAGCCCGGTGACGGGCACCCACCCCGGCGTGAGCCGGGCGGGGTGCGCCGGGGCGGTGATGATCGACTTGGCGTCCACCTCGAAGCTGAAGCGGCGCGCCGTGCCGTTGGGGAGCGGGTCGGTGTACTTGGAGGTCTCCCAGCGCGTGTACCACGGCTGCGTCCCCAGCTCGAGGCGGCGCAGCCACTTGATGTTGATGTTCCCCTCCCACCCCGGCAGCAGCAGCCGCAGCGGGAACCCCTGCTCGGGGCGCAGCGGTTCGCCGTTCTGCGCCCACACCACCAGCGCGTCGTCCCACGCCTTGTCAATCGGCACCGAGCGCGTCATCAGGCAGGCGTCGCCCCCTTCGGCCAGGAACCACGCCGCCTCGGGCTTCACCCCCGCCTCGCGGAAGAGCGTGGCCAGCGGCACCCCCATCCACTCGGTGTTGCTGTTCATCCCCGAGACCTGCTGCGGCGTCATCTCCGGCTTGGGGGCGCGGTAGGCGGCGCGGCCGTTCCCCGAGCACTCGATGAAGTGCACGCGGCTCACCTGCGGGAACCGCTTGATGTCGTCCACGCTGAGCGCCAGCGGGCGCTCCACCAGGCCGTGGATGAGCAGCGTGTGCTGCGCCGGATCGATGGCCGGGATGCCGGCGTGGTGCCGCTCGAAGTGCAGGTCCGACGGCGTGATGGTGCCCGTGAGCTGCTGCAGCGGCGTGAGCGAGCTGCCGGTGATCGCGCCGTACGGGGCGCGCGTGGGCGCCACGAAGGGGGAGCGGGTGCCCACCGCGCTGGTGGGCCCTCCGGCCACCTTGGTGGGATCAGCGGGCACCACGGGGGGCGCCACCGGAGGCGCACCCGCCGTGGGGGCGCCCTGCGTGTCGGCCGCCAGCGGCAGCCCCGCCAGGATGGCCCCGCCCAGGGCTCCAGCGCCCCCGACCAGCACATCGCGTCGTGTCACCATGCGCGCGTCCTCAGTTCTTGAGTGCGGTGGGCGCCTTGGGCGGATTGGGCACCACCGCATGCTCCGGCGTGGCCCGCGGCAGCAGCGGCGGCGGACGGTGGGCCGTGTGCCCCTTCGTGGCGTACGGCACGTCCTTGGGGGAATTCCCCGCGGGGAAGTCCAGCTCCTTGCCCGGCGAGTCGGGGCGCGCATGGCTGTTGATGTACGCCGCCACGTCAAACGCCTGCTGCGGCGTGAGCTTGCCGGGCTGCGCCTGCGGCATGTTGTGCCAGATGAAGCTGGCCGCGCGCTCCTCGCGCGCCATCGACGCGCCGATGGAATAGGACTTGGGCCCCCACAGCGGCGGGAACGCCTTGGGCACCCCCTGCCCATCCGCCTGGTGGCACGCCACGCACTCCGCCTTGTACACCGTCTCACCGCGCGCCACGTCCCCCACCAGCGTGTCCTTCATGCTCACCAGCCCGTCGTGCCCCGCAATCTTGGTCCCCACCGGGATCCCCTGCGAGATGAACGCCAGGTACGCCAGGATGTCCGCCATCTCGCGGCTCTCCACCGGCAGCGCGTTCCCCGCCAGCGACCGCGTGAAGCAGTAGTTCACCCGGTCGGCCAGCGTGATCACCGCCCCCGAACGCGGCATGTACTTGGGGAAGCGCGCATGCGACCCCGTCAGCGGCCCCGCCGTGGGCTTGATGCCGTCATCCTGGTGGCAGCTGGTGCAGTTGAGCCCCGAGGTGGCGTAGGCCGGCAGCGAGTCGGGGGTGTGGCGCAGGATCGCCAGCCCGCGGCGGATGGACACGCCCAGCGAATCGGCGGGGATGTCCGCCTCGCGCTTGGGGGTCCAGTTGGCCTCCACGAAGGTGGTGGCCGGCGCATCCGCCCTACCGCCTTCGGGGGCCTGCCCGCCGTTGCAGGCGGAGAGGGCGCTGGCCGCCAGGGCGGCGGCCGCAACGAACACCAAACGGGAGACGGTCATGGCACGCCTCGGACAGGGGACAAGGGAGTCGTGAATCCCGTAGGGTAGGGCGCAGGATCCGGACCCGCCAGTACAACATTGCCCGACAGATGCGCTCCCCAATCGGCCATCAGCGCATCCCCGGCGCCGCCTCCGTCACCAGCAGCGCGCCCAGCGCCGTGGCCGCCCCGCCATCCCCCGGCGTGGTGATGGGCGCGCCATAGAACTCCCCAACCAGCTGCAGCGTGCGCCGCACGCTGGCCAGGTCGGTCAGGTGCCCCACCACCACGATGGTGTCCAGCCGCTCGGCGCGCGCCGCGTTGATGGCGATCACGGCAATCACCTGCCCCACCATGTTCACCAGCGCCGCCGCCATGTCGGCGGGCGTCGCCTCCACCGGCTGCCGCGCCACGCGCCCGAAGTTCACCGCCGTCGTCTCCGGCGGCAGTGGCCCGATGGCGCCCCCCAGCACCTCCTGCAGCGTGAGGTTCACCGCCGCGTCACGCCCGGCCAGCGCCAGGGCGTCGATGGCGCGCGGGTCGGCGGTCCCGGCCAGCAACCGCGACAACCCCACCAGCGTGCCACCCCCTACCCCGGTGCCGGTGACATGCCGTGCCCCCGCCGCTGTGGCGGCCACCACCGCGGTCCCCGACCCCGCGCTGGTCACCAGCGCGGCCTCCACCCCCGCCAGCGCCAGCCCGCCGCGCCCGATCGCCTCCACCTCCGCCACCTGGTGCAGCGCGCACGCGCCCACCGCGGCCGGCAGCCGCGACCGGTTCCCCCCGGTCACCGCCACCCACGCCAACGACTCGATCGCCACGTCCCCCGCCGCCAGCACGTCGCGCACCCGCGCCTCGTCGGGGTGCCCGTCCTGCGGCAGCGTCCAGTGGCGCACCGCCGGGCCGTCGCCGCCAGCCGTGCGCACCACCACGTCCACGTTGGTGGAGCCGAAGTCGATCCCCGCCACCGGGCGCGCGCCCGGCGGGACCGGCACCGCCAGCGGCGTCACGACCCCGGGCGGTACTGCTTCACCGACGCCGCCTCCACCTGGTCGCGGTGGAACGGCACCTCCTTGAAGTCGGCGCGCGCGTACCGCTCCGCCTGGTTGGCGAAGAACGGCGACGCGGGGTCGTTGCTCACCCCGCCCGCCAGCACGCTGCGCGCGCGCACCCGCGGGCCAAACTCCACCGCCGCAACGAAGCTGTTGCCGCGGTTGCCGTAGATGCGCCTGGTGGTGCGCGCCCCCGTCTGTCCGAAGGCCGCCAGCGATCCCCAGGTCGCTGAGGCAAAGGGCACCGCGATGGACGGCTTGCTGTCGTCAAACCCGGCGCCAATGGCCCCCGACAGCCGCTGGAAGCGGTTCACCTCGCCCCACGGCGTGTCCCACTTCCCGAAGTCGCGGGTGACCTGCTCCACGGCGCGCTGCAGCGCCGCCAGCCGCAGCGAGTCGGAGGCCATGGTGGCCAGGTAGTCCATGGGCTGCTGCCGCGTGGCGCGCGCCAGCGATGCCACCATCGCGCCCGCCGCCTCGGCGTAGAAGTTCCCCAGCGTCATGGGCACCGACGCCACGCCGAAGGTGTAGTCCCACCCGCGCAGCGCCGACACCGGCCCCGCCAGCGCCCCCTTGCGCGCGTCGCCCGCCGGCAGCCGGTCCCACGCGGCGACCACCGAGGGGACCACCTGCGCCATCACCGGCAGCCACGGGTCGTACGCCGTGGCGATCAGCCCCTCCAGCGACAGCTTCGGCCCCCCCACCAGCACCTGGAGGGCGTGGATTCCGCGCGCATTCTCCGGCTGCTCGTTCATGTAGCGCGGGTAGTCGGCCTCGCGCGGCGACGCGGTGCCGGCCGCGGTCCACGGCCAGTTGTTGGTGTTGAACAGGAACCCCGTGGCCGGGTCCTTGAGCGCCACCAGGTCGCCGATGTCGTGCAGCCCCTGCCAGTCGGTGCGGGGGTCGCTGCCATCCACCGGCTGGCGGAAATCGAACCCCGGAGTGCGCCGCGGCACGAAGTTGCCGTGGAAGTAGGCGATGGTGCCGTTGGCGTCGGCGTACACCGTGTTGTTGGACGAGTTGGTGCGCAGCTCCATGACCTTGCGGAACGACGCGTAGTCGGTGGCCTTGGTGCGCAGGTACGACTGCTGCAGCGCCTGCAGCGGGGTGTTCATCATCTGCACCGCCACCCACCGGTCGCCGTCGGCGCGGATCACCGGGCCGTGGTGCGTGAAGTAGGCCGTCACCACCTTCTTCTGCAGGGAGCCGTCGGCGCCCTTGTAGGGGAGCGTGATGGTCTTCGCGCGCACCGGGCGCTCCGTCGCGCCGTGCCTGGTGAACCGCGCCGCACCGCGGGTGATCACCACCTCGCGATACTCGTCGATCACGTCGCCGCCGCCGGAGGTGTGCATCCACCCCACGCGCTCGTTGAACCCCTGGTAGATGAAGAACTGCCCCCAGGTGACGGCGCCGTAGGCGTTGAGCCCCGCCTGGCTCACCATGTGGATCTCGGGGCGGAAGTAGAACGACGTGTGCGGGTTGATGAGCAGCATGGCGTGTCCCGTGGCCGAGCGCGCGGGACCAATGGCGATGCCGTTGGAGCCGCCGGGCTCGGGGGGGCGCCACCCGGCGCCGTCTCCCGCCGCCGCGGCGTCGTCATCGCCGCCGGCGGGGGCGTTCCCCAGCCCGTGCGCGGCGTAGAACTGCCCCAGCGGGCGCAGGTTCACGCTCTCGATGTCGCCGCCGATGCTCCCCTCGCTGAACGCCAGCGCCATCCACGGCGCAAAGCGGGTGAGCAGCTGCGGCCGCACCTGCGGGTGTGTGTGCAGGTAGTAGTTGAGCCCGTCGGCCCACGCGTCCATGAGCGCCACCAGCCACGCGGGGCTCCGGCGGTACATCGCCTGCAGGTCGAGGGTGTCGATGAACAGCTTCATGCGCAGGTCGCGCACGAGGTCCTGTTCCCCGGTCACCTCGGCCATGCGCCCCATGGCGTTGATGTAGTTGGCCTCGACGCGCGGGAAGTCGTCCTCCGCCTGCGCGTACACCATGCCGAACACCGCATCGGCGTCGCTGGTGCCGTACACGTGGGCCACGCCGTGGCGGTCGCGGTGGATGGTCACGCGGGCGGCCTGGGCCTGCCAGCGCGCCAGCTGGGCGGGGGCCGCGCCTCGCGCCGGCGTTTGCGCGGCCAGCGGGGCGGGGGCGCCGAGGACGGCGCTGGCCAGGGCAGCCAGGGCAACGCGCGGCAGCAGGCGCGCGGCCGCGCGGCGGAAGCGGAGGAGGGGCGTCATGCGCGGGAAATTACCCCGCGGCCCCGGCCGCCGGAGGGCCCCCCGGGGTGGGGGCTACCCCCCGATGGGGTCCGGCTGGTTGCGCATGTGGTCGGCCAGGTCGGCAAACCGCTGCCGCAGGAACCCCTTCAGCTCGGCGGGGGCGTCGTGCCCCTCCAGCGCCTGGTCCATGCACCACATCCACTCGTCCCGCTCGCGGGAGGCGATGGGGAAGGGGAAGTGGCGCATGCGCAGCCGCGGGTGCCCGTACTGCTCCACGTACAGCTGCGGGCCGCCGGTCCACCCCGACAGGAACTTGTGCAGCTTGTCGCGGGAGACCTTGAGGCTGGCGGCGTGGAGCGTGCGGATGCCCGCCGCCTCGGGGGCGGTGTCCATGAGGTCGTAGAAGCGGTCGACGAGGGCGCGGATGCCGGCGTCGCCGCCCAGGAGGTCGTAGTGCGTGGGAGAGGGCGCGGTCATGTGCGGAGTGTAGCCCACGGGCCCGGGCGAGGGAACGGCGGGGCGGCCGTCTCCTCAACCCCGGCTCCACGGCGGCGGTGGGCGACCGGCAACCCCGTCAGGGGGCGAACATCGCCTGCAGCACGTGCAGGGTGCGTCCCAGGGTGACCTCGGTCAGCGCGCCAAGCCGCTTGGCCAGCCTGGTGGCGTCAATGGTGCGCAATTGGTCCAGCACCACGTGGCCGTCCCTGCCCTGAAAGCGGCACGCCACCCGGAACGGATACGCGTGGCTCCCGGTGGTCAGGGGCGCCACGATGAAGGTCCCCAGCGCCGCATTCAAGTCGTCCGGCGACACGATCACGCAGGGACGGGTCTTCCGGATTTCCCGGCCGCGCGTGGGGTTGAGCTCCACGAGAAACACGTCGCCGCGCCTGACCGCCGGCCTGCCCGCCGTGGTGCTCACCACGACCACTCGGCTTCGTCGAACGCGGTGGGCGTGGGCGCATCCAGCAAGGGTGCGGGCCCATGCCGCGTCACCGCCTCGGCCCATCCGGCACGCGGATCGACGACCGGCGTGACCAACAGCGCCCCGTCTTGGATGTGCAGCTCCACTTCCTCCGGTGCCCCCAGCTCCTCCAGCAACGGCTTGGGGATGCGGATGCCGCGGGAGTTGCCAATGCGGACGAGACGGGTCTTCATGGCCGAGGCGGCTTCGAGGTCGGGCGTGGCAGGACGGTGGCGGAATAACAAAGTAATTACCTCGCTGGGGAGGGGCCATGGCGCGGCGGGCGGCGGGCACCCCCCGCCGGCCCCCACCGCACCGCCCCAGAGTCTGGCCCATCCCCGTCAGCGGACCGTCATCTCGCCCGTCATTCCGGATGACGGGCGGCCCCTCCCCCGGCGCGGTGACGCCGCGCACGCCCCCGCGGTGCCGGTGGCCAGGTACAGCGTGTTGGGCGCCTCGCTGCGCGCCACCGCGATGTCGGGGCGTCCGTCCTCGTTCACGTCGCCGATGGCAATGCCGTACACCGCGCCCTGACCGTCGCCGAAGGGAGTGGCGGTAAAGCGGAAGCCGCCGTCGTTGCGGTACACCGCCGATGGCGCCTGCACGTTCCCCACCACGAAGTCGGGGCGCCCGTCGCAGTCCAGGTCCCCCACGGTGAGCGCGTAGGGCTTGATCCCCGGCGCGCCCACGGGGACGGGGGGCGCAAAGGTGCCGTCGCCGCGCCCGACGTACAGCGCGGGGCCCCGCACCTCATCGATGGCCACCACGTCCAGCGCGCCGTCGCCGTCAAAGTCCGCCGCCTCGGCGATGCGCAGCTGCGCGTCGGCGGGGCCAAAGGGGAGCGACGCCAGCGTCGTGAGGTCGCCGCCGCGCGCGCCCAGGTACAGCCGCGACTGCCCGCCGTTGCGGTGCGGGACCAGCAGGTCGGGG
>JBILKP010000377.1:0-2787 GCA_044376625.1 Gemmatimonas sp. | reverse complement strand
AGGTGCCTCGGCCGTTGGCCGGAGCCCATTAGATTCCCCCGATGTCCCTGATCTCCCTCGGCGGTGTCGGCGTCGACTTCGGCGCCACCGAAATCTTTCGCGATATCAGTTTCACCATCGCCCCCGGCGACCGCTGGGCGGTGGTGGGGCGCAACGGGACCGGGAAGACCACCCTCGTCAAGCTCCTCACCGCCGCGCTGGCGCCCACGCGCGGCTCGGTGGCGCGCATGCCCGGGGTGCGCATCGCCCTCATGGACCAGCACCGCACCTTCCCCGAGGGGATGACGCTGTGGGAGGTGGTGGCCGACGCCTTCGGCGACCTGCGCCGCCTGGAGCAGTCGCTGGCGCAGCAGGCCGCCGCGCTGGAGCACGACCACGCCGAGGCCGCCATGGAGCGGTACGGGCGCGACCTCGAGCGCTTCGAGCGCGAGGGGGGGTACCAGATGGCCGCGCGCGTGGATGCCGTGCTCATGGGCGTGGGCTTTGACCCCGAGGCCGCGCGCGCCACGGCCATCGGCACCCTCAGCGGCGGCGAGCGCGGGCGCGTGGCGCTGGCGCGGCAGCTGGCCATGCCCGCCGACCTGCTGGTGCTGGACGAGCCCACCAACCACCTGGACCTCGCCACCACCGCATGGCTGGAGCAGCACCTGCGGGAGTCCGACCGCACCGTGCTGTGCATCAGCCACGACCGCGCGTTCCTGGACGCCATCGCCGACCACGTCCTGCACTTCGAGGGCGGCACGGCGTTCGCGTACACCGGCACGTATGCGGCCTTCGTCACGCAGCGCGAGGAGCGGCGGCTCACCCAGCAGCGGCAGTTCGACCAGCAGCAGCGGAAGATCGCCGCCGAGCAGGACTACATTGCGCGCAACCTCGCCGGGCAGAACACCGCGCAGGCCAAGGGGCGGCGCAAGCGCCTGGAGCGGATGCCGCGGCTGTCGGCGCCCATCGGGGCCGATGCCGTGATGGCGCTGCGCCTCGAGGCCGGGACCCGCAGCGGTGACCGCGTCATCGAGGCGCGTGGCGCCACCGTGGGCGTGCCCCCGCACGTTCCGGGGCACGACGAGGCGGATGGCGCGGCGGCATCGGCCGATGTCCCGCGCGAGCAGTGGCGCGCGCTGGTCCGCGATGTCACGGTGGTGCTCGAGCGCGGGGAGACCGTCGCGCTGGTGGGCCCCAATGGCGCCGGGAAGAGCACCCTCATCAAGACGCTGCTGGGGGAGCACCCGCCCATGGCGGGCGAGGTGCGCGTGGGGCCCAGCACCACCGTCGCGTACTACCGGCAGGACCTGCGGCACCTCCCGCTGGACCTGGTCATCTACGACGCCGTCGCCAACGAGCGCCCGCTGTGGGAGCGGCGCATGGTGCAGGGGCACCTGGGGCGCTTCGGCTTCTCCGGTGACGAGGCGCAGCGCACCATCGGCACCCTCTCCGGGGGCGAGCGCGCGCGGGTGGCCATGGCACTGCTCACCCTCAGCACCAACAACCTCCTCATCCTCGACGAGCCCACCAACCACCTGGATGTGGAGAGCATCGAGGCGCTGGAGGATGCCATCGACGCGTACGGGGGGAGCGTGCTGCTGGTGAGCCACGATCGCGCCGTGCTGCGCGGGCTGGCCACGCAGGTGTGGGAGCTGCGCGACGGCGCGCTGCACGTCTTCCCGGGCTCGTTCGTGGAGTGGGAGGAGTGGAAGGCCGAGGCGCGGCTCAAGGCCGACCAGGCCGCGCGCGCCGCGTCGCAGGCCGAGTCGGAGCGGCAGGCCCGGGTGCGCGAGAAGGAGAGGCAGCAGGAGCGCGCGCGCGCCACCCAGGGGAAGGGCGCCGCCCAGGACGCGGGCGACCGCAAGGCCGCGCTGCGGCGCGCACGAAAGCAGCTGGAGGAGGCCGAGCAGCGCGTGCAGTTGCTGGAGGCCGAGGTGGCGGCGCTCACGGCGCGGCTGGACGACGGCGCGCTGTACGACACGCCGGCGGGCGTGGAGAAGGCCACGCGGTGGGGGCGCGAGCTGGACCAGGCGCGCGAGGGGCTGGAGGAGGCGATGGCCCACTGGGCCGACGCCAGTGAAACGGTGGAGCGGCTGGAGGCGTAGACCGCGCATGCACCGCCTCCGCCTCCTCCGTCTTGCCCCGCTGCTGCTGGCGGCGTGGCCGTCGATGGCGGCGGCGCAGTCCGCCGCGCTCGACCGCCTGCTGGCCGACGCCAACCGGCGCAACCAGCTGCCCCCCGCGCTGCAGGCGTACACGGCGCAGGTGGAAACCGAGATTGCGGTGATCGTGCAGCGCGAGCAGGGGAACGAGGCCGTGGCGCAGCTGGAGCAGGTGGCCAGCCGCCTGCGCTGGGACCGGGCCGGCGGGTACGACCAGCGCGTGGTCGGGCATCGCCTGCAGCCGGGGGGCGGCGCGGTATCGCTGCTGAGCGGGCTGGACGTGGGGTGGCTGCAGCCGTCGCTGTACGGCAACCGGCTGCGCGTGCGTGCGCAGGAGCGCCCCCGGGAGCGCCCCGACTCCGCTGCCCCTGGGCGCCGCCAGCGGCCGCCGGTGTTCGGGCGCCGTGGGGCGGGCGCGCGCGCCGACGGCGCCGACACGCTTCCCGCCGTGCACCCGCTGGCCGACGACCGCGCGCGCTACTATCGCTACAGCGGCGGCGACACGGTGGTCACCATCCAGGCTGGCAACCGCACCATCCCCGTGGTGAGCGTGCGCGTGCAGCCGCGCCCCGACGTGGAGGCGCGCGTGCTGCTCTTCAACGGCGAGATCCAGCTGGACGCCACGCGCGGCGCGCTGGTGCGC
>JBILKP010000111.1:0-9099 GCA_044376625.1 Gemmatimonas sp. | reverse complement strand
CGCCGGCGGGGTGACGGTGTCGTACTTCGAGTGGGTCCAGGACCGCATGGGGTACTTCTGGAGCGAGGCCGACGTGAATGAGCGGCTGGCGGGGATCATGACCCGGAGCTTCCAGGACGTCCTGCACCTGTCCAAGCAGCACCGGGTCAACATGCGGACGGCGGCGTACATGCTGTCGATCAGCCGCGTGGCCACGGTGCACCGGCTCCGCGGGATCTACGCGTGACCCGGGGGCGACACGTGCGGCGGCCCCGCATCGGGTGAGTCGCCGCGCGTGCGCCTGACGGTGCTGTCGGTGGGGCGCCCCCGGGACGGCGGGGTGGCAGACGCCATCCGGCACTTCGAGGAGCGGGCGGGGCGCTATTGGCCCCTTGAGGTGGCCGAGGTGCGCGAGGAGTCGGCGCGGGCGCAGTCCCCTGCGCAGGTGCGCGACCGGGAGGGGGCGCGCTTGCTGGAACGACTGGCGCCGGGGGCGCAGCTGGTGGTCTGTGATCCCGGGGGGGAGTCGCTCGACTCCGACGCGTTTGCCCGGTGGCTGGCGAGTGCCCGAGATCAGGCGCGAAGCGTCACCTTTGCCATCGGCGGGGCGTTCGGCTTGGGCGAAGCCGTGCGCCGGGCCGCTCATCGGCGCTTGGCGCTGGCGCCCTGGACGCTGCCCCACGAGCTCGCCCGCCTGGTGCTGGCGGAGCAGTTGTATCGGGCGGGAACCATCGTGCGCGGAGAACCTTACCACAAGTGATGCCCGTGACTGACCTGCCATCGCCGCCTGCGGCTCCCGACCTCCCGGTGCGGGTGCGTTCCGTCCCGCTGGGCGGGACGGCGTTGTCGCGGACCATGCAGGACCCGGAGGGCGCGGCGACCTGGGGAATGCCGCGCCCGGGATCGCCGGAGGCGTGGCGCGCGCGTGCACAGGCCGTGCGCGCGGACTTCGCCGGCGGGGCGTGGCTCGAGGCGCTGCGGCCCGCGTTTGCCGCCACGGGCGCGGCGGTCGCGCGTCTGGCGCGGGCGGCGGAGCACGGGGTGGTGGTCACCACGGGGCAACAGCCGGGGCTCTTTGGCGGACCGGCCTACACCATCAGCAAGGCCCTGACGGCGCTGGCGCTGGCCGATGCGCTGGAGGCGGAGCTGCAGGTGCCGGTTGCTCCGGTGTTCTGGGCCGCCACCGACGACGCCGACTGGGCCGAGGCGGCGGAGGTGCACGTGGCCACGCGGGCGGGCGTCCGTCGGCTGGCCCTGGCGGGCCCTGCCACCGAGGGGATTCCCATGGCCGAGGTGCCGTTGGGGATCATGGAGGACGCGTGGGCGGCGCTGGAGGCGGCCTGCGGTTCGGGTGCGCACGCCGCCGTGTTGGCTACGCTGCGAGAGGCGTACCACCCCACCGCCACGGTGGGGGGGGCGTACCTGGCGTGGCTGCGCGCGCTGCTGGCCCCACTCGGGATTGCCGTGCTGGATGCGTCCCACACCGCGGTGCGCGAGGCGGCGGATCCAGTGCTGCGGCGGGCATTGGCGCGGGCCGTGCCCTTGCACGAGGCGCTCGAGGCACGATCGGCGGCACTGGAGGCTGCTGGGCTGTCACCGCAGGTGGAGCTCGTGGCCGGTCGCTCGCTGGTGTTCCGGACCGCATCGGATGCCGAGGGGCGCGTGCAGCGCGAGCGGGTTGCCCTTGCGGCGGCCGCGCAGGCGCAGGACGCGGCTCCCCTGGGGGCGCTGGGGCCCAACGTGGTGCTGCGCCCGGTGGTGGAGCGGGCGCTCCTGCCCACCGTGGCCTACGCTGCCGGTCCAGGGGAATTGGCCTATGGCGCCCAAGTGGCGCCGGTGGCGGCGGCATTGGAGATGGCCGTCCCGCTGTTCGTCCCCCGGTGGGCGGGCGAGGTGGTGGATCGGCGGGTCCTGGACGTCGCCGCCGCCCTCGGCATCGAGGAGGGGACGCTGGAGTCGCCACATGGCGCGGAAGCCCTGGTGGCGCAGGCGCATCTGGACGCCGGGGTCGCCGACGCTCTGGAGCGGTTGCGGCTGACGGTGGAGACGCAGGTGGCCTTGCTGGGGCGGGCGGTGCAGGATGCTGCCATGCCCGTCCCGCCGTCGGTGGTGGAGCGGCTCGGGGACGATCTCGCTCGACGCCTGTCGCGACAGGAGCGCCGCCTGCTGGCCGCCGTGAAGCGGCAAGAGGTCGAGGCCCTGCGGCAGGTGGCGATGGTGCGTGGTGCGCTGCGCCCGTACGGCCGCCTTCCGGAGCGCACCTTGTCGCTGGTGCCCCTGCTGGTGCGGTACGGCATGCCGCTGCTGCAGCAGATGGCCGTCGCCGCCCGTGAGCATGCCGACGCGCTGGTGCGGGGCGCGGCCGCTCAGGCGTGACATCCCGATGATCGTGACGGTGCGTCCATGACCTCGCGCGCGGTGGCGGGGGGTGGCGAGCGGGGGGCCATGGTCATCGCCGCCGGGATCTTCCTGAGCCGGCTGCTGGGACTCCTGCGCAACACGGCCTTCGCCTATTTCTTCGGCAACGGCCCGGTGGCGGACGCCTTCAATGCCGCCTTCAAGATTCCCAACGCCCTGCGCAACCTGCTGGGCGAGGGGACGGTGTCCGCCTCCTTCGTGCCTGTCTACTCGCGCCTGCTGGCGCAGGGAAACGAGCCCGGCGCGGCGGCGCTGGCGCGGGCCGTGCTGGGGCTCCTGCTGGCGGCCACCAGCGGGGTGACCCTGGCGGGGGTGGCGGCTGCCCCATGGCTGACGGCGGTGCTGGCGCCGGGCTTTCCCGCCGACACGGCCGCGCTGGCCACGCGACTCATCCGCATCCTGTTCCCCATGACGGCGCTGATGGTGGTGAGCGGCTGGTGCCTGGGGGTGCAGAATTCGCATCGGCGGTTCTTCTGGGCCTACGCCAGCGCGGCGCTGTGGTCGGTGGCGCAGATCGCGCTGCTGGTGGTGTGGGGGCCACGCGCCGACGATGCGGCATCGCTGGCCGTGGCGCTGGCCTGGGCCACGCTGGCCGGCTCGCTGCTGCAGGTCGGTGCGCAGCTCCCGGAGGTGCGGCGGCTGGTGCAGCCGCTGCGCCCCTCGCTGGACCACCACGCCGACGGGGTGGCCGCGGTGGCGCGCAACCTCGGGCCGGTGGTGCTGGCCCTTGGGGTCGTGCAGGTCTCGTCGTTCGTAGACCTGCAGATTGCCTCGTTCCTCCCGACCGGGGCCACCAGCGTGCTGGCGTACGCCAATACGCTGACCATCCTGCCCGTGTCGCTGTTCGGGGTGGCCATCGCGTCGGCCGCGCTCCCCGAGCTCTCCCGGGATTCGGGGAGCGGGGCGCTGGCGCTGTTGCGCGAGCGGGTGCGCGCGGGGTGGCAGCGCCTGCTGTTCTACATCGTGCCGAGCGCGGGTGTCTTCCTGGCCTTTGGTGATTACTGCGTGGGGATCCTCTACCGGGCCGGCGCCTTTGACGCCGCCGCGCAGCGTCGGGTCCAGGTGGTGCTGGCGTGCTCCGCGCTGGGGCTCGTCAGCTTTGCCTCGGTCAAGCTGGTGGCGTCGGCCCATTACGCGCTGCAGGACTATCGCACCCCGCTGCGGGCATCGGTGGCGTCGCTGGTGGTGTCCGCGGTGTCGGCTGCCGGGCTGTGCTGGCTGCTGCGGGACACCCCGCACGCGGCCGCCGGCATCGCGCTGGGATCGGCGCTGGGCTCGTACGTGAACCTGGGGCTGCAACTGCGCGGGCTCCGGGCCCGCCTTGGCACGCTGTACACGCCGCCCATGTGGGCCGGGACCCGTCGCATCGCCGTGGCGGCGCTCGGTGCCATGGCCGTGGGTACGGCGGCGCGGCTGGGGCTGGACACCGTGGCGCCGTCACTGTCCCCCCGGATGGCGGGGCTGCCCGTGTTGGCGGTGGTCGGTGGCACCTACCTGCTCACGGCCTGGTGGCTGGGCTCGGCGGAGGCGGCGCGCTGGCTACGCCGTCCGGTGCGCGGCGTGGGCGCGGCGTGAGCGCGGCGTGAGCGCGGCATGAGGGAGGCATGAGCGAGGACCTGGTGCGCCCCGACCCGGCCGATGCGCCCCCCCTGGAGGCGCCGGAGGGGGGCGCGGTCCCCGGGCCGGTGCCTGACGACGCATGGGTGCACGGCGCGCTGGCCCGCGGCATGCCGTGGGCCGTGGCGCAGACGCTCCCGCACCTCCCCGAGTCCCCTGGCGTGTACTTGTGGAAGGACGCGGACGGACGCGTGCTGTATGTGGGCAAGGCCAAGCGGTTGCGCGCGCGCGTGCGCTGGTACTGGAGCCACGATCACGAGGCGAGTCCGCGGACGCGCGGCCTGTTGCGCAAGGTGGCCGCGCTGGAGACGATCGTGGTGCCCAGCGAGGCGCATGCGCTGGTGCTGGAGGCCACGCTCATCAAGGAGCACCACCCCCGCTTCAACGTCGCGTTGCGCGACGACAAGACCTATCCCTGCATCAAGGTGACGGTGCAGGAGCCGTTTCCGCGGGTCGTGGTCACGCGGCGCCTGGAGGAGGACGGGGCGCGCTACTTCGGCCCCTACACCGACGTGGGGGCGATGCGGCGCGCCCTGAACGTGGTGAAGCGGCTGTTCACGGTGCGCTCCTGCCACTATGCGCTGCCGCGCGAGGCCCCCGAGCGTCCCTGCCTGGACTACCACATCCAGCGGTGCAAGGCGCCCTGCGTGGGGTACCAGTCGGCCGCCGAGTACGGCGAGATGATTGACGAGGTGGTGTGGTTCCTCGAGGGCAAGACCGCCGAGGTGGTGCGGCGGGTCCAGGGGCGCATGGTGGAGGCGGCCGAGCGGCTGGACTTCGAGCGGGCGGCCGAGCTGCGTGACGTGCTGCGGCACCTGGAGCGGATGGAGGAGCCGACGGTGGTCCTGGAGGTCGAGGGGGGCGACCGCGACGTGGTGGGGTATGCGCGGGACGGGGACGATGCGTGCGTGGTGGTGATGCGCGTGCGGAACGGGGCGTTGCTGGCGCGCGAACATCGGCTGCTGGAGCACGCCGAGGAGGCGGAGGATGGCGCGGTGTTGGGCGCCTGCCTGGCGCAGTGGTACCGGGTGACCGATCCGCGGGCCTCCGAACTGCTGGTGCCGTTCGACTTTGCCGACCGGGAGGCCCTGGCGGAGGCCCTGGCCGGCACCCAGGTGCGGGTACCGCAACGGGGGCCGCGACGGGCGCTGGTGGACCTGGCCGACCAGAATGCGCGGCACTTGCTGGAGGAGTTCAAGCTGGCCTCGCTGGAGGCAGACGAGCGGGCGGTGGACCCCGTGTACGAGCTCCAGCGGGAACTCGGGCTCTCCCGGGTGCCGCGGGCGCTGGTGTGCATGGACATCTCGCACGCGCAGGGGACCGACGTGGTGGCGAGCGCGGTGTGGTTCGAGAACGGGCGGCCGCGCCGCGGAGAGTATCGGAAGTTCAAGGTGGCCGCCGCCGACGCCAATGACGATTTCGCGGCCATGGCCACGGTGGTGACCCGGTTCGTCTCCCGGCGGCTGGACGAGGAGAAACCGCTCCCCGACCTGCTGGTGATCGACGGGGGGAAGGGGCAGCTGGGGGCGGCCGTGGGCGCCCTGGAGGCGTTGGGGTCCCCTCCACTGGCGGTCATCAGCCTGGCGAAGAAGGAGGAGGAGATCTTCCTGCCGGCGCGCGCCGACGCGGTGCGCCTGCCACGGCGGTCGCCCGCCTTGCGGCTCCTGCAGCAGGCGCGCGACGAGGCGCATCGCTTTGCCGTGACCTTTCAGCGCCAGCAACGGAAGGCGCGGACGCTCACCTCGGCGCTGCTGCAGGTGCCCGGGGTGGGGCCAACCCGGCGCCGGGCGCTGCTGGCCGCGTTCGGAAGCGTGCAGGGGGTGCGGGAGGCGACGGTGGAGGAGGTGGCGGCCGTTCCCGGATTCGGGACGGCGTTGGCGCGCACGGTGCTCACCTCCCTCGGGGTGCCGGTCCCGGCGCTATCTTCCGACCGCGCCGCAGCCACCCCTTCCCCTTCGCCCGAGCCATGACGTCGCCCTCCTGGTCGCTGTCCTGTTCCGCGTGTGACACGGCGGTGCCCGTTGTGCGGGCCTCGCTCTGCCCCCAGTGTTCCCAGCCGTTGTATGCCCGGTACGCCCCGGTGGTCGCCGGGACCCCCTTGGCACCGCGGTGGGACCAGTGGCGGTATGCGCCCTTCATGCCGCTGCTCGCTGGCGAGGCACCGGTGTCGCTGGGGGAGGGGTTGACGCCGCTCATTGAGAGCCCGGTCTTGGCCGAGGCGGTGGGCGTGCGTCGGCTGTGGATCAAGGACGAGGGGCAGAACCCGACGGCCTCGTTCAAGGCGCGTGGCATGAGCGCGGCGGTCACGCGGGCGCGTGGCGAGGGGTACCCCGGGTTGGCCGTACCGACGGCCGGCAATGCCGGGGCAGCCATCGCGGCCTATGGGGCGGCGGCGGGGATGCCGGTGCGCGTCTACGCCCCCCGCACCACGCCGCGGCCGATCCTGGACACGATCGAGGCCATGGGGGCGACGCTCGTCCGCATCGACGGCCACATCGGGGACGCCGGCAAGCTGACGATGGCCTTCGCGGCCGAGAGCGGATTTTTCAACGTGGCCACCCTCCGTGAGCCGTATCGGGTGGAGGGGATGAAGACCATGGGGTTCGAGCTCGCCGAGCAGCTGGGGTGGCGGCTCCCCGATGTCGTGGTGTATCCCACGGGCGGCGGAGAAGGGACGGTGGGGATCCACAAGGCCATTGGCGAGCTGATGGCGGGCGGGTGGCTCCCCGCGGACAGCCGGATGCCGCAGTTCGTGATTGCGCAGGCCGCGGGGTGTGCGCCGATCGCCCGGGCGTTTGCCGCCGGGGCCGAGCGGGCGGAGCCGTGGGTGGACCCGGTGACCTACGCGAGTGGGCTGCGGGTGCCGTCCCCCTTGGGTGACCGGCTGCTGTTGCGTCTGCTGCGGGAGACGCGGGGGGTGGCGGGGACGGCCTCGGAGGCGTTGATCCGCGACTGGACGGCTCGGCTGTCCCATGCCACCGGGGTGGATGCCGCGCCGGAAGGGGGGTGCGCGCTCTCGGTCCTGCGCGACGCCGTGGCGGCGGGGACCGTGGCGCGGGAGGCCGAGGTGGTGGTGTTCAACACCGGGGCCGGCGCGTCGTATCGCAGTTAGGGGCCCGTGCGGCGCGGCTGGTTGGGGGCTAGCGGGGCGTGCTCCCCCGGTCGGCGGGACCTCGGGGGGGAGTCGGATGGTATACTCGGGAGCAGGCGATGACTCGTGAACGGTGCAGAGGAGCGACGGCGATGAGGCAGATGACGGCACGACGGGCGGGTGGCATGCGGCTGGGGCGGCTTCTGCTGGCGGTGGGGGGCTCGCTGGGCGCCCCGCTGTCGGGCACGCTTGCCGCGCAGGGCAAGTGCGAGATCAACGACAGCAGCCCGTATCAGGTGAACGGGGCCAAGCAGTACGTGATCACGGCGGCCAGCTCGCGACGTCCGGACGAGGTGCCCAAGCACCTCGCGAACGCGATCAAGGTCCTGACCGACGACCCGTCGAAGATCCGGAACGAGGCGGGGCGCCAGTACATGCTGGTGCGCGCCTACGCGCAGTGGCTGCAGCGTGACGAGGTGGCGTACGTCATGAAGCGGGGGGAGGTGGGATTCACCGCCAACCCGTCGGGGAGCCACAACCTGCTCATGGCGCTGGACTCGGCGGCCACGGTCCTGGAGACGATGCTGCCGGCGTGCCGGGAGACCGTGCGTCCGTACCGGGACCGGTTCTTTGGCGACATCATGAACAAGTCGATCGGGGCGATGAACGCCGACCAGAACGACTCGTCGGTGTTCTATGCGCGCCTGGCGCTGCAGTTGAGCGCGTCGGACCCGCGCCCGTGGAACGTGTTGTCGGCGGTGTTCCAGAAGCAGGGGCAGGCGGACAGCGCCATGGCGGCCATGGAGCGGGTGATCACGCTGGCCGGCAGCGACACGCTGTACGGCAAGGTCAAGCAGCAGAACCGCTACAACCTGGCGGTGATGCGGCTGCAGCGGGCCGAGGAGATGTCCGGGGACAAGCTCCCCGCGGTGGCGGCGGCGCGGGCGCTGCTGGAGGCGTACCTGAAGGACTCGCCCGGGGATGCCAACGCGACCCAGGCGCTGGGGCGGGCCATGCGGTTGTCCGGGGACACGGCCTCGGTGGCGGACCTGTTCAACGACCTCAAGGCCAATCCGGACAAGTTCACGGCGGACCAACTCTTCGAGGCGGCGTCCAACGCGGCGTCGTCCGGGAAGGACGCGGACGCCTCGACGCTGTTCGAGAACGGCCTCAAGAAGAACCCGTACCACCGGTTGGCGCTGTACAACTACGCCAACGTGCTGTTCGGGATGAAGGACCCGGACCGGATGGGACCGGTGGTGCAGCGGCTGCTGGAGGTGGACCCCAACTTCGACCGGGCGTGGCGCCTGATGGCGGGGCGGTGGCAGCTCAAGGGGCGCGCCGAGACCGATGCGGCCAGGCGGAAGGTGTACAACGATTCCACGCTGTACTACCTGGATCGGCAGCAGAAGGTGAACCCGCGTGTGGAGATTGCGCTGGCGGCGCGCTCGGGGAGCAGCTTCCAGGTGCAGGGGTCGGTGACGAATGACGGCACGGCTGCCGGCACGTGGACCATGCAGGTGGAGCTGCTGGACGAGAAGGGGGCGGTGGTGGGAAGCAAGGCGGTGCCTATCGGTCCGTTGGACGCGGGCGCCAACACCACGTTTGCCGTGAAGATCGAGGCGCCCTCGGCGGTGGCCTTTCGGTACGCGCCGCTGAAGTAGCCGCGCCGGCGGCGGGTGGGCCGGCCGTGGTGGGAGGCGGGAAGGTGCGGTGGGGTGTGGCGCCGGAAGTTGCGGCGTCACATTGCTTTCGGCGGCCTCGTTTCCTAGATTGGTTGAGATAGGGACGTCGCGCCGGTTGGGCGCCGCGCCCCGGGTTCGAGTCGGCGGTGGCACCCCTGTCACCGCCGATCGTCGTTGCGGCGGGGGATGTCTCCCGCCCCCATCGTCGTGAGGAGCATGGTCCGCGTCACGCACGTGCACGCCGGGAGCATTGCCGAAGCCCTTGGCGTGGTCCCCGGGACGGAGTTGCTGGCGGTCAACGAGCGCCCG
>JBILKP010000013.1:0-25841 GCA_044376625.1 Gemmatimonas sp. | reverse complement strand
CTGCCACTGCCCCTCCGTGAGCTCCTGGTCGTACTCCAGCGCCACCCCGCGGTCCCGCACCACCACCTCCTGCGGCAGCGCGCGTGCAGCCATGCGCTGCGCCTCGCTCACGAAGTCCCGGCCCTCCAGCCGCAGCGGCAGCGCCCGCACCGCCTCCCAATCGTCGGCCGCCCCCAGCGCAGCCTCGTACCACGCCGTCAACTCGGCTTCCCCCAGCCGCGGCACCGCCGTCCCCAGCCGCCGCCACAGGGCCCGCACCTCCTCCACCACCGGCTGGTTGCGCCGCACCCCGGGGTGGCGCAACGCGCCCCGCGCCGCCGCCTCGGCCAACAGCCGCCGCGCCGCCGCCCCCTCCGCCCCCGCCCACGCGGACACCCCCTCGCGCTCGCGCGAGAGTTCGAAGCCCCGGTACGTCACGCGCCGCTCGCGCACCAGCGGGCACCCGCCCCGCTCCAGGTCCAGCACCAGCGCCGGCGGGTGGCGCTCCGCCTGCGCGCGGATCACGTCCGGCGGCAGCTGCGTGCCCTCGATGCTGGCCCGCGGGATCCCGAACCGGTCGGCAAAGAAGCGCAGGCTCCCCGCCACCGCGCCCCAGCTGCCGCACACGCTCGAGCGCGACACCCGCGCCTCCTGCCCGTCCACCGTCTGCTCCTCCAGCACCAGGTCGAAGGGCATGTGCGTGGCCAGCAGCGTGGTGAACGCCCGCTGCGTGGCCGCCGTCGCCGGCGCCAGCGTCTCCGGCAGCGGCGCCCCCAGCGACCGGTAGATGCTGGCCATGGCCAGCGCCGCGTCCTCCAGCGCCTTCACCAGCACCCCGCGCCGCTCGGCCCACGGGGCAATCGCCTCCGCGTCAAACAGGTGCCGCGGCAGCCCGTACACCGCGCCGATGTACCCCGCCGTGCGGTACGCCTCCGCGTACAGGTTGTACGCCGTGAGGTGGTCGCTGCCGCGCACCACCACCCCCGCCAGGTCGCGCCCGTCGCGCGTCATCCGGTGCAGCGACTCGATGCCGCTCATGACCGCCACCACGGGGAGCAGCGCGTCGTCGGCGTGCACCAGCAGCTCCCCCCAGCTCCGCTCCACGGGGAGCGCCTCCACGGCACGCCCGTACGCGGTCAGCCGCCCCTCGTGCACCAGCCCGCGCGCCTCCAGCAGCGCCAGCGCGCGCCGGTAGGCCGCGCGGTCCAGCGGCACGGGGAGGTCCAGCGCGTCGGCCCGCACCCCGAGCCCGGCGCAGGTGAGCGCCACCCGCTCGCTGTCCCCCGCCAGCTGGAACTCGGGGTCCACCGGGCGCAGCGCCTCGAAGCGGATGTCGCGGTCGCTGAGGATGAACACCCGCCCCCCCGCCACGCGCCCGTGCACGCGCCCCGCCATCTGCAGCAGCTCGTTGGCCCCCAGGTGCACCCGCGTGAGCACGTTGCGCCCGCGGTCGATCACGTTGGTGAAGCGCGTGTCGTCGATGAGCACCGTGTCCAGCCCCGGCACGTTGAGCGCGCTCTGCCCGGCCGCGGTCATCGCCAGCACGAACGGCTTGGGCACCGTCCCCTCGAGGAACGGGCGGATCACGCGGATCGGCTCGCCGCCGTGGTAGTGCGCCGCCGCGATGCGCGGCGCGCGCGTGCGCACCCACTCGGCCGCCTCCTCCACCGCCGCGCGCGTGGGGAGGAACAGCGCCACCCCGCGCCGCTCCCGCACCACCGCCTGCAGGAACCGCTCGTCCAGGAACGCCAGCGGTGCGCGCCGCTCCACGCGCACCGTGGCCGCCTTCTCCGCGTCGAACGCCGACACCTGCAGCACGGCCGCGCTGTCCAGGTAGCGCGCGTAGAACGTGGGGTCCACGGTGGCCGACAGCCAGATGAACCGGCACCCCACCCGCTTCCCCAGCGCCAGGCACAGCTCCAGCTCCGCGCTGGTCTGGTGGATCTCGTCCACCAGCAGCGTGTCCCGCGGCTGGATGTCCCCGTCCTGGAACCAGCGCCGCGCGATGCCGGTGGTCACGATGACCACGTTCCACGACGGCGTCTCCGGCGTGGCCTCGCGCTCGCGGTTCACCACCCCCACGCGCAGCGCGGTCGTCCCCAGGATCGTCTCGGCGATGGGGCGGATGGCCAGCGTCTTCCCCGTGCCGGTGCCCGCGACGATGCCGAACCCCTCGCCGCCGGCGGCCAGCGCCCGCAGCTCCTCGCCGTGATGCCGCTGGAGGTAGGTGTCCAGCGTGAGCCCCACCGCCAGCTCGATGGTCTCGCACGCCGCGCGCGTGGGGGCGATGACGATGAGGCGCCCCGTGGGCGGCTCCGCCGCGACAAAGGCGTCGCGGTCGATGGGGAGGTAGCGGTCGCGGGGAGAGCGCACCCCCAAAGCTACACCCCCCGGCCCCGCGAGCGGAGCGCGCCGAGCCGGCCGTCGCCGAGCCGGCCGTCGCCGAGCCGGCGCCCTACCGCTGGATCAGCTTCACCCGCTCGCCGTTGCGGAAGATCTCCACCCGGTCGGCACGTCCGTCACGGTTCACGTCGGTCCACACCTGCAGCAGCGCCGCCTGCTGGTCCAGGAAGATGGCCCGCCAGGGCACGCCCCCCCGCCCCTGGTCGGGGATGCGCAGGATGAACTCGTTGGTCCCCAGCCACTGCATCACCTCGGTGCTGGGGCGCCCCTGCAGCACGTCCTGGGCCGCCCGCATGGACGGCAGCACCTGCGGGTACGCCTGCGCGGCAAAGCCCGGCAGGTCGTCGCACCGCCCGTCCTTGTCGCGGTCCACGCAGGTGGGGGGGCCGAAGCGCTGGTCGTCGCACCAGCCGTCCTCGTCGCGGTCCAGGCACACCGACGAGCCAAACCCCGGGGGACGGACGCCGGGCCCCTGGTTGAAGTAGCGGGGATCACCCACCGGGGCGGGGACCACCGCCCCGCCGGGGGTGACATAGCCGCCGGTGGCCCCGCCGTATGACCCCGGGGGCCCTGGCGGTGACACCGCACCGCCAGGATACGACGACGCCGGCGTGGAGGACGCCGGCGGATCACCGTGCAGCTGCTGGTCGGAGATGCGCTTGGCCTCCCACGCCTCGCGCCCGCGGGGATCGGGGGGCGCGGGATCGGGGGGGATGAGCGGGGCGCCCTTGCGGGGGGTGGGCGCAAACCCCTTGACCGGGAGTGGCGCCCCCGACTTCCCCTTGACCGGCTGGCCGTAGAGCACGCGGGCGTTCCCGGGGCGGTTGCGGACCGCCGTGGCGCAGTCGGTGGGGGCGGGCTGCTGCGACGCCGGCACCCCCGCCACCCACAGGCGGCACATCCCTGGCGGCGGGAGGTGCTCCTTGGGCACGTCGTCCTGCGGACGCCCCTCCCCTTCCATCCGACCACCCGCGCCGGCCGGTGGCGCCCCCTGCGCCCCCGCGCTGCCGCCTGCGGTCATCAGCACCAGCAGCACGGCAGGAAGAATCGACAGGCGGGGGGTGGCGGACATGACGGGCACCTCGCGTGACATGCCAGGAAGCGGGTGAGGAGGGGAAACCCTGTGGGGGCGACGTGGTGTCCATACCCCGATGGGGCGGTCGGGGATCCCTGCGCGAGACAGTGCGCCGGGGTACCGGGGTACGGCTGGGCACCCCGGCGGCGGCGCCACCGGAGAGACGGCTGGCGCCCCCGGCAGGCAACCCCGGGGGCGTCCCCCCACGCGGGCTACTGGTCGCCGAAGCTGATGCCGATGCGGCGGGCCGTCTGCACGATGTCGTGATCGGGGTCCACCCGCTTGCTCTCGCGCAGCACCTCCTCGATGGGCACCGTGACCAGGTGGGGCGACTGCAGCGCCACCATGTGCCCCCACTTCCGGTCGGCGATGGCCTGCACGGCGGCCGCCCCGAAGCGCGTGGCCAGCAGCCGGTCGTACCCGGTGGGCGAACCGCCCCGCTGCAGGTGCCCCAGCACCAGCGACCGCGTCTCCTTGCCGGTGGCCTTCTGGATCCCCACGCCCAGCCGCTCGGCAATGCCGCCCAGGCGCCGATCCTGCCCGGGAAGCGACGCGCCGATGATCGACGCCTCGCCCCCCTTGGGGCGCGCCCCCTCGGCCACCACCACGATGCTGAACCGCTTCCCCGAGGCGTCCCGGCTCAGGATCTTCTCGCACACCTTGTCCAGCTCCCACTCGATCTCCGGGAGCAGGATGACGTCGGCATCCCCCGCCACCCCGGCATGCAGCGCGATGAACCCCGCGTCGCGCCCCATGACCTCCAGCACCATCACCCGGTCGTGCGACTCGGCCGTGGTGTGCAGCTTGTCCAGCGCCTCCATGGCGGTGGTCACCGCCGTGTCGAAGCCGAAGGTGGTGATCGTGCACGCCACGTCGTTGTCGATCGTCTTGGGGACGCTCACCACGCGCACGCCCTTGGCCGCCAGCTGCTGCGCGATCTTGAGCGAGCCGTCGCCCCCGATGGAGATGATCGCCTCGATCCCCAGGTTGCGCGCGTTCTCGACCAGCTCGTCCGACCGGTCCACCTCGCCCCAGCTGCCGTCGGGGCGCTGCACCGGGTAGGCGAACGGGGAGCCGCGGTTGGTCGTGCGCAGGATCGTGCCGCCCAGGCTGGCGATGCCCCGCACGCTCTGCTCGTTGAGGGGGACCACTTCGTCCTCCCCCAGCAGCCCGGCAAAGCCGCGCTTGATGCCCAGGACGTCCCAGCCGCGCGAGCGCGCCGAAAGCACCGCGGCCCGGATGACCGCGTTGAGGCCGGGGGCGTCACCGCCCCCGGTGGAAATCGCAATCCGCATGTCAGTGTGAATCGGTCGAGGGTGTTGTGGGTACCGGCGAAACATAGCGTCGGGCACGTGCGGTGCGGAGCGCCCGCGGGCGGTGCGCCGAGTTGGTGGCGGCGCGCCCGGCGTGTCATGATGCGGAATGTCTCCCCATGCCTTGCCCACCCCGCCGCGCCCCGCGCGCCGGTCCCGTGCCGGCCACACCCTGGCCGAGCTCATCACCGTGCTGGCGGTGCTGGGGGTGGTGCTGGGGGTGACCGTGCCGTCCGCGGCCCAGGTGCTGGACACGGCGGCGGTGCTGGTGGCGCGGCAGGAGGCGACGGCCCTCCTGGCGCTGGCGCGCGGGCATGCGCTGGCCGCCGGGCGCGCCACGGCGGTGACCGTGCAGGCCACGGAGGCGCGCCTGGTGGCGCACGCCGGGGCCGACACGCTGCGCCACGCCTCGTGGCGCCCCCTGGGGGTGGCGCTGGAGGCCACCCGCGACTCGCTGGCCTACGGCCCCGACGGGCTCGGCGTGGGCGCCGCCAACCTGCGCCTCGTCCTGCGGCGCGGCGCCGCCGCCGACACCCTGTCCGTCTCCCGCCTCGGGCGGGTGCGGGCCGGGGGGTAGGCGGCGGCGCGCCTCAGCCGGCCACGGTCCCGAAGTCGAACCCCGGCACGCTCACCCGCGGGATCTCCTGCCCGATCACCCGCTCGATGGTGCGCACCATGCCGATCTCCTCCCCCGACATGAACGTGTACGCGTCCCCGGTGGCGGCCGCCCGCCCCGTGCGCCCGATGCGGTGCACGTAGTCCTCGGCCTGCTGCGGCACGTCGAAGTTGATCACGTGCGTGATGCCGGAGATGTCCAGCCCGCGCTGCGCGATGTCGGTGGCCACCAGCACCCGCAGCGCCCCCGACTTGAAGTCCTCCAGCGCCTGCACCCGCTCCTTCTGCGACTTGTCGGCGTGCATGGCCCCCGCCTCGATCCCGGCGCGCCGCAGGTCGTCCACCACGCGGTCGGCACCGCTCTTGGTGCGCGTGAACACCAGCACCGTCTCGCTGGGGTGCGCGCGCAGCAGGTGCACCAGCAGGTCGCCCTTGCGATGGCGCGGCACCGGGTACACGGCGTGGGTGACCGTGGTGGCCGCCGACGACCGGCGCCCCACCTGCACCACCACCGGCTTGCGCAGGTACTTGCGCGCCAGCGCCTCCACCTCGGGGGGCATCGTCGCGCTGAACAGCAGCGTCTGCCGCCACCGCGGGATCTGCTCCACGATGCGGTTGATCTGCGGCGCGAACCCCATGTCCAGCATCCGGTCCGCCTCGTCCAGCACCAGCGTCTCGAGGTAGCTGAAGTCCACGTTGCGCTTCTCGAGGTGGTCCAGCAGCCGCCCCGGGGTGGCCACCACCACGTCCACGCCGTTGCGCAACGCCCGCTCCTGCGGCTCGTACCCCACGCCGCCGTACACGGGGATCACCCCCACCGGCGCGTGCTTGGAGTACTTCCGCACGCTCTCCTCCACCTGCAGGCACAGCTCGCGGGTGGGGGTGAGCACCAGCACCCGGGTGCGCCGGGGGCCGCCCAGCAGCCGCTGGACCATGGGGAGGGTGAAGCTGGCGGTCTTGCCGGTGCCCGTCTGCGCCAGCCCGATGAGGTCCCGCCCGGCCAGCGCCAGCGGAATGGCCTCGCGCTGGATGGGGGTGGGCTTCTCGTAGCCGGCCTCCTGCAGCGCTGTCAGCAGCGCGGGGGCCAGCCCCAGTTCGGCAAAGGTGGGGACGGGGGCGTCGGCGGGCTCGCCGACGGCGGGAGCGGAGGGCGTCGTGGTGTCGGTCGCGATGTCTGTCATGGTATCCCCGAAAGATAACGCACGCGCGCCGTCCCCGGGGATGCCCGATTCATCCCACCGGGCGCCGCCCCCGCCACCCCGCCACCAGCGCCACCAGGGACCACCCGGCAGCGGCGGCCACCAGCAGGAACTTGACGCCGGCACACGCGGCCGCCGCCCCCGCCCCCCATGCCGTGGCCCCCCCGTCCACCATCCGCCACAGCAGCAGGTTCTCCACCAGGTCCAGCGGGATGCACGCGAGCACGGCGCGCGCCAGCAGGTCGCCCCCCCGGGCCAGACGCCCCGCGCGCACCCGCCGCCGCAGCAGCCCCACGGTGCTGCGCAGGAAAAACGGGTAGGCCAGCAGGAACCCCATGTCCACCCCCAGGCTCACCTTGGCGGCCTCCAGCACCCCGGCCGACCGCCACGCGGCCAGCATCCGGGCGGCCTCCGTCCGGGTGGCGGCCAGTTCGAACCCCACGATCCCCTGCGGGGTATCGGGAGTGCGGAGGGGTTCATCCAGCCCGCGCAGTTGCAGCAGGAGGATGGCCGAGAGGGTTGCCAGGAAGAGCCAGCGCAGCATGGGCGGAAGCTAGTGCGCCCCTTCCGCGCCTGCGCGCCCCCCCCGACATTCCGCTGTGGCAGGCCGGCGCAACGGTGGGCGGCACCGCCGCGTTGCTGGGGCAGCCCGTTGCGCCCCGGCCTCCGCCCGGGTGCTTAACGCGGCAGCTGCCGGGACGTCCACCGGCATGACCCAGAGGCTGGGCGCCCGCCCAGGCTCGTCCCATCCGATTCCGAGGACTCCGTCGATGAAGACCACCCTTCGCCTCTCCCTGGCCGCGGCCCTGCTGGCGCTCACCCTCCCCGCGGTCGCCTCCGCACAGCGCGGCATGGGCGGCGGGATGGGCGGCGGCGCCAACGCCGCCGAGCGCCAGGCCCAGATGCGGGCCCGCATGTTCGAGGGGATCACCCTCACCCCCGAGCAGAGCGCCAAGATCGACACCATCCAGGCCGCCACCCGCACCAAGCGGATGGAGATGATGCAGGGCGGCGGCGGCGGAGACCGCCAGGCGATGATGCAGCAGATGATGGAGATGCAGAACGCGGAGGCCAAGGCGATCAAGGCGCTCCTCACCCCCGAGCAGGCGGCGATCTTCGACAAGAACCGCGAGGCCATGATGCAGCGGCGCGGCGGCGGCCTCCGCTAACCACCCGCGCCACCGCCCCCGTCGTGCGCGGCGAATTCGTCGATTGCGACGGGGTGCGGCTCCACTGCCACGCCGCGGGTACCCGCGGCCGTGGCTCCCCCGTGGTGCTGCTGCACGGCGCCTTCACCGCCTCCCACCTGTGGGAGGCGGTGGTACCGCGCCTCCCGGCCGGGCACCGCGTCCTGCTGGTGGACCTGGCCGGCCACGGTCGCTCTGATCCGCCGGCCCCGCACGCCCCCACCGTGGCGCACCACGCCGCCCTGGTGGGGGCGTTGCTGCGGGTGCTGGGGGTGGAGCAGGCCACCCTGGTGGGGCACGACCTGGGGGCCGCCGTGGCGGCCACCCTCGCCCACACGCATCCGGACGCCGTGGCGCAGGTGGTGGCTGTCGCCCCCCGCCTGCTGGACGCCCCCCACGCGCCGCGCCTGCGCCGCGTGGCGCTGGCGGCCCCCCTGCTGCGGCACCTCCCCCCCGGCTGGCTGGCCTCGGCGCTGCACGCGGCGCTGCTGCCGGACTTCGTGCACCGCGCCCAGGGGGCGCGGACGCTGGACCAGCACCTGCTCCCCTTTCGCACGCGGGAGGGGCGCCGAGCGGCGACGGCCCAGCTGGCGGCGCTGCGCCGCTGGGCACCGGTCCCCCTGCCGCTCCCCTGCCCGCTCACCCTGGTGGCCGGAGACGCCGACCGTCCCGGACGCCGGACCGCCGCGCGCCTGGCGGCGGCCGCCACCGCCGCCGGGACGCCGCCGGTCGCCGTGCACACCGTGCACGGGAGCGCCGCGATGCTCCCCCACGAAGCCCCCGAGGCGCTGGCCGCGGTGATCGCCGACGCGATGGCCTCGGCACCAGCCATGGAACGAGGTGTCACTCCCGTGGCCCCCCGCACCGGGGCCATGTAACCGGGGCACACCACTCTCGTCTGATGGGGTCGGCGCTCACGGCGCCAAGTCCCCCTTCATTCGAGCTCCCATGGACATCGCAACCTGGCGCTGGACCCCCTCCGCCGGCTGGTCTGCCCCGGTCGCCGGCCCCGTGGCCGCCAACGCACAGCTGGTCCTCAGCTTCGGCCCCGCCACGGCGCCGCCGCCCAGCTGGTTTGACGCCCTGCGCGCGGCCGCGCCGCGGGCACGCCATGTCTACTGCTCCGGGGGGGGGCAGATCGCCGAGGCCACCGTGGACGATGAGGTGGTGGTCGTCACCGCCGTGCACTTCGCGTCCACCACCGTGCACCCGGTGCTGCTGGACGGCGTCACCACGGCCGGCAGCGCCGCCTGCGGACACGCCCTGGGGGAGCAGCTGCGCGACCTCGCGGGGCTGCGCCACGTCCTGCTCTTCGCCGAGGGGCTGTCGTTCAACGCGGCGGCGTTTCTCGAGGCGCTCAACGCCGAGCTCCCCGCCGGGGTGGGGGTGAGCGGGGGGCTGGCCTCGAACGGCCTGGCGCTGAGCGCGTGCGCCGTGGGGCTGGATGCCCCGCCGGCGCAGGGACAGCTGGTCGCCGTGGGGCTGGCGGGGGAGCAGCTGGCGGTGGGGACCGGTTCCGTGGGGGGGTGGGACTTCTTCGGGCCCGAGCGCACCGTAACCCGGGCCGGCGTGGCCGAGGTGTTCGAGCTGGATGGAGAGCCCGCCCTGGACGTCTACAAGCGCTTCCTCGGGGACTTCGCGGCGGAGCTCCCCGGC
This sequence comes from Gemmatimonas sp., assembly GCA_044376625.1. Taxonomy (GTDB): domain Bacteria; phylum Gemmatimonadota; class Gemmatimonadetes; order Gemmatimonadales; family Gemmatimonadaceae; genus Gemmatimonas. The sequence continues at coordinate 16,414 of JBILKP010000013.1, read as the reverse complement.
AGCGCCCTCCTGTTCCCGCTGGCGGTGCGCACCATCCCCGACGGGCCGGTGGCCGTGCGCACCATCCTCTCGATCGACGAGGGGAGCGGCTCGATGCGCTTTGCGGGGGACATTCCGCACGGGAGCACCGTGCGGCTGATGCGCACCACCACGGACCGGCTCATTGACGGGGCGGGTGCCGCGGCGGCACTGGCACGGCAGGGGGTGGAGACCGGGGCACCAGTGCTGGCGCTGTGCGTCTCCTGCATCGGGCGCCGGGCGGTGATGCGCAGCCGGGTGGAGGAGGAGCTGGAGGAGGTGGCGCATGCGTTGGCGGAGGCCACCGTCGTGGGGTTCTACAGCAACGGCGAGGTGGCCCCGCCCTCGGACGGCCGGGAGCACCAGCGGGCCGTGCTGCACAACCAGACGATGACCGTGACCGCCTTCACCGAACGGGCCCCCGCATGACGGCGCTGCATGCCTCGCTGCACCCGGCGTTGGCGCGCTACCTGCGCCGGCACCACGGCGAGGCCCCGGTGCCGGACACGCTGCAGCGCGTGCTGGCGGCGTGCAGCGCCCTGCTGCACGACCACGATCGCGAGCGCGAGCTGGGCGAGGTGGCCATGGGCGAGCTCTCCCGCGAGCTGCAGACGCGGCTGGACCGCATGCGCGCCAGCGAGGCGCACTTCCGCGCCATCTTCGAGCATGCCGGGATTGCCATCTACCTGAGCACGCTGGACGGGACCGTCGTGGAGGCCAACCCGGCCTTCAGCGAGTTGCTGGGGTACGGCACCGCGGAGGTCGTGGGGCGGCAGGCGGCGGCGTTTTCGCCGGCCGAGGACGTGGAGGCCGCCGCCGACCTGGTGCGGGAGCTCCGCTCCGGGGCGCGGGAAGCGGTCACCGTGGAGCGGCGGTTCCGGCATGCCGATGGGCGGCTGCTGGTGGGGGAGCTGACGCTGTCGCTCGTGGCGCACGGGGGCGACCCCTGCCTGATGGCGCTCATCCAGGACGTCACCGAGCGCAAGCGCATGGAAGCCGCCCTCATCCGCCAGGCGTTCGAGGACGACCTCACCGCGCTCCCCAACCGGGCGCTGTTCCGCGACCGGCTGGCGCACGCGCTGGAACGGCGCCACCGCACCCACGCCCGCGTGGCGGTGCTGCTCCTCGACCTGGACGGCTTCAAGCGGGTGAACGACTCGCTGGGGCACGCGGCGGGGGACGAACTCCTTCGCGTGGTGGGGCGGCGGCTGTCGGCCTCCGTGCGCAGCGGCGAGACCGTGGCGCGCCTGGGGGGCGACGAGTTCGTCGTCATCCTGGAGGACCTCGCCCCCACGGAGGATCCCTTCGTGCTGGCCGAGCGGCTGTTGGGGTTGCTGGCGCTTCCCATCCCCGTGGCCGGGCGCGAACTCACCGTGGGGGTGAGCATCGGGCTGGCGGTGGCCGACTCGGGGGATGACGAGGAGTCGGTGCTGCGCAACGCCGACATGGCGATGTACGCCGCCAAGGCGGCCGGGAAGGGGTGCGTGCGCATCTACGACCCGGCCATGCACCGCGAGGCGGTGGAGTGGCTAGAGCTCGAGTCGGACCTGCGCGCGGGGATGGAGCTGGGGGAGTTCTGCCTGGAGTACCAGCCGCTGGTGCACATCGAACGCGGCAGCGTGAAGGGGTTCGAGGCGCTGCTGCGCTGGAACCATCCGCGCCGCGGGTGGGTGATGCCGTCGCAGTTCATCCCCATCGCGGAGGAGACCGGGCTGATCGTGGCGCTGGGGCGGTGGGTGCTGCAGGAGGCCTGCCGGCAGGCCGTGACGTGGCCCCGCTGCCCCGACGGCACGACGCCCAGCGTGAGCGTCAACGTGGCCGCGCGGCAGCTGGACAGCGAGGAGTTCGCGGACCACGTGCGGGAGGCGCTGGCCTCGTCGGGGCTCCCCCCGTCGCGGCTGGTGCTGGAGATCACGGAGAGCGACGTGACCCGGGCGCGCGAGGAGGCGCTGCACACGCTGGAGTCGCTGCGCGCCGTCGGGGTGCGCATCGCCATCGACGACTTCGGCACGGGGTACTCGTCGCTGGGGCACCTGCAGTACTTCCCGGTGGACGAGCTCAAGATCGACCGGTCGTTCGTGCAGCGGGTGACGGGGGGCGACCGCGACGCCGCCTTCGTGCGCACGATCATCGGGCTGGCGCGGTCGCTGTCGGCGGACGTGGTGGCCGAGGGGATCGAGGAGGAGCTGCAGCGCCGCTTCCTGCGGCGCGCCGGGTGCGACCTGGGGCAGGGATTCCACTTCAGCCGCCCCATGCCGCCGGCCGCCGTGCCGCGCTTCATCGGGACGCTGCGGGTGCCGCTCCCGGCGACGCCGCCGGGGTTGGAGGCGGTCCGGGAGATCCCGCCGGACCCGCGGCACGAACTGTGGGACGCCTGACGACGCCCTGATCCACGGCGGCGTCGCCACGACGCCGCCGCGCGCTACAGCTTCCGCACCTCGTCGGCCGCCTCCACCGCGCGCCCCACGGCCTGCGACAGCGCCCGCACCTCCTGCGTGGCGCCGGCGCCATCGGCCAGCGCGGCCCCCATCCCCATGGTGCGCAGCGTGACCAGATCCACGCGCAGCGTGCGCAGCGCCAGCGCCGCCCGGTCCAGCTCGTGGCGCATCTCGTCGCGCCGCGTGGCCAGCGCCGCCAGCGCCGCCTGCTGCCGGGCCACCAGCGCCGCCTGCTCGGCGGAGGCGCCCGCCGGCGGCGCCGACGGCGTCAGGTCGGCTGGGAGGTCGCGCTCCAACCGCTCCAGCCCGCTGGCCAGCACCCCGATCCGGTTGAGCAGCGCATCGGCGGTGTCATCCAGCTCCGGCACCTGGGCGCGATCACTGGGGGAGAGGGTGGCGGCCACATCGGCCAGCGCCAGCCGGTCGTCCACGGCGGTGCGCACCAGCGGCCCCAGCGCCGAGGCGAGCACCTCGGGGCCGGCCACCTGGGCCAGCCGGGCCTGGCGACGGGCCGCCCGGGTGTCGGCCGGGGGGAGGGCCCCGCGAGAGGCGGCGGCCGGCCGCCCCAGCACCTCCCGCCATCCCACCCCGTCTTCGTGGAGCTTCTGGAAGCGGCTCAACAGCGACATGACCAGCCCGAACAGCACCCACAGCACCCAGGGATAGCCGGAGGTCATCACGTTGAGCGCGCCCAGGAAGAGCAGCAGCACCCCGGAGCGGGCCGCCTCCGCCCGGAACTTCCGCACACGCCGCTGCCGGCGCTCCACCGCCCCCGCCTCATCGGCCGGTGACGACACAGGGGCCCCCGCGGTGCGCCCCCACGGAGCCGGCGGCGCGGCGGGCACCGGCGCCGCGGGCACCGGCGCCCAGTCCTCATGCCGATGGCCGGGCTTGCCGCCACCCGCCGGGGACGGAGCGGGGACGGGGGGCGCCACCGGCACGGCGCCGGGAACCGGTGCGGGCACGGACGCGGGCACAGGCCGGGGCACCATGGCGTGCGCCTGGGGGGACCCCGGACGCGTCTCCGCCAGCGACCCGTCCCGCTGCATCCGCCGCAGCGTGTCGCGCAGCGCCAGCGCATGCGGGAACCGCTCGTCGGGGCGCTTGGCCAGGCACCGTTCCACCACCGCGGCCAGCGCCGCCGGCACCTCGGGGCGGCGCCCGTGCACCGGCAGGAACGGCTCGCTCACATGCTTGAGCAGCAGCGCGGGCGTGTTGGGCGCCTCGAAGGGGAGCGCCCCGGTAAGCAGCACATACCCCACCACCCCCAGCCCGTACAGGTCGCTGCGGCCGTCCACCTCCCGGTCGCCGGTGGCCTGCTCGGGGCTCATGAACGAGGGGGTCCCCATGGCGATGCCGGTCTGCGTGAGGCGGTTCCCCTCCTGCGCGGCCCGCGCGATCCCGAAGTCGGTGACCAGGGCGCGGCCGGTGCCCCGATCCAGCAGCACGTTGTCGGGCTTGATGTCGCGGTGCACCACGCCAGCGGCGTGCGCGTAGGCCAGCGCATCGGCCACCTGTTCCAGGAGCGACGCCACCTCCCCCCAGGGCAGCCGCGGCTCACGCCGCAGCCGCTCGGCCAGCGTCTCCCCGGTGACCTGGGCCATGGCAAAGCACACCAGCTGCGGCGTCTCGTGCACCGCATAGATGGCCACGATGTGCGGATGGTTGAGGCGCGCCGCCACCTGCGCCTCGCGCACGAACCGTTCGCGCACCTCGGTGCGCACCGCCAGGTCGGGGGGGAGCACCTTGAGCGCCACCGGCCGCTGCAGCCGCACGTCTTCGGCGGCAAACACCACCGCCATCCCGCCGCGCCCCAGCACGGCCCCCAGGCGGTACTGCGCGCCCAGCGCCTCGGCGACCCGGTCGCGCAGGAGACGAATGTCGGGGGCGTCGCCCATGGGGGTCCTCAGGCGGAGGCAGTGGCGGCTGGCAGGGGACGCGACAGCGCGGCCGCCTCCTCTGCGGCCTGCACGACCAGCGCCACCAGCGCATCGGCGTGCGCCTCCGCCTCGGCGCCGGTCCCGGCCTGCCACCCCACCAGGTGCCCACGGATCCCGTCCAGCGTGGCGGTGCAGGCGCGCAGCTGCCGCAGCCGATGCCCCTGGCGATCGAGCACATCGCGCAGCGCCCGCTTGTCGCGGCGCAGCTGCGCCAGGCGCCGCACCCGCGACTCGCTGGCAGCGGCCTCCATGGGGTTGGCCTGGGCTTCCAGCGCGGCGATCTCCGCCTCCACCGGCGCCAGGGCGGCCGCCAGGTCGCGTCCCGCGTCGGCCGCCAATTCCCGCACCACCGCCGCCACCCCCGCATGCACCACCGGGGCCACATCGCGCGGGTCGGCGGTGCCGCGCCGCTTCCCCTGCGGGATGGCGGCGTACAGGCGGGCCGCCTCGGCCTGCGCCATGCGCAGCTGCCGGACGGCGTCCTGCACCGGGGGCGCCAGCGCGGCCAGCATGGCATCGGGGGCCGTGCCGGGCGCGGGGAGCGCCACCGACGGCACCGACAGGGGGAGGGGATCACGCGTGCGCGGGTGGCCGCTGCCATAATGACCGCGCGCCCGCAGCTGGTCGCGCTTCTTCTGGCTGAACGTGGCCTCCAACTCCTCCCCGAAGTCGTTGAGAATGTCCCCCAACTCCCGATCGCGCGCCTGGCGCAGCACGTCCCGCCAGTCGAACCCCTCGGTCCACAGCTTGGAATAGTTGAACGCCAGCACGATGGTCCAGATGGCGGTCACCCCCAGGAGGTCCATCCCCCCGAGCAGCGACAGCACCAGGATGACGCTGTTCACGATGAGATACGGCCCCAGCTTCTTGCGGAACCGGACCACCGGCGGGGCTTCCCAGCGCGCCACCTCCACCGGGGTGGGGCCCGACACCGCCGGCGCCAGGACGGGGGCCGTCGGAAATCCGCCCCCTGCCGCCGGGAGCACGCCCGTGTTGGCCGTGTAGGCGGGCGGTTGGTAGGCCGGGGGTTGGTAGGCCGGAGGTTGATACGCCGGCGGAGCGGGCGATGCCGCCGCCCCCGTCAGCGACATCCCGCCAATGGGGGAGCCGTCCAGCGGAATGGGGGAGCGTGCCGTCGCCGACGAGGTGACCCGCGGAAGCGGCGCAGTCCCGCTGCGTACCGCTTGCGCCACCTCGCTGGCCTGCTGCACCCGGTGGTCCGGGTTCTTTTCCAGCAGCCGCATGACCAGCGCGGCCAGGTCGGGGGGCGTGTCGGGGCGACGTTCGGCCACCGGCACCGGCGTCTCGGCCAGGTGCTTGACCAGCAGCGCCGGCATGGTGCCCGCCGTGAAGGGGGGCTGCCCGCACAGCATCTGGTACGCCACCACCCCCAGCGAGTACAGGTCGCTGCGGGCATCCACGTCCCGGTCGCCGGAGGCCTGCTCGGGGGACATGTAGGCCGGGGTGCCGATGGCCATGCCGGTGGCCGTGAGGCGGGCCGTGTCGCCCCCCTCGGTGGCGGCCCGGGCGATGCCGAAGTCGGTGACCACCGCCCGCCCGTCGATGGCGTCCACCAGGATGTTGTCGGGCTTGATGTCGCGGTGGATCACGCCGCGCGCATGGGCATAGGCCAGCGCCTCGCTCATCTCCACCAGCCACCGGCGCACCTGGTCCACCGGGAGCACCCCGCGCTGCTGCAGCTGGCGCGCCACGTTGTCGCCATCCACCAGCGCCATGACGAAGAACACCAGGCTCCCGATCTCGTCCACCGAGTAGATGGGGACGATGTTGGGATGGCTGAGCTGGGCCGCGGTCTCCGCCTCGCGAAGGAACCGGGTGCGCACATCCCGCCGATAGGACAGCTCGGGGGGGAGCAGCTTGATGGCGACCGGGCGCTTGAGGCGGCGATCGCGGGCCCGGTAGACGATCCCCATGCCGCCGCGCCCGATCTCGGCCCCCAGCTCGTAGGTGGCCTGCAGGGCCTGCTCTACCAGGGCGCGGAGTTCCGCGTCCTCACCGGAAGGGGCGACGGGGTCGGGCACGGAACGGGTGGATGGGAGGGCAAAGGGACCATGAAGCCTAGCACCAGGGACGATGCGCCGACACCCTGCCCATCCTGTCGTTGGGCTGGGACGAACCGGTACGCGCACCTGGCATCCCGTACGGGATTGGCAGGCCGTACGTCAGGAGGTCAGGGAAAAGTTGCAGGGGGCACCTCCGAAGCTGCCGGGATGGCGGGGATGGGGCGGCCCGAATCCTGCCGCATCGGGTTCACCTGTCCTTCCCCTACCAGGAATCCGCGTCATGGGCCATCGCCAGACCCTCCCCGTCCTTCCCCTGCGGGGGACCGTCATCTTCCCCGGGCTCACCGTGCCGATCTCGGCCGGGCGTCCCGGCACCCTGCGCGCCATCGAGACGGCGCTCAAGGGGGACCGGACCGTGTTCGCCGTGGCGCAGCGCGACAACGCCGACGAACCCAGCGCCGACATCCTGTACGTCACCGGGGTGATCGCCAAGATCGGCCAGGTGCAGCGGGGGCTCGGGGGGGTGCAACTGCTGCTGCAGGGGGAGCAGCGCGCCACCGCGCTGCACTACGGCGAGCAGGACGGGCACATGACCGCGGTGGTGGTGGAGGCGGAGGAGATGATGCCGCTGGACGCCGCCGACCCGGCGTTTGAGGCGCTGCACAAGGAGGCGCGCGAGCGGGCCGCCGAGCTGGGGGAGAAGCGGGGGCTCCCCGAGGAGGTGGTGCGCCAGGTGCTGGACTCGGTGCACGAGGCCGGGCGCTTTGCCGACCTGGTGGCCGGCTACATCGAGCTCCCCGTGCCGGAGAAGCAGGGGCTGCTGGAGACGCTCAGCGTGGAGGAGCGGCTGCGGCGGGTGCTGGTGCACGTGCAGCGGCAGATCGGGCTGCTGGAAGCGCAGGAGGACATCAAGACGCAGGTGCAGGAGGAGCTGGGGGAGCGCCAGCGAGAGATGTTCCTGCGCGAGCAGCTCAAGGCGATCCAGAAGGAGCTGGGGGACGACGACCAGTCCAAGGAGATCGCGGCGCTGCGGGAGAAGCTGACGGCGCTGGAGCTCCCCAAGGAGGCGCGGGCGGAGGTGGAGCGCGAGCTGGGACGGCTGGAGCGCGCCGGGCGCGAGTCGATGGAGGCGCAGGTGATCCGCACCTACCTGGAGTGGATCGCCGAGCTGCCGTGGTCGAAGCGGTCGGACGACCAGCTGGACCTGCCGCGGGCGGCGACGGTGCTGGACGAGGACCATTACGGGCTGGCCGACGTGAAGGACCGGGTGCTGGAGTTCCTGGCGGTGCGGCAGCTGCACGCGCGGCAGGCGGCGGAGGCGGCCGAGGCGGCCCGGGTGACGCCGCCGGCGGCCGACGGCGGCGTGGCGGAGGAGGGGCCCGCGCCCGCCCCGGGGGAGGCCAAGGCGCGCGCCATGGCGCGGGGGCCGATCCTGCTGTTCAACGGCCCGCCGGGGGTGGGGAAGACGAGCATCGCCAAGTCCATCGCGCGGGCGCTGGGGCGCCAGTACGTGCGGGTGGCGCTGGGGGGCGCGCGCGACGAGGCGGACATCCGCGGGCACCGGCGCACCTACGTGGGGGCGCTCCCCGGGCGGATCATCCAGGGGATGAAGCAGGCCGGCACCAAGAACCCGGTGTTCCTGCTGGATGAGGTGGACAAGCTGGGGCAGTCGTTCCAGGGGAACCCGGCCAGCGCGCTGCTGGAGGTGCTGGACCCGGCGCAGAACGATTCGTTCACCGACCACTACCTGGGCGTCCCCTTCGACCTCAGCGAGGTGCTGTTCATCGCCACCTCCAACTTCATCCAGCACATCCCGGGGCCGCTGCTGGACCGCATGGAGGTGGTGGAGTTCAGCGGCTACACGGAGCGGGAGAAGGCGGCGATTGCCACGCGGTACCTGATCCCCCGGCAGCTGGAGGAGTCGGGGCTGGGCGGGCGGGAGCTGGCGTTCGCCGAGGACGCGGTGATGAAGGTGATCAGCGAGTACACGCGCGAGAGCGGCGTACGGCAGCTGGAGCAGCGCTTGGGCGCGGTGGCGCGCAAGGTGGCGCGGCAGGTGGCCACCGGGAACGAGCGGGCCCTCGCCGACAAGGTGATTTCGTCGGAGGAGGTGCGGGAGCTGCTGGGGCGCCCCAAGGTGCACCCCGAGCGCGCGGCCGCGCACGACGAGGTGGGGATCTCCACGGGGATGTACTACACGCCCATGGGCGGGGACATCATGTTCGTGGAGGCGAGCATCCGGCGGGGGGCGCCGGCGCGCGTGGTGCCGTCGGAGGAGGGGACCACCGTGCGGGTGGGCCCGATCACGCTCATCCTCACCGGGCAGCTGGGGGACGTGATGAAGGAGAGCGCCCGCGCGGCGCTGACCTACGCCACCAACAACACCGACGCGCTGGGGATTCCGGCGGCGCGGGCGGCGGACGCCAGCGAGGCGCACATCCACGTGCCCGCGGGGGCGATCCCCAAGGACGGACCCAGCGCCGGGATAGCGATCGCCACGGCGCTGGTGAGCGAGATGGCCCACCGGCCGGTGCGGCGTGACGTGGCGATGACGGGGGAGATCACGCTGCGCGGGCGCGTGCTCCCCATTGGCGGGGTGAAGGAGAAGGTGCTGGGGGCGCACCGGGCGGGGATCACCACGGTGATCCTCCCCAAGGCCAACGAGGCGGACCTGGAGGACGTGCCGGCGGACGTGCGCGAGACGATGCGCTTCCACCCCGTGGAGACGCTGCGCGAGGTGCTGGCGATTGCGCTGGTGCCGGCGGTGGGCGGGAGCGCTGCCGAGGATGGGGCCGGCGCGCGCACGCCGGGGAGCGCGGGGCGGGAGGCGCTGGCCGGGGTGTGACCCCGGCCCGTCGGCCGTCGCCGGCCGCGGGGTTCAGCGGCGGCGGCGTTCCCCGGTGTAGTGCCAGGAGAGCCACAGGGTGTGATTCACCTCATTGGCCCGCCGCGCGGGGAAGGCGTTGTAGAGGTTCATGTACGCCAGCTCCACCTTGGTGGCGTGCGACAGGGGGAGCGCCACCCCCACGGTGGCGCGGTTCTGCCCGATGGTGAACTGCTGGGCCCGCCCTCCCAGGGGCATGAGCAGCTCGTTCCAGGCGAAGGCGGTGACGGGCTTGCCGTGGAGGGCGAGGCGCGAGAGCGGCAGGGTGCCGCGCGCCCGGTAGCGGATGCGGTTGCTGTAGACCGCGGGGCCGGCGGTGTCGTTGGCCACCGGATGCACCCACCGCTGCTCCAGGCGAAAGCGATGGGTGGCCCCCACGCGTCCGGCGGCGTGGGCCAGCTGCAGGTCCACCCAGCTGCGGTGCTCCCGGGTGGGGTGCGCGATGGGGAGGCGGCCGTAGGGCGCCGTGGCCACCCAGGTGTACCCCGCCCCCACCTTGACCCCGGGGGCCACGGTCACCAGCACCCCGGGACGCAGCAGGAGCTGCTGGGGACGCGCGCCCAGCCCCATGCGCCGCCACGAGCCGTCGAACCAGAGCGCCACGCGATCGGTGACCTGCTGCTCGGCGACGATCCCGGTCCACAGCGCGTCCTGCTCGCGGGTGACCCAGTCGGTGGCCGCCTCCTGCGCCGCCGCCGAGCCGGCGGCCAAGGGGACCAGGGCAAGCGCGAACAGGCAGGAGCGGGCGCGGGCGCACGTCATCGTGGGCGGGGTCAGGGGGAGAGGGCCTGGGCCACCTTCAGGTAGAGCGGGATCCCCACCAGGAGGTTGAAGGGAAAGGTGATCACCAGCGCGAGGGTCAGCGAGTAGGTGGGATTGGCCTGCGGCAGGGTGACGCGCACGGCCGGAGGGGCGGCGATGTACGACGCCGAGGCGGCCATGGCACCCAGCAGGGCGGCGCCGCCCGTGGAGAGCCCCGCCCAGCTCCCCACCAGCACCCCCAGCGACCCGGCGACGAGGGGGAAGCCGATGCCGAAGGCGAAGAGGAACGGGCCAACCGTCCTGAGGTCCCCGAGCCGCTCGCCCGCCAGCAGCCCCATCTCCAGCAGGAACAGGCAGAGCACGCCCTTGAACACCGGCGAGGCGGTGTCGAAGAAGGGAGCGATGGGCGCCCAGCCGGCCTCGCCGAACAGCGCGCCGATGATGAGCCCGCCCACCAGCAGGATCATGGTGCGGGCGGTGAGGATCTCGTGCAGCGTGGCCTTCCAGTCGAGCGCATGGCCGTCGGCGGCGGGGTCGTGCTCGTGATCGCCGTCCAGGAGGATCCCCGCGCGCCCCATGGCGGCCGCCGACGGGGTGCGGGCGGCCGCCTGCGCCGCGGCCCCTTCCTTGGCGATGCCAAAGGCGCCGATGGCCAGCGCGAGGTGGATGCCGGGGCTCTCCAGCAGGGTGAGCAGCGTGGGCATGTACCCCTCCACCGGCACGCCGGCGCCGCGGAGGAACTGGTCGGCGGCGATGTAGGTGACGGCGGAGACGGAGCCGTAGTGCGCCGCGATGCCGGCGGCGTCGGCGATGCCGAAGCGGCCGACGGCCCGCAGGAGCAGGTAGCAGAGGGCGGGGACCGCCAGGCCGATGCCCACGGTGGCGACGGCTGGCAGGAAGATCTCCCCCACGGAGCTCGTGGCCAGCTCGACGCCGCCGTGGAGGCCGAGGGCGAACAGGAGGTACACCGAGATGCCGGCGTACATCTCCTTGGGGATGGCGAACTCGCTGCGCACGAGGCGCGCGGCCACTCCGAGGGCGAAGCTGAGGGTGACGGGCGAGAGGAGATTGGCCCGGACGGGGTCGGTCATGCGATCGGGGGCTGGCGTGGCGCCCCTCCCGGTCGGGGCGGGGTTCGCGGACGCTAACCCGTCCTGTATTCCCCGCAAAATACAATGTTTCGCGTCAATTCTTCGATTTTTTCGATGCAGGTGGGGTGCGCGGGCGCGGACGGGTGAGCGTCGTGCGCGCCGCCCCGGCGATGGCCGCGACCGCGGGGTGCACCAATCGCCGTTCGGTGGTGATGGCGTAGAACCGCTCGCGCACCTCGGGGAGCCGCCCGACGGCGCGCACGCCGTAGCCCCGCTCGATGGCGTCGGCCACCACCGTGGGCGCGGCAAAGCACCCCAGCCCCTCGCCCCCCAGCGCCTGCAGGAGCGCCAGGTCCTCCACCTCCGCCACCACGCGCGGAACGATCCCCGTGGCGGCGCACCAGTGGTCGAGCGACCGGCGCAGCATGGTCGGCTCGGCCTGCAGCAGCATGGGGGCGCCGGCCAGCGACCCCGGGAAGCCGGCCCGCAGCCGCCGCGCCTGCGCGGGCACGGCGAACACCGTCACGTCGGTCTCGCCGAGGAGGTGGCTGTAGGTGCGCACGCGCAGCGTGGGGGCCACCGGCGCGTCGGCCAGCACCAGGTCCAGCGCGTGGGTGGCCAGCTCCCCCACCAGCCGCGGCGTCTTGTCGATGCGCAGCACCAGCTGGAGCGGGGCGTCCGGGACGGCGAGGGCGGGGGCGAGGAGCCGCACCGTGGTGAGCTTGGGGAGCGCGTCCGACACCCCCACGGTGAAGCGGCGCGGGCGTCCGGGCGCCACCTCGGCGCCGCGCAGGGCGGCCTCCAACTCCTGTCCCGCGGCGAAGATCTCGTCGGCGTGGCGCTGCACCAGCTCCCCGGCCGCGGTCAGCACCAGCTGGCGGCCGCGGCGTTCCAGCAGCGTCAGCCCGAGGGCGCGCTCGAGGGTGCGCAGCTGTCCGCTCACCGACGACTGGGCCATGTGCAGCTGCGCGGCGGCGCGGGTGACGCTCCCCTCGCGCGCCACCATCCAGAACAGCCGCAGGTGGTGGTAGTTGAGGGGCCCTGCCCCCCCCGGGGGAGCGCCCGCCCGCGCGCTCACGGACCGCCGCCCACCGGTCCCACGCGGAAGAGGCGCCAGGGCCACCCGGGGGCGGCGGGCTCGGTGCCGGGGAGGAACCACTCCAGGTGGCGCTCCCCCGCCGGCGTGAGCGCGGTGGCGGGGATGCCGCGCGCCCGGTCCATCTCCACCGCCACCAGCCCGGGGGGCGGCTGCCATGCGGCGGGGATGCGCCCGGCGTAGGCGTCGGCCAGCACGCGCGCCGCGATGGGGGCAGCGAGCGTCCCCCCCGCGGCCCCCGGGGCGATGGGGGCGGGGACGTCGAACCCCAGCCACACCCCGGCCACCAGCTCGGGGGTCATCCCCACGAACCACACGTCGGCGTTGTCGTTGGTGGTCCCCGTCTTGCCCGCCACCGGCACGCGCTCCGGCAGCACCCGCCGCACACTGGTGGCCGTGCCGCGCGCGACCGCGTCGCGCAGCATGTCGCGCACGAGGAACGCCACGCGCGGGTCCAGCGCGGGGCGCGGCACCGGGGCGGCGGGGACATGCACCGGGCGCCCGGCGCGGTCGTCCACCCGCACCAGCAGCTGCGGCTCCACCGCCAGCCCCCCGTTGTCGAACACGGCGTACGCGGCCACGAAATCCAGCGGCTGCACCACGCTGGCCCCCAGCGCGCTGGCCGGCCCCGGGGCCACCGGCGACCGGAGCCCCGCCCGCTGTGCGAGCGCCGCCACCGAATCCATCCCCACGGCCAGCGCCAGCTGCACCGCCACCGGGTTGCGCGAGCGCACCAGCGCCTCGCGCACCGTCATGGTTCCCAGGAACGCGTCGTCGGCGTTCCCGGGGGCGTACCACTGCCCGGTTTCCAGCCGCACGCGCAGGGCGGTGTCGGCCACCAGCGCGCTGGCGGGGAGCCCCTGCGCCAGCGCCTGCGCATACACGAACGGCTTGAACGCCGAGCCGGGCTGGCGCATCCCGTCCACCGCCCGGTTGAATGACGAGCGGGCATAGTCGCGCCCCCCCACCAGCGCGCGCACCGCGCCGGTGGCCGGGTCCAGCACCACCACACTCCCCTCCAGGCACTGCGCGCCGCGGGCGCGCGCGCCCCCCGCGGGAGCCACCGTGGCGGCAGGCGCCCCGGCGGCGCAGCGCGCCCCGCGAAAGCCCGGGCGCGCCTCCACCTCCGCGGCGCCCTCGGCAAGCGCCCGCTGCGCCGCCCGCTGCAGTGCCGGGGCGATGGTGGTGTGGAGCCGGTAGCCCCCCTCGCGCACGGGGATCCCGGCCCGCTCCGCCTGCACGCGCACCACGTCGGCCACCCACGGCGCCACCCCCAGCGGCGACTCGGCGGTGCGCAGCGGCTCGCGCTGCGCCGCCGCCGCCTGCGCCGCCGTCAGGTACCCCTGCTCGCGCATCAGCGCCAGCACGGTGTTGCGCCGCGCCAGGTTGCGGTCGGGGTGCCGCACCGGGTCGTACTGCACCGGGCTCTTGGGCATCGCCGCCAGCGACGCCGCCTCGGCCACCGTGAGCTCCGCCGCCCCCTTGCCGAAGTACTGCCGCGCGGCCAGCTCGATGCCGAACGCGCCCCGGCCGAAGGGGATCTGGTTGAGGAACGCCTCGAGGATCTGCTCCTTGCCGTGGCGCTTCTCCATCTCGCGCGCCGCCTGCTGCTCGCGCAGCTTGCGCGACAGCGACCGGTCGCGCCGGTCGATGACCTCGGGGTGCATGTTCCCCACCAGCAGCTGCGTGATGGTGCTGGCGCCGCGCACGTCGCCGGTGCGCGCCGCGTCCTTGAGGGCGCCGGCAATCCCCACCAGGTCCACGCCATCGTGCTGGTAGAAGCGCTTGTCCTCCACGGCAATGAACGCCTGCCCCACGTAGCGCGGCAGCGAGCGCAGCGGCACGCTGAGCCGCCGTTCGCGCCCGATGGTGCCGATGAGCGCGCCGTCGCGCCCCAGCACCACCGAGGCCTGCGGCACGGGGATGATGCGCCAGGGCTCGGCGCCGAGGCGGGCGCCCTCCTGTGCGCGCCCCGGCGCGCCCCCCTGCGCCGCGGCGGGGGCCGCCAGGGCTGCGCCCAGGGCCACGACCCACGGCAGCGCCAGCACCAGCGCCGAGCGCCGGGAGGAGGGGGGGACCATGCGGGAATTCTACACCCGACCGGGGCCGCCGGTCCCTGATGCCCCCCCATAGGCAGCCGGGGCCGGCGCTCCTAGCTTTCCCCCATGCCCGATACCCTCAATCCGCTCACGCTGGCCGTGTGCCAGTTTGCCCCGCGCAAGGGGGACGTGGCCGGGAACATCGCCCGCATGGGGCGGGTGTGCGCCCAGGCCGCCACCCTCGAACCCCGCCCGCAGGTGGTGCACTTCGCCGAGACCGCGGTCTCCGGGTACTTCGTGGAGGGGGGGGTGCGCGAGGTGGCGTGCACGGCCGGGGCGCTGGCCAACGACCTGGACGAGGCCTACCGCACCGCCTGCGCCGGCGCCGGCGTGCCGCTGGCCCCCGTGGACGTGGTGGTGGGGTTCTACGAACGGTGGCGCGACACGCTGTACAACAGCGCCGCCTACGTCACCATCGGGCTGGAGGACGGCCCGCCGGTGATCCGCCACGTGCACCGCAAGAACTTCCTCCCCACCTACGGGCTGTTCGACGAGCAGCGGTTCGTGGAGGCGGGGACCGAGGTGCGCGCCTTCGAGACGCCGTGGGGGCGCGCGGCGCTGCTGGTGTGCGAGGATGCGTGGCACTCGCTGTGCGGCACGCTGGCCGCGCTGGACGGCGCGCAGGTGGTGTTCGTGTCGGCCGCGGCCGTGGCGCGCGGGCCGTGGCACGGCGAGGCCACCACGCTCCCGGGCGGCTCGCGCGGCCCCGCCAACGTGGCCCGCTGGGAGCGCGTGGTGCGCGACCTGGCCGACGAGCATGGCGTCTACACCGCCTTCGCCAACCTGGTGGGGACCGAGGGGGGGAAGCGCTTCTTCGGCAACGCCCTGGTGGTGGGCCCCGGGGGCGACGTGCGCGGCAGCGCCCCGGCGTGGGACGAGCACCTCCTCTCGGTCACCGTGGACCTGAGCGACCTCGTGCGGGCCCGCGCCGACAGCCCGCTGCTGAGCGACCTGCGGCAGGCGCTGCCGCACGTGCTGGACACGGTGGACCGCATCACGCGCGGCATCCCGAGCCCGCTGCACTACGATGGCGCCGAGCCGGCCCCCGCCGACCTGCTCCAGCAGGCGCGCGGCTACCACACCGGCGAGTTTGCCATCCCCGCCGACCTCCTGCGCCGCGAGGGAGGGACGCCGGTGGTGCGCGCCCTCCCCGAGGTGCTCCCGGTGACGCGGCTGGGGCTGGGGGACCAGGGGGGGCCGCCGCCGCTGGTCATCGACCCGCACCTGGTGGAGGGGTGGCTCACCGGCTTCCTCCGCGAGGAGCTGCGCCGCCGCGGCTTCGGCAAGGCGGTGGTGGGGCTCTCCGGGGGCGTCGACTCGGCGGTCACCGCCGCGCTGGCCGTGCGCGCGCTGGGCGAGGAGCACGTGATCGGGGTGCGCCTCCCCTACCGCACCTCCTCCCCCGACTCGCTGGCGCACGCGGAGCTGGTGGCCACCGCCCTGGGGATCCCGCTGCGCACGCTGGACATCACCGGCGCCGTGGACGGCTACCTGGCGCAGGAGCCCGACGCCGACGCCACCCGCCGCGGCAACGTGATGGCGCGGGTGCGCATGCTGGCGCTGTTCGACCTGGGGGCGCGCCACCAGGCGCTGCCGCTGGGAACGGGGAACAAGACCGAGCGGCTGCTGGGGTACTTCACCTGGCATGGCGACGACGCCCCCCCGGTGAACCCGCTGGGGGACCTGTTCAAGACGCAGGTGTGGCAGCTGGCGCGGCACCTGGGGATCCCCGCCCCGGTGGTGGAGAAGCCTCCCACCGCCGACCTGGTGGCCGGGCAGACCGACGAGGGGGACCTGGGGATCCGCTACGCGCGCGCCGACGAGATCCTGAACGCGCTGCTGCACGGCTTTTCCGTGGAGGCGCTGCGGGCGCGGGGGGTGCACCCCGACGAGATCGCGGTGGTGCGCCGCCGCCTGGAGGGGACGCACTGGAAGCGCCGCCCCGCCACCGCCGCGCTGCTCTCCAACTCGGCGATCGGCGAGTCGTACCTGCGCCCGGTGGACTACTAGGGGCGCCTCAGGGGGCGGACGCCGGGGCCCACAGCGCCCCGGGGTCGGCGGT
>JBILKP010000376.1:0-2822 GCA_044376625.1 Gemmatimonas sp. | reverse complement strand
CGCCCGCCGCGCCGCCGATGACGATGTTCTGCGGCGAGGTGCGCTTGAGCCAGCGGGTGTAGATGAAGACGTAGAAGTAGAAGCCCGCCAGCGCGAGCCCCGCGCTCAGCACGTTCACGTACCGCGCCAGCAGCCAGGTGGCCAGGGTGGCGCACGCGACGCCGAAGGCCAGCACCTGCACCGGCGTCATCCGGCCGCTGGGGATGGGGCGCAGGCGGGTGCGCGCCATCACGTCGTCGATGTCGCGGTCGAGGTACATGTTGACCGCGTTGGCCCCACCCGCCATGAGGTAGCCCCCCAGCGTGACCAGCAGCACCGTGGCCAGCGACGGCGACCCCGCGGCGTACATGGGGGCCACCGTGGTGACGAGGAGCAGCGAGATGATGCGCGGCTTGGTGAGCGCGACCAGGTCGCGCGCCAGCGGCGTGTCGGCCACGCCGGCCGCCGCCCCCTCGCCGACCGTCCCCTCGCGCACCGCGCCGTCGCTCACCGCACCCCCGCGGGGGCCGGGTCCGCCGGGGCGCGCCCGGTCGACGTGCGCCCCGTGGGGGCGGCGCCCGCCGCGGGGTGCCCCGCCGCCGTGCGCGCCAGCAGCGTCATCGTCACCGCCGCCACCCAGATCAGGATGCCGGTGGCCTGGTGCAGCGACCGCACCACGCCGGGGAAGCCGCCGGTGACCATCCACCCGGCCCACACCACCTGCAGCACCCCCAGCGCCAGCCCGATCCACGCCCACCGCTGCAGCGGCGCGGGCTCGCCGCGCTTGCGGAACAGGAACGGCAGCGCGCCCAGGTGCAGCACCAGCAGGTACGCCAGCACGCGGTGCGTGAGCTGCAGGTGCTGCGCCCCGCCCCCCAGCGAGCCAGGGCCGCACAGCGGGAAGCCGGCGCACGCCACCGCCGCCCCCTCCACCTTGGCGGTGAGCCCACCCAGCAGCACCACCACCAGCGCCAGCGCGGCTGCCGCCGTGGCCCCGCCCACCGCGGTGCGCGCCCCCGTGATGGGGAGCGTGGCGCGCCCCAGCGCGCCGGCGCGCAGCGCCGCCGCCACCAGCACCGCCAGCAGCGAGGCGGCCAGCAGCTTGTGCACCACCGTGGCCCACGCCGGGTTGCCGGTGAACACCGTCACCGCGCCAAACAGCGCCGGGGCAAACCACAGCCCCACGGCCACGCGCGCCGCCGGCCACACGCCGCCGGGCCCGCCCACCGCCGGGAGGTCGCGCGCGCGCCACGCCCCCACGGCCAGCGCGGCCACCGCGGAGAAGAGCGCCAGCGCCAGGTAGCGGTGCATCACCTCGATCACCAGGTCCATCCGCTCGAACGGGGGGAACCAGTAGCCGTAGCAGGTGGGCCAGTGGTCGCCGCACCCCATGCCGGAGCCGGAGATGCGCACGATGGCGCCGAAGATGATGTGCAGCAGCGCCACGCCCAGCGCCGCCAGCGCCAGGCGGCGCACGGACGCCGGGACGGGAAAGGAGTCTGGAGCCATCGGACGGGTCAGTTGGGGAGGGCGCGCCAGGCGCCAAGCCACACCGCGGCCAGCGCCACCACGGGGAGCACCGCCCACGCCACCTCGGCGCCGCGGTGCGGGGCCGGCAGCTGCGTGCCGGGCGCGGGGGGCACCTCCGCGCGCAACGCCGCGCGGATGATGAACCCCTGGGCCACCAGGCAGGCGACGACCGACGCCCAGAACAGCGCGGCCGCGACCCCTGGCGGGAGGACGGAAGTCGAGGGGACAAGCATGCGCGAATACTAGGCGAGTGCACGCGGGGAATCGCCCCCCCGCCGCCGAGCGGCCGGGGGCGACGTCGGGGACACCCGCGCGGCCCCGTGCGGCCGGGCGCCCCGGGCGCTAGCCTAGTGCCATGACCACGCCCCCCACCCCCGCCGCCCTCCCCCCCAAGGCGCTCCCGCGCCAGCTGGGGCTCTGGAGCGCCATCGCCGTCCTGGTCGGCACCACCATCGGCTCGGGAATCTTCCGCTCCCCGGCCGGGATTGCCGACAAGCTGCCGGGCCCCCTCCCCATGCTGGCCGTGTGGGCCACCGGCGGCGTGTTCGCGCTGTGCGGCGCGCTCACCCTGGCCGAGCTCTCCGGGGCGATGCCGCGCACCGGCGGCTACTTCGTGTACATCCGCGAGGCGTGGGGGCGGCTGCCGGCGTTCCTGTACGGCTGGACCGAGCTCACCCTCATCCGCGCTGCGGCGCTGGGGGGGATTTCCCTGACCTTCGGCGAGTACCTGCTGCGCGGGCTGGGGTTTGACCCCGCCGTGGCGCCGTACGACCAGGTGGCGCACTACGTGGCCGCCGGCGCGCTGGCGCTGATGGCCACGGTCAACGTGGTGGGGCTGCGCTGGGGCGCGCTGGTGCAGAACGTGACCACGCTGGCCAAGTACGGCGGGCTGATGGCCATCGTGGCGCTGGCGCTGGCGCTGGGGCTCCCCGCCACCGGTGGGCACTTCACCCCCGCCGCCCCGCCGGGGAGCTTCTCGGTGTCCGCCTTCGGGCTGGCGCTGGTGTCGGTGCTGTGGGCCTTCGACGGGTGGGGGGACCTGGCCAAGGTGGCTGGCGAGGTGGACGACCCGCGCCGCACGCTGCCGCGTGCCATCGTGCTGGGGACGCTGGCCATCATCGCCATCTACCTGCTGGCCAACGTGGCCTACCTCAGCGTGCTCTCCATCGAGGAGATCCGCGGGGCACGGCTGGTGGCGGCCGACGTGGCGCAGCGGCTCGTCGGCCCCGTGGGGGTCACGCTGGTGTCGCTCACGGTGATCCTCTCCACCTTCGGGTCGGTGAACGGGTCGCTGCTCACCGGGCCGCGGATCT
>JBILKP010000109.1:0-9196 GCA_044376625.1 Gemmatimonas sp. | reverse complement strand
CTCGAGCTGGCGGCGCACCATCCCCTCGTACTCCGCGAGGGGGCCGGCCGGCACGGCCAGGTCGTCCGGGTCCACCAGCCCCACCTGGGCCGTGGCAAGTCGGTTAGTCACCATGGTAGTCCACGTAATTGTTCTCCGTCTCCCAGAGGCGCAGGCGCACCAGCCGGGCCGGCGCCACCGCCGGGGCCAGCACGCCCCACATGGCCACCACCACGTTCTCCGTGGTGGGATTGAGGCCGTGCGTGTAGGGCACGTCGATGTTGAAGTTCCGGTGGTCGGTCTGCTCGATGACCTCGCGCTCGACCAGCGCGCGCAGGGCGCCGAGGTCGACCACGTACCCCGTGCGCGGGTCGACCTCGCCGCGCACCGACACCTCGAGCCGGTAGTTGTGCCCGTGCCAGTTGACGTTGTTGCACTTCCCGAACAGCCGCGCGTTCTCCTCGGGGGAGAGCGCCGGGTTGTGCACGCGATGCGCGGCGTTGAAGCGCAGGACGCGCGTGACGGTGACTTCAGGCATGACGGGCAAACCCGCCGCCCGCCGGGGAGGTTCCCGGCCGAGGGGCCCGGATGTGCCGAAGGCCCCGCCTTGCGACGGAGCCTTCGGGACCCCCACGGGACCGGGGAGGGAATCTTTGAAGCCCAAGGAGAAGGATTGAGACTCTCACCGCGCTTCCGCCTTCCCCGCACTGGGGCCTGACGTTCACCTCGTTTGTCGAGTCCTTTCTATGGACTTATCGGCTCAAGAAGTACATTTCCCCGGCCCGCACGACCATTGTACATCGCGGGACGCGCCCTTCGCAATCCGGCGCCCGCCCCTCCCTTCCACCCCCGTCGCCATGTCCCCCGCCACCGCCCTCGGCCTTGCCCTCCTCGTCCTCTGGGGCGCCGTGACGCTGGGGACCGAGGCGCCCGGGCTGGTGCATCTCCTCCTCACGGCGGGGGTGTTCCTGGTCGTGTACGGCATGGTGACGCGTGGCACGCCCGGGGGGCCGCGCAGCGGACGCTGAGCCGGCCTGCGCCGCCATCCCGCGGGCGACGGCCTAGAGCTCCCAGTTGGACAGCACCACCCCGGCCACCGCCGCCCGCTCCGGCGCGTCATGCCGGCTCATGCGCAGGTCGGTCCAGCGCAGCCGCCCCCCCAGCGCCACCGCACTCCGCAGCGCCTCCGGGTACTCCCCCTGCAGGCGCACCGCCACGCGCCGCATCCCCGCCGCCCGCGCGTAGCGCGCCAGCACCCCCAACAGCTCCGGGAACTGTTCCGCCGTGGCGCACGCCACCTTGAGCACCCGCAGCTCCTCCTGCGCCCGCCCGTCCACCAGCGGCGCGGTGTGGCACAGGGCAAACGCCTCCGGCGCCTCCGGCGGGCCCAGCAGCACCGTGTCCCCCACCGCCAGCCGTGCCGTGATCTCCAGCTCGCGCGTGAAGTCCACCGCCGGCGCCAGCCGCGCAGTGAGCGCGCGGCACCCCGCCAGCGCGGCCTCCTGCCGGGCCGCCGACAGGCGCGACAGCAGCGTCAGGCCGCTGCCGGTGCGGGCGGCCTCCAGCGTGACCGTGAGGGTGAGCCGCCCGGGCACGAACCCCAGCCGCGTGTAGAAGCCGATGTTGTCCATCGTGCGCGGCATGGTCTCAAGCCCGATGCTCGTGGCGCCCTGCGCCTGCAGCCACGCCACGCCGGCCTGCACCACCACCCGCCCGACGCCGCCCCCCTGCAGGTCGGGGCGCACGCACAGCGGCCCCATCCACCCCTCGGCCCCCGAGCGGTGCACGATGTTGAACGCCGCCAGCTGTCCCTGCGCATCCTCCCAGCACAGCGCGCCCGCCCCGGCGTCCTCGAGCGCGTAGCGCCACACCTGCACCCCCAGCGGCGGCACCCGCACCCCCACCATCCCGTCGCGCCGGTAGCGGTCGGTGAACGCCTGGGTGAACAGCGCGTTGAGCCGCGGGATGTCAGCCGCCGTGGCCACCCGCGGCGCGCCCAGCGCCGGCACCGACCACCCGCGGCCGCTCACGCCGCCGCCCCCACACCCGCCTCCCCCTCGGCCTCCCCCTCCGCGTCCGAGGCGGCGCCCGGGTCGGCCGTGCGCACCGTGGTGCAGCCACGCGCCTCGTCGAAGTGCAGCTGCAGCACCCGGTCCAATCCGTCGCGCACCCCTTCCACGTGCGTGATCACGATCACCTGCTCGAACCGGTCGTGCAGGCGCCGCAGCAGCTCCACCACGTTCGTGCGCCGCACGTCGTCCAGCGAGCCGAACACCTCGTCCAGGATGAGCAGCGAGAACGCCTGCCCCGCCCGCTCCGCGATCATCTGCGAGATGGCGAGCCGCAGCACGAGGTTGCACAGGTCCTCCTCGCCCCCGGAGAGGACCGGCTTGGGCAGCCCGTCCTCGAGCACCACCACGCGATAGTCCTCGTCAAACTCCAGCGCGGCGTAGCGACCGTCGGTGAGCCCGTCCAGGAACCGGCCGGCCACCTCGGCCAGTTCGGGGCGCAGCTGGTGGTTGAGGTCGGTGCGCAGGTCCCCCAGCGCGCGGTCCAGCTCGTCGTGCAGCTGGCGCTCGCGCTCGCGCTCCGTCATGGCCGCCTGCAGGCGGGTCAGCTCCTCGGCGGCGGCCGCCGCCGCGGCGCGCGCCGCCGCCGCCTCCCGGCGGGCCGCCGATGCCCCGGCCTCGGCCAGCTCCGCCTCGCGCTCGGCCGCCTGGTGCCCCTCCACCTCCCGACGCAGCGCCTCGAACGCCTCCGGGGACAGCAGCACCGCCACGTCGGGCGCCTCCAGCGCCCGTTCGCGCGCCTCCCCCTCGGCCAACGCCGCCTCGGCCCGCGCCAGCGCCGCGCGCACCGGCCCCTCGCGCTCCAACTGTGCCACCAGCCGCGCGCGCTGCGCCTCCAGCGGCGCCAGCTGCTCCACCGCCGCACGCGCCGCGGCATGGGCCGCGCCGTCGTACGGCACCGCCAGCGCCGCCAGCTCCCCCTCGGCCGCCTGCTGCTGCGCCTCCCGCTCCCCGCGCTGGCGCAGCAGCTCGTCGCGTTCGTGCAGCGCCGAACGAATGCGCGCCATCCGCCGCTCGGCCTGCAGCAGCTCCTGCTGCAGCGGGCGCAGCGCCTGCTCCGCCGCCGTCACCCCCTCGGGGGGCGCCGCCAGCTGCTCCATGCGCTGCCGGTAGAAGTGCCCGTCCACCGCCAGCGTCTCCACCTGCGCCTCCAGCCCGGCGAGCACGTCCTGCCAGGTGGCGCCCAGCGGACGGCCGCAGGTGGGGCACGGCCCCTCGGCGCCCAGCGCCTCCAGCTGCGCGTGCTGGTGCCGCACCTCGCGATACTGCACGGTGATGGACTCCAGCCGGGTCTCCGCCTCCTGCCGATCGCGGGCCCAGGCGGTCCGCGCCTCGGCCAGCGCCCGGTCGGCGCCGTCCTGCGCCTCCCGCAGCCGCCCCAGCAGCGCCTCGGTTTCCGCCTCCAGCGCGGGGGCCGAGGCCAACTGCGCCTCGCGGGCGGCATCGCGCGCGGCGGCCTCGGCCAGCGTGGCCAGGCGCGCCCGCAGCGCGCCCCGCCGTGCCTCCTGCTGGGCCCCGGCCTCCTGCGCGCGCAGCGCCTCGCGCCACCCCGCCAGCGGCGCCAGCGCCACCTGGCACGCGTCGAAATCCGCGCGCACCACGGCCAGGCGCGCCAGTTCGGCGCGCGCGTCCGCCGCCCCCTGCGCGTGCAGCGCCCGCGCCCCCGCCAGGGCGCGGCGCTCTCCCTCCACCCGCTGCGCCTCGGCCCGCGCCTGCTGCGCCCCCTCCCACGCCGGCGCCAGGCGGGCCAGCGCCTCCGCCGCCGTGGCGCGCCGCCCCTGCGCCGAGGCCAGTCGAGCCGCGGCGTCGGCCTCCCGGGCCTCCGCGCCGGCCAGGCCGGCCGCCACCTGCGCCGCATCCGGCAGCGCTGCGCGCATCCCCGCCAACTCGGCCACCAACGCGCGACGCCGCTCCCGCGCCAGCTCCTGCGCGGCCGTGATGCGGTCGTACCCCAGCACCCGCGACAGGAACCGCGCCCGCTCCGCCGGGCCCAGCGCCGCCATCACGTCCAGCTCCTTCTGCCCGGTGAAGTACGTGTGGAAGAACTCCGTGCGCGTCATCCCCAGCCGCCGCTGCAGCAGCTCCGTCACGCCGGTGAGCGTGTTGGCCACCGGCACGTCCCCGCCGTCCAGGAAGCACTCGGCCGTGGTGAGCCCGCGCACCACCCGGTAGCGGTGGCCGGCCAGCTCGAAGACCAGCTCCACCTTCACCGCGGCGCGCGGGGCGGCGCGGCTGAAGCGGATGGAGTCGCGGGTGCCGCGCGCCGCGGCGGTGCCGTAGAGCGCGAAGGCGATGGCCTCGAGGAGCGTGGACTTCCCCGCGCCGTTGGGGCCGATGATGCCGGTGAGCCCGCGGTCGAAGGTCACGACCGTGTCGGCGTGCTGGCGGAAGTTCTGGAGGCGCAGCGACAGCAGGCGCACGTCAGGGCTCCGCGAGGGGGAGCGCCGCGGCCGCGGCCTCGCCGGCCTGCTCCAGGTATCGCATGCCGAGCGCCACAAAGGGATCGCGCTCGACCCCCGGGGGGAGCGGGCGCGCCACCAGCGCGCCGTGCACCAGGTCAGTGAGGGTGGCGCGGCGCCCCGGAGCGGCGTCGCCGCCGCGCCGGCGCACGGCGGGGTCGGGGCGCCGCACATCCACCTGGAAGTGCAGCGCGCGCCGCCGGTAGTCGCGCAGCGCCACCGGGTCCAGCTCGCGCGCCACCGGGCGCGGGAGGTTGCGCACCACCACGCGCACCACCCGGTCCTCGATCCCCCCGGCCACGGTGTCCACGCGCGCCCGGATGGCGCGGTCCACGTCGGCGGCGGTCATGCCGTCGGCGTCCACGGGCTCGAGCTCCAGCAGCGGGCGCGCGGGGGGCACGGGGTGGAAGCGGTGGCGTCCCGTGGCCAGGTCGTGCTCGATGAACCCCTTGCCGGGAAGCCCCGCCGCCCGCTCCTCCTGCAGCTCCCCCCACGGGTTGGACGAGGTGTAATCGAGGGAGCCGCTGTAGTACGCGCGCGGCGCCACCTCGCGGTACACGTGGTAGTGCCCCAGCGCGACGTAGCTCCACGCGTCGGCGTGCAGGTCGGCGGCGGGAATCTCGGTGGCCGCGCGCTCCGCGGGGCGGGCGGCGGCCGGCAGGAGCCCCGCCACCTCGCCGTGCAGCAGCAGCACGCGGTGCGCAAAGCCGTCCGGCGGGCGCAGCGTCGGCCGGTCCATGCCGGGGGCGTCGGGGACCGCCAGCACGGCCAGCCCGCGTGACGGAAAGCTGAACAGCTCCGCCTTGGCGTCCGCCACGTGCACCCCCAGCTCGCGGAAGAGGCGCAGGATGCACCCCGTGTCGGCGGTGCGCGGCGCGTCGTGGTTCCCCGCCACCATCACCACCGGCGTGTCGGGGAGGGCGTCGCGCAGCCGCGCAAAAGTGCGGAAGGCGTGCAGGATGGCCGGGTTGGAGGGGCGCACGGCGTGGAACACATCGCCCCCCACCACCACCAGGTCGGGGGCGCAGGCAATGACCTGCTCGATGGCGCGCGCCACCGTGGCGCCCACGTCCGCCTCCCGCTGGTTGATGCCGGCGGGGGTGAGCCGCTGGTACTGGCGGAAGCCCAGGTGCAGGTCGGCGAGATGGACCAAGCGCATGCAGGGAAGCTAACCCCCCCGCCTGACAGGCGGCCCGCCCCGCGCCGCCCCGGCCCCGCCGCGGCGGCCCGCCTAGCCGCCGTACTCCCCGGGGGCGAACGGGCGCAGCCCGCGCGGGCGCGGCGCCACCCCCTCGGCGTCCACCGCCGCGGGGCGCGCCCGGCGGGCGAGCGCGCGCAGGAACGCCGCGCGCACGTCGTCGGGGCGCTGGCGCAGCACCGCATTGCGGGCCGACAGCGCCTCGGCCTCGTCGTGCAGCGCCGACACCTCGGTCACCCACCCCAGCTCGATGGACGGGTCCAGCCGCCGCAGGTCGCGCGCCACGGCCTGCTGCCAGGTGGGCTCCGGGGGAGGCGGGAACCGCTCCACCCCCTCGCGCCCCGCCATGACCGCCGGGCGCGGGAAGCGCACGAACACGGGCTGCGCAAAGTGCGGGTGCCGCACCAGCAGCTGCCCCTTGTCCAGCGTGGCCAACCGCGCCTTGACCGCCGGCGAGAGCCCCTGGTAGCCGGGCGTGGCCAGCTCCTCGCCATCCATGCGGCCGAACACCGACGTGCCGGCGTTCCCCACCACGCGCCGGTGCACCTGCGAGCGGAACTGCTGCGCCCCGAACAGCACGAGCCCCAGATAGCGGCCGCGCTCGGCGATGTCCAGCAGCATCTTGCGCACGTAGGTGTCGGGGCCGTCGGCGGGAGCGTACTTGTTGAGCTCGTCCACGAACACCACCACGTGGTCCACCCCCAGGTCGCGCCGCTCCAGGTGCTCGCGCAGGCGCGACACCACGCGCGCGAACACCAGGTCCTGCGCGTCCTCCTCCACGCGGGCCACGTCCACCACGTACACCGCGCGGTCCTCGAAGGCGCCGAAGGGGAGGTCGCTGAGGGCGCCGTCGTCGGTGACCAGCCCCGCGCAGCGCGTGGACAGGTTGCCGAGGCGGTTGCGGACCTTGCGCAGCGTGGCGGCGTGGTGCGTGCGCCACTGCTCGCGCCCCCCCTCCTCCAGCGTGCGCAGCACGTCGCGGAACCACGCCTCCAGGTCGGCGAACGACTGCACCTCGTGCGGGCGCGACAGCCCCGCGTCCTCGAAGCGCCGCCCCACCACGCGCTCGCGGATGAAGTCGATGAGCGCGTCGGCCTTGGCGTCCAGGTCCTCCTTGCTGAGCAGCACCTCGGCGTACTGCAGCACCTCGGGGAGCCCCCAGGTGAGCGGCGTGACGTTGTGCGCCAGGTCGGGGTGCGTGCGCAGCGTGTTGAGCGTCACGCCGCGCGCCGTGTAGGGCGCGAAGTAGTGCACCGCCGGGAAGGGGGCCGCGGGAACCCCCAGCTGGTCGTACAGCGCGCGATCGGCCTCCTCCAGCGCCCCCGGCTGGTCCAGGAAGCAGAGGTCGGGGCCCTTCACGTTGAAGCACACCGCGGCCACGCGCCCGCGGCTGGCGGGGAAGTGCGCAAACAGCGACTGCAGGAGGAACAGGATGGCGCTGGTCTTGGTGGCCAGCCCCGACACCCCGGAGATGGCCAGGTGCGCGGCCTCGGGGCCCACCAGGAAGTCGGCGTCGAGGTGCACCGGCACCTGCAGCCCCCCCGCCCGATAGACCCCCACGGGGATCGCCGTGCGCCGCCCCGGGGCCAGGTAGCCGTCCATGCGCAGCGCCACCGCCACGTCCTGCTCGGTGGCCAGGTAGACGGGGCCCAGGGGCACCGGCTGCAGCGGCTCCTCGGGGAGCTGGCGCAGCACCTGCGCCGTGTACAGGCGGATCTCGGTGCGCTCGGTGGCCGCGCGGGCCGCGTCGGGGTTGCCGTCCTGCGCCAGCACGTCGTGCAGCGGCGACTGCAGGTCGGAGTACCCCTGCCCCTCGGTGACCACGCCGTACACCTGCGGGAGGGCGCCCGCCACGGGGATGGGCGACGCCACGCGCACGATGGTGCCGATGCCGATGGGGGCGTCCAGCCGCGTCCAGAAGTGGAAGGCGTGCGGCGTGCTGGGGAGCCGTTCGGTGGCCACCACGCGCCCGATGAGCGGCGGCGGCTCGGCGGACGGCTGGGGGAGGGCGCCGGAGGGCGCGACGTCGGTCATCGGCGGAGGTCGGGGCGGGTCAGGCGGGACCCACCAGCGCCGCCAGGTAGCGCTCGCAGGCGTGGATCCCGTAGGTCAAGGTATCCCAGCGCGGATCGGGGAGCGCGAGCGGCGCACGCTCGGCCAGGATCCAGCCGCTCAGCCGGTGCGCCAGCGCCTGCAGGGCGGCCAGCCCCTCGGGGGTGGGCCCGTCGGGATCGGCCACCCCCGCCGGGGGCGCCACTTCCACGCGCACCAGCGCATGCAGCGGGTCGTGCGCCGGCGGCCGGCGCAGCCGCAGGTACCAGCTGGCCACCGCGCGCCGCAGCCGATGCCCCACCAGCAGCAGCGGCGATCGCTCCCCCTCCCCCAACGCCAGCAGCCGGCGCACGTCGTCGCCGCCGCCGTACAGCGTGGCGTGCGACTTGACCACGCCAAACGCCTGCGCGCCCGCGTCGATGGCCAGGTTGCCGGCGATCCCGCCATCCACCCACAGCCACCCCGGGGGACGGCGGCACCAGTCGGCGGCCAGACGCCGCTCCAGCCGCTCGCGCTCCTGCGCCACGCACTCCAGCGCCCGGGCCTGCAGCGCCCGCGGGTGCAGCGGGACCGCCTCCGGCTCCACCCCGTCCGTGGTGTCGCGCAGGGGGACCCCCGTGGCCACCAGCGCCTCCCAGGCGCGCGCGCCGCCCTCCCCCGCCCCCACGAGGGCCTGCCGCGACAGCAGCAGCCACCGCGCCACCAGCGGCGCCTCCCATGCTTCCAGGGTGCGCGCCGGCCGCTGCCGAATGGCCGCGGCCACCGTGGCCACCACCAGCGGCACCCCATCGCGGTGGGCGACCACGCGACTGCGCTGGATGCCGTCCAGGAACCCGCGCACTCCCGACACGGGGGCGGACGGCACGGCCCGGGGCGCCCACGGCTCCAGCACCACGCAGGGGGCCACCACCGGGGAATCGGCGTCGCGGCGCGCCTCCAGCGGCAGGCCGTCCGGGGTGAGCACGGCGGGTGTCCCGTCCCCCAGCCACGGGCGGACCACGCGCAGGAGCTCCCGCCAGGAGGGCGTCGCGTCCGTCGCGCTGGCGGGGATCCCGGTCGTGGGGGGGCTCACGTCGGGAGCCTAGCGCCCCCCGAATCGCCGCACAACGCCCCGCCCGCCGTGCGTGATCTCAGCCTGCCGGGTATTTCCCGCATGGACAACGGCGCGCGCCCCTGCGACACTCCGGGAGCTTATGCGTCCCCCGTCCTTCCGCCCCCGCCCCCGCCGCCCCGCCACCGCGCCCGTTGCCGCGCTGGGGGGGCTGGTTCTCCTTGCCCTGCTGGGGGCAGCCACCGGGTGTGACCGGGTACGTGAGCTGGCCGCCAACGGCGGCGGCGCGCCGCCCTCCAGCGATCCCGCCACGGCGCAGTGGCGCACCGACAGCACCTTCCTGGCCAACGGGCCCGGGATGCTGTTCCGGGTGGTGCGCAGCGAGACC
>JBILKP010000108.1:0-9219 GCA_044376625.1 Gemmatimonas sp. | reverse complement strand
CCTTGGGGAGCCCGCACTGGTGCAGCTTGAGCTCCGGGCCCACCACGATCACCGAGCGCCCCGAGTAGTCGACGCGCTTCCCCAGCAGGTTCTGCCGGAAGCGCCCCTGCTTCCCCTTGAGCATGTCGGAGAGCGACTTGAGCGGCCGCTTCCCGCGCCCGCGGATCGCCTTGGAGCGGCGCCCGTTGTCGAACAGCGCGTCCACCGCCTCCTGCAGCATCCGCTTCTCGTTGCGCAGGATCACCTCCGGCGCCCGGTGCGAGATGAGCTTCTGCAGGCGGTTGTTCCGGTTGATCACGCGCCGGTACAGGTCGTTCAGGTCGGACGTGGCGAAGCGCCCCCCGTCCAGCGGCACCAGCGGCCGCAGGTCGGGCGGGATCACCGGGATCACGTCCAGGATCATCCATTCCGGCCGGTTGCGCTCCTCGCCCCCCTCGCCGCTGTTCCGGAACGCGTCCACGATCTTGAGCCGCTTGAGCATCTGCTTCTTGCGGTGCTGCGACCCCTCCCCCACCAGCGACGCCCGCAGCTGCTCGGCGGTGGTGTCCACGTCGAGCCGCTTGAGCAGCTCCCGCACCGCCGGCGCCCCGATGTCCGCCTGGAACGCCGCGTCCCCCTCCGCCTTCGCCTTCTGGCGCAGCCCCAGGTACTCGTCCTCGTCCAGCAGCTGGCGCACCCGCACCTCCTGCGCCCCCGGGTCGATGACGATGTAGTTGCTGTAATAGATCACCTTCTCGAGGTCACGCAGCGTGACGTCGAGCAGGTTCCCCATCGGGCTCGGCAGCGTCTTGAAGAACCAGATGTGCGCCACCGGCACCGCGAGCTCGATGTGTCCCATCCGCTCGCGCCGCACCTTGCTGAGCGTCACCTCCACGCCGCAGCGGTCGCAGATCACCCCGCGGTAGCGGATCCGCTTGTACTTCCCGCAGTGGCACTCCCAGTCCTTCACCGGCCCGAAGATCTTCTCGCAGAACAGCCCGTCCTTCTCCGGCTTGAACGACCGGTAGTTGATGGTCTCGGGCTTGGTCACCTCGCCCCACGACCACCACGAGCGCAGCCCGGCCATCTCCAGCCGCTCCCGCTCCTTCGGGTCGCGCGGCCCCCGGATCTCCTCCGCGGAGGCGATCCGGACCGACATGTAGTCGAACGCCGACGCCCGGGCGTCGCGCGCGCTGCGGAAATCGATCATGGCTTACTCCTCCCCGCCGGCACCGCCGGTGCCCGCATCCACCAACGCGACCCCGGGACCGTCCGTGGCCCCGAGCGTGACCTTGATCCCCAGCGCCTGCAGCTCCTTGACCAGCACGTTGAACGACTCCGGGATCCCGGGTTCCGGCAGGTTCTGCCCCTTCACGATCGCCTCGTACACCCGGCTCCGGCCGTTCACGTCGTCCGACTTCACCGTCAGGATCTCCTGCAGCGTGTGCGCCGCGCCGTACGCCTCCAGCGCCCACACCTCCATTTCCCCGAAGCGCTGGCCGCCGAACTGCGCCTTGCCGGCGAGCGGCTGCTGCGTCACCAGCGAGTACGGCCCGATCGACCGCGCGTGGATCTTGTCGTCCACCAGGTGCGAGAGCTTCAGCATGTAGATCTCCCCCACCGTCACCGGCGCCTGGAACGGCTCGCCGGTGCGCCCGTCGCGCAGGTGCACCTTGCCCCCCGCGGTGAGCCCGGCCAGCCGCATCAGCTCCACCGCGGCCGCGTCCACCGCCGGCTGCTTGGCCTCCAGCGTGGCCGCCAGCGCCGGCAGCCCCAGCCGCCGCAGCGTGGCCGGCGCGTCGGCCGCCACCTCCGCCGCCAGCGCCTGCGCCGCCGCCTCGCGGTCGCCGGGGAGCTCCCCCTCCGGCGCCCCGCGGTGCACGTCCAGCGCCGCCTGCGCCGCCGTCCGCTCCCGCTCGGCCAGCGTGCGCGCCGACCGCTGCAGGAACGCCCCCAGCCGCGCGTGCAGCGCCTTGGTCCCGGCCGACATCCCCTTGGCGCCCAGGTCGTCCAGGTCCGCGTCGCCCAGCAGCGTCACCACGTCCGGGAGCCGCCGGTCGGGCTTCACGTCCGCCAGCAGCGCCCGCAGCTCCGCCGACGTCGGGTCCGTCGCGGCGTCGCCCAGCTCCAGCGCCTCCCGCGCCCACCGCACCCCGGCCAGCCGCATCAGCAGCCCGATCTCCCGCTCGTTCGCCCCCTCGAACACCGGCGTCTTGGCGTAGAAGCCCAGCAACTTCGCCGCCCACCCCAGGTGCGTCTCCAGGATCTGCCCCACGTTCATGCGCGACGGCACGCCCAGCGGGTTCAGCACGATGTCCACCGGCCGCCCGTTCGGCAGGAACGGCAGGTCCTCCTCGGGGACGATGCGCGCCACGATGCCCTTGTTGCCGTGCCGCCCGGCCATCTTGTCCCCCACCGAGATCTTCCGCTTCTCGGCCAGGTACACCTTCACCAGCTGGATCACCCCCGGCGGGAGCTCGTCGGGCTGCAGGATCCGGTCGATCCGCTCCTCCGCGCGCTCCTCGATCCGCGCCTTCTCCTCCGCCGCCGCGTCGATGATCTCCCGCACCCGGCGGTTCACCGCCGCGTCGCCCACGCGGAACGTCTTGAGGTCCAGCGTCGCGAAGCGCACCCCCGCCAGCAGCGCCGGCGTGAGCACCGTCCCCGCGGGGATCGCCTCCTCCACCGTCCCCGCGCGCAGCGCCAGCGACACCTCCGCCCCGGCCAGCGCGGTCGCCAGCTCGGCGTCCCGCACCTCGTTCACGCGGATCTTCTCCTCCCCCTCCACCCGCCGCACCTCGCCGATCCGCTCGCCGCGGTCCTTCTCCACCACCTGGTCCTCGACGCGCGAGAAGATCTTCACGTCGATCACCACCCCCTCCATCCCCGGCGGCACCTTGAGCGACGAGTCCTTCACGTCCTTCGCCTTCTCGCCGAAGATCGCCGTCAGCAGCTTCTCCTCGGGGGAGAGCTCCGTCTCCCCCTTCGGCGTGATCTTCCCGACCAGGATGTCCCCGGGGCGCACGGCGGCGCCGATGCGCACGATGCCGCGCTCGTCCAGGTCCACCAGCGACTCCTCGGCCACGTTCGGGATCTCGCGCGTGATCTCCTCCTGCCCGCGCTTCGTGTCGCGCACGTGCAGCTCGAGCTCCTGGATGTGGATCGACGAGAACACGTCGAACTTCACCAGCCGCTCCGACAGGATGATCGCGTCCTCGAAGTTGTGCCCGTACCACGGCATGAACGCCACCGTCACGTTCGCGCCCAGCGCCAGCTGCCCCATCTCGGTGGCGGCGCCGTCGGCCAGCACCTCCCCCTGCGCCACGCGCTGCCCCAGCCGCACCAGCGGCCGCTGGTTGATCGCCGTGTCCTGGTTGGTCCGCCAGTACTTCTTGAGCCGGTAGCGGTCCTGCTGCCCCAGCCGGGCCAGCGGCCGGTCCCCCGCCGCCGGCGCCCCGCCGATCCCGGCGTCCACGATGATCTCGTCGGCGGTGACCGACGTGACCGTCCCCGCGCGGCTCGCGATGATCACGGCCCCGGAGTCCACCGCCACCGTCCCCTCGAGCCCCGTCCCCACCAGCGGCGTCCGCGGGTTGAGGAGCGGCACCGCCTGGCGCTGCATGTTCGAGCCCATCAGCGCGCGGTTGGCGTCGTCATGCTCCAGGAACGGGATGAGCGCCGAGGCGATGGACACCAGCTGCTCCGGCGCCACGTCCATGTAGTCGATGTCCGCCGGGGGCACCAGCGGCAGGTCGCCGCGCTTGCGCGCCAGCACCAGGTCGTCCACGAACGTCCCGTCCGGGTTCAGCTTGGCGTTCGCCTGCGCGATGATCGCGTCCTCCTCGCGGTTGGCGTCCAGCCACACCACCTCCCCGGTGACGCGCCGGTCCTTCACCACGCGGTACGGCGTCTCGATGAACCCCAGGTCGTTCACGCGCGCGAAGCACGCCAGCGACGTGATCAGCCCGATGTTCGGCCCTTCCGGCGTCTCGATGGGGCACATCCGCCCGTACTGCGAGTAGTGCACGTCGCGGACCTCGAACCCGGCGCGCTCGCGCGTGAGCCCCCCGGGGCCCAGCGCCGAGAGCCGGCGCTTGTGCGTGAGCTCGGCGAGCGGGTTGGTCTGGTCCATGAACTGCGAGAGCTGCGACGACCCGAAGAACGCCTGGATCACCGCGGACACCGTCCGCGCGTTCACCAGGTCGTCCAGCGACACCTTCTCCGGGTCGGTGTTGATCGACATGCGCTCCTTGACCAGGCGCGCCATGCGCGAGAGGCCGACGGAGAACTGGTTGGCGATGAGCTCGCCGACGGAGCGGATGCGGCGGTTGCCGAGCTGGTCGATGTCATCGACGTCGCCGCGCCCCTCGTGGAGCTCGACGAGCTGCCGCATGATCTCGACGAAGTCCTCGCGGGTGAGGACCGTGGTGCTGGCCGGCGTGGCCAGCCGCAGCCGCTGGTTGATCTTGTAGCGCCCCACGCGCCCCAGGTCGTAGCGCTTGGGGGAGAAGAACAGCCGCTCCAGCGCCTGCTTGGCGGTCTCCCGGTTGGGGGCGTCCCCCGGGCGCAGGAGGGCGTAGATCTGCCGCAGCGCCTCGTCCTCCGACTTGGTCGGGTCCTTGGCGAGGGTGTTCTTGATGAGCGTCGACTCGGCGCGCCCCGACGGCACGAACACGTGCACCTTGGTCAGGTCCGCCTTGCGGATGGCGCGGATGACGGCGTCGGTGAGCACCGTCCCCTTCTCCGCGACCACCTCGCCGGTGTCGGCGTCCACCACGTCGCGCGCCAGGGTGCGCCGCACCTCGCGCTCCCCGCGGTCGATGGCGTCCTGCTCGTCGCGCAGGTCCACCTGCGTGTACGACGCGAACACCTTGACGCGCGCGATCCCCTGCCGGGCGAGCCGGGCGAGCACCTCGTCGGTGAGCTCGTCCCCCTCGCGCACCAGCAGCGCCGCCTCGGCGCGCTCCCGCTCCGCGCGGGCCTTCTTGGTCTTCGGCTTCGGGGCGTCGGCCGCGGTGGCCTCCCCCTCCAGCGTGATGTCCTCCGCGATGATGGCGCCCAGGACCTCGCGCTGGTCGGTGCGCGAGACGCGCTCCCGGGTGAGGTCCAGCTCGCGCTCGGCGAAGAACAGCCGCAGGATGTCGCGGTTCTCGCCGAAGCCGAAGGCGCGCAGCAGCGCGGTGGCGGGGAACTTCTTCTTCTTGTCGATGTGGACGTAGATCACGTCGTGGATGTCCACGGTGAACTCCACCCACGAGCCCCGGAACGGGATGATGCGCGACGACAGCAGCCGCTGCCCGTTCGGGTGCGTCGCCTCCTCGAACACCACGCCGGGGGAGCGGTGCAGCTGCGAGACGATGACCCGTTCCGCGCCGTTGATGACGAAGGTCCCGAGCTCGGTGATGAGCGGCAGCTCCCCGAGGTAGACCTCCTTCTCCATGATGTTCCGCGGGCGCTTCCCGTCCCCGGTGTCCTCATAGATGACGAGCTGCAGCGTCGCCTTGAGGGGGGCGGAGTAGGTCATGTCGCGCTCGATGCACTCGGCGACCGAGTACTTCGGCTCGCCCAGGGCGTAGCGGACGAAGTCCAGCGAGAAGTTCTCGTGGACGTCGGTGATGGGGAACAGGTCCTTGAAGACCCGCTCCAGCCCCACGTCCTCGCGCTCCCGGGAGGCCGCGTCGGTCTGCAGCAGCGACTCGAAGGCGCGCGTCTGGATTTCGAGGAGGTGGGGCATGTCCATCCCCGCCTCCAACTTGGCGAACGAGATCTGATTGATCATATCCGTAGGGGGCTCACCCGCACGCGGGGGGCACCGGGCCCGGAGCGGGCGGGGGTGCGAAGCACACCGTCCCCGGGGGGATCGGCCAGGGGGCCGACCCTCCCGGGGCGGAGGGGGTCCAGCGGGGTCGTGGGCGCAGGGCGCGTGCCTTCGCGGCCGGCCTTACTTGACCTCGACCGCGGCGCCTTCGGCCTCGAGCTTGGCCTTGATCGCCGCCGCCTCGTCCTTCGTCACGTTCTCCTTCAGCATCTTCGGCGCGCCGTCCACCAGGTCCTTCGCCTCCTTGAGGCCCAGCCCGGTGAGCTCGCGCACCACCTTGATGACCTGGATCTTCTTCGCGCCCGCTTCCTTCAGGATGACGGTGAACTCCGTCTGCTCCTCGACCGCCGCGGCCGGGGCCGCCGCGCCGCCGCCGCCCGCCGCGACCGCCGCGATGGTGACGTTGAACTTCGTCTTGAACGCCTCGATCAGCTCCGACAGCTCGATCACGCTCATCGCGCCGATCGCGTCGAGGATCTCGTCCTTGCTCAGGGTGCTGTTAGCCATGGTGTGTGCTCCGGTGGTGTCCCCCAGGGGGCCTGGGGCGTGTGATCAGGCGGACGCCTGGGGATTTTCGTGGCTGCCATCGAGCTGCGCCTTGCGCGCGTCGAGGGCGAGGGCAAACATCATCGGGATGCTGTTCAGGTAGCCGGCGAACATCGACAGCGCCTCCTCGCGGGTCGGCAGCGACGCCAGGCGCTTCACCATCGCCTCGTCCACCGCGTTCCCCTCGTAGACCCCGCCCTTCACCGCCGGCCGCTGGTCGTTCTCCTTCGCGAAGTCGGCCAGCACCTTGGCCGCCGTGATGGCATCCTTCGCCACCACCACGCCCGTCGGCCCCTTCAGCCGCTGCGCCACCAGCCCGCTCTCGTTCACCGCCCGGAGCGCCAGCGTGTTCTTGATGACCACATACTCCACCCCCGCCTTCCGGAACCGGCGGCGCAGGTCGGTCATCCGCTTCACGTTCAGCCCCGTGAAGTCCGTGTAGTACAGCGCCGCGGCGCCGTCCAGCTTCTCGCGCAGCGCCGTCACCAGCGCCTGCTTGTCGGTGCGCTTCATCGTCATGGTCGGGTCCCCTTACCGGTACGGCGCCGGATCCACCGTCACGCCCGGCCCCATCGAGCTCGAGACCGCGACATTGCGGATGTACACGCCCTTCGCCGCCGCCGGCTTCGCCCGCACCAGCGCGTCCATCAGCGCCGCCAGGTTCGACCCCAGCTGCTCGGGCGTGAACGAGACCTTGCCGATCGGGGCGTGCACGTTCCCCCCCTTGTCGACCCGGAACTCGATCTTCCCCCCCTTCGCCTCGCGGACCGCCTTCCCCACGTCGAACGTCACCGTCCCCGCCTTCGGGTTCGGCATCAGCCCCCGCGGACCCAGCACCCGCCCCAGCTGCCCCACCTGCCCCATCTGGTCGGGCGTCGCGATCATCACGTCAAAGTCCAGCCAGCCGTCCTTGATCTTCGCCAGGAACTCCGTCCCCACGTGGTCGGCGCCCGCCTCCTGCGCCTCCTGCACCTTGGGACCCGCGCAGATCACCAGGACCCGCACCGTCTTGCCGGTGCCGGCCGGCAGCAGCACCGTGCCGCGCACCACCTGGTCCGCGTGCCGAGGATCCACCCCCAGCCGCACCGCCGCCTCCACCGTCTCGTCAAACTTCGCAAAGCGCATCTGCTGCACCAGCGCCAGCGCCTGCCCGGCCTCGTACGCCGTGGCCACGTTCCGCTTCGCGCTCGCCTCGCGGTACTTCTTCCCGTGCGTGCGCATGCGCTCAGTCCCTCACCGTGATGCCCATCGAGCGCGCCGCCCCGGCCATCATGGCCACGGCGCTCTCGAGGGTGTCGCAATTCAGGTCGGGCATCTTCAGCTGGGCCAGCTTCTCCAGCTGCGCCCGGCTGATCACCCCCACCTTCACCTTGTTCGGCTGCCCGGAGCCCTTCTCCACGCCGATCTCCTTCTTGATGAGCTCCGCCGCCGGCGGCGTCTTCAAAATGAAGGTGAACGACTTGTCCGCGTAGATCGTGACCTCGACCGGGATGATCATGTCACCGCCCTGCGTCCGAGCATTGAACTCTTTGCAGAAGCCCATGATGTTGATCCCCTGGGGGCCGAGGGCCGTCCCCACCGGAGGCGCCGGGTTCGCCTTGCCTGCAGGGATCTGCAGCTTGACGAATCCCGTGACCTTCTTGGCCATGCGTGTTCCTCGTCGCAGGTTCCCCCCGCGGACCGCCCGCGCAGGGTCGTGCTCCCACGTCCGTCTTTACCGTCGCCGTGGTGGGCGACCCGGCCGGCGATCGCCGGCCCCGCAGCCACCCGCCCTCAGTAGCCGCGCAACTGCAGGTAGTCGAGCTCGACGCTGGTCGGCCGCCCGAACAGGCTCACCGACACCCGCACCTTCCCCTTCTCGGGGAGCACCTCTTCCACCGTCCCGTTGAAGTCGGCGAACGGGCCCTCGGTGATCTGCACCGCCTGCCCCACCAGGAACGGGATCTCCTCCCGCACCGGCGCCTCCGCCGCCTCCTCCGCCTGCCCCAGCAACCGCCGCACCTCGTCGTCCCGCAGCGGCGCCGGCGCCTTCTCCTTCCCCACGAACTTGATCACGCCCTGGATCGCGTTGATCTCGTGCAGGGTGTCCTGGCTGGCCACCATCTCCACCAGCACATACCCCGGGTAGATCTTCCGCTCCACGGCCACCTTCTTGCCGTTCTTGACCTCCACCGCCTCCTGCACCGGCACCAGCGCCTGGCGGATGAGCCGATCCTCCGCCGGCACCGGATCCGCGTCGATCTTCCGCTGGATCAGCCGGAGCACCTTGTTCTCGTGCCCCGAGGTGGTCTGCACCGCATACCACCGGTGCGACAGCGCCAGGTCCATGCTCACCGCGCGCTCAACGGCCCAGCAGGAGCGCCGGCAGGCGCACCACCAGCGCCTGCAGCGTCACGTCCACCAGCCCGATCACCGCGCCCAGCAGCAGCACGAACACGATGATCTGCACCGTCGCCTGCTGCAGCTGCGGGCGGTCCGGCCAGGTCACCTTCCGCATCTCGGCCACCACATCGTGGTAAAAGGCCACCAGACGCGGCATCACCCCGGCGCGCGTCACCTCCGCAGGCACCGACATGGCTACTTGGTTTCCTTGTGGAGCTGGTGCTTGTCGCAGCGCGGGCAGTACTTCTTCCACTCCACGCGCTCCGGGTGCAGGCGCTTGTTCTTCATCGTGAAGTAGTTGCGATTCTTGCACTCGGTGCACCCGAGGATGATCTTCTCGCGCGGCATAACCCGACTCCAGGCGGTGAAGGCTGGCCAGCGCCGGCGGCCACCATGGGCGCACGGGCGTAGACTGTCCAGCGAATGCTGAGCCTTGGAACGTAAACGGCCCGGCGGACCCCCGCAAGCCACACCAACGCCACCCGCGTGACACC
>JBILKP010000374.1:0-2842 GCA_044376625.1 Gemmatimonas sp. | reverse complement strand
CCGCGACACCCCCGCCGTGGCCGCCGCCTACGCGGCGCGCTTCTCCCCCGCCTTCACCGGCGTGTCGGGGGACAGCGCCACCACCGCCAACATCCTGCGGGCCTTCGACGCCACCGCCACCCCGGAGCCGGCCACGGGCGCGTCGGGCTACCTGGTGAGCCATTCGTCGCAGCTGTTCCTGGTGGACGACCAGGGGCGCCTGGTGGCGCTGTACCCCTTTGGCACCAGCTGGGAAGCGCTGGCCGCCGACCTGGGGAAGCTGCTGTGATGGGGTCCATGACCGCCCGCGTCCCCGTCCTGCTGCTGGCGGCGGCGCTGGTCGCCGCCGGCTGCGGCGACGACGCCCCCGCCGATCGCCCCGCGCAGGGGCTGGTGCTGCGCGACGGCTGGGCCCGCGCCACCGACTCCGGGGCCACCGGGGGCGCGTACCTGGTGCTGGAGAACCGCGATACCACGGCGGTGTCCGTCACCGGCGTGTCCACCGCCGTGGCCGAGGCCGCGGAGCTGCACGAGACCATGGTGCACGACGGTGTGGCGCACATGATGCCGCACACCGCGGTGGCCATCGCCCCGGGCGCCACGCTGGCCATGGCCCCCGGCGGCATGCACCTGATGCTGGTGGGGATGCGCCGCGCCGTGGCGGAAGGGGACACGGTGGATGTGGTGCTGCGGCTCACGCGGGGCGCAGGGGCCGCCGATTCGCTGCCCGTGCGCCTTCCCGTGCGCGCGCCGTGACCCCCGCGCGTCGCGCGCTCCAGCTGGCTGCCGTGTCGCTGGCGACGGTGGCGCTGGTGTGGCTGCTGTGGCCGCGCCCCGACGCGGAGCTGCGCGTGCTGCGCGGTGGCCGCGCAGTGGTGGCCAACGGCTACGGCTTCACGCGCCCGCTGGGGGACACGCTGGTGGTGGGGGGGCGCGGCCGGCGCCGGACCATCCGCGTGACCAACGAGGACACGGTGCCGCACCAGCTGGCGCTCTTCGCCGTGGCCCCCGGCGAGGTGCGCGACTACGTGGCCCCGCCCGGCACCTTTGGCGGCGTCTGCTCGGCACACGCCGGCAGCGGCCGCCTCACCGTGGTGGTGCGCTGACCGTGGGCGCAGGCGCGCCGCCGCTGCCGCCGGGGACGCTGGACGACGTGCTGGCCGACGAGCTGCAGCTGCTGGACAGCGCGGGGCTGCGCCGCGTGCTGCGCCCCGTGCAGCAGCGGCGCGGCGGCACGGTGCAGGTGCACGGGGAGCGGCTGGGGGACTTCGCCTCCAACGACTACCTCGCGCTGGCCACCGACGCGCGCCTGGCGCGCGCCGCGTCGGCGGTGCTGCAGGCCGAGGGGGTGGGGGTGGGCGCCACGCGGCTGGGGGCCGGCCACCAGCCGGTGCACGCCGCGCTGGAGCGCGCCCTCGCCGAGCAGACGGGGACGGCGCAGGCGCTGCTCTTCCCCTCGGGGTATCTCGCCAACGCGGGGGCCATTCCCGCGCTGGTGGGGCCGGGGGACCTGGTGCTGTGCGACGCGCTGGTGCACGCCTCGCTGCTGGACGGCTGCCGCCTGTCGCGCGCCACCGTGGCGCTGGTGCCGCATGGCAACCTGGAGGCGCTCGCGCAACTGCTGCGCGAGCAGCGCCCGCACCACCGGCGCGCGCTGGTGGTGCTGGAGGGGCTGTTCGCCATGGACGGCGACGCGCCGCCGCTGGACCGGGTGGTGGCGCTGGCCCGCGCGCATGACGCGTGGACCTACGTGGACGAGAGCCACGCGCTGGGGGTGCTGGGGCCCACGGGCGGGGGCGCCGCCCAGCAGCATGGCGTGCAGGGACAGGTGGACGTGGTGGCGGGGACGCTGGGGAAGGCGCTGGGGACTGCCGGCGGCTTCGTGGCCGGCTCGGCCACGCTGGTGGAGTACCTCACCAGCACCGCGCGCACCTTCGTGTTCACCACGGCCACGCCGCCCGCGCTGGCGGCCGCCGCGCTGGAGGCGCTGCGGCTGGCGCAGGTGGAAGGGTGGCGGCGCGACACCGTGCGCGCGCGTGCGCGGCAGCTGCGCGCGCGGCTGACCCATGGCGGGCACGAGGTGGCGGGCCCCGACGACGGCCACATCGTGCCGCTGCTGGTGGGGGACCCCGTGCGCACGATGCAGCTGTCCACCACGCTCCGCCGCAGCGGCTTCCTCGTGAGCGGCGTGCGCCCGCCCACCGTGCCGCCGGGGACGTCGCGGCTGCGCGTGTCGCTGTCGGCGGCGCACCCCCCCGAGCTGGTGGAGGCGCTGGCGGCCACGCTGCTGGCCGCCTTCCCCCCGCCGCGGTAGCCCGCGCGCGTCCCCGCGCCCTGCGCCCCCTCCCCCGTCTCCCCCGCCGTCATGACCATCGCCGACCTCCGCACCGACTACCGCCGCGCCACCCTCGACGAGGGGGACGTGGACGCCGACCCGATTGCGCAGTTCACCCGGTGGTTTGACGAGGCGGTGCGCGCGCAGGTGGTGGAGCCCAACGCCATGTGCCTGGCCACCGCCACCCCCGACGCCTACCCCTCGGCGCGCATGGTGCTGCTCAAGGGGGTGGACGCACGCGGCTTCGTGTTCTACACCGACTACCGCAGCCGCAAGGGGCGCGAGCTGGCCGACAACCCGGCGGCGTCGCTGTGCTTCTTCTGGGGGGAGCTGGAGCGGCAGGTGCGGGTGACGGGGGCGGTGCAGCGGGTGAGCCGCGCGGAGGCGGACGCGTACTTCCAGTCGCGCCCGCTCCCCAGCCGGATGGGGGCGTGGAGCTCGCACCAGAGCCAGGTGCTGCCCTCGCGCGACGTGCTGGAGGCGGAGCTGGCGACCACGCAGGCGCGCTTTGCCGACGGGGCGGTGCCG
>JBILKP010000375.1:0-2842 GCA_044376625.1 Gemmatimonas sp. | reverse complement strand
GGCGTGGGGCGCCTGGCGGCGCCCGTTTCCCGATTCTGGCAGTCGCCGCAGGGCGGGGTAGATTCCCGGGTTTGCCCGTCTCCCCCCTCCCCGCCTGCCATGCGCCTGCTGTCCCGCCCCGCCGTGCCCTCCCTGTTGCGTGCCCTGGCCCTGCTGGCGTGTGCGGGGGGGGCGGCAGCGGCGCAGCCGGCGGGGCCGCCGGGGGTGCCGCCCGCCGGGGTCACCCCCCCGCGGCTGGATGCGGCGGTGGCCGATTCCTTCGCGCGGGCGGTGCGGGCGCGCCCGCGTCCCGTGGCGCAGGCGCTCCGCGTGACCGCGCCCATCACCGTGGACGGGCGGCTGGACGAGGCGGTGTGGCGCACCGGCGCCCCGATCACCGGCTTCGTGCAGCGCGAGCTCAACGAGGGGGTCCCCGAGTCGGAGCGCACCGAGGTGCGCATCGCCAGCGACGAGCAGTACCTGTACATCGGCGCGCGGATGTACGACCGCGAGCCGCACCTCATCGTGCCGGGGGAGAAGATCCGCGACGTGACGCTGGCCAACAGCGACCACCTCGCGCTGATCTTCGACACATACCACGACCGGCAGAACGGCTTCGTGTTCGCCACCACCCCCGCGGGGATCGAGTACGACGGGCAGGTGATCCGCGAGGGGGAGGGGGGCGGCTCGATGGTCCCCGGGCAGAACCGCATGCAGGCCGGGGCGATGGGCGGCTTCAACGTGAACTGGGACGCCAGCTGGACGGTGGTCACCACCATCGACTCGCTGGGGTGGACGGCGGAGTTCCGCATCCCGTTCGCCACGCTGCGCTTCGGCGCGGGGGGCGACCAGACGTGGGGGCTCAACGTGTCGCGCAACATCCGCCGCAAGAACGAGGAGCTGTTCTGGTCGTTCATCCCGCGGCAGTTCAACCTCTACCGGCTGTCGCTGGCGGGGGAGCTGGCGGGGCTCTCGGTGCCGCGGCGGCGCATCGCGACGGCCACGCCGTACGTGCTGGGGTCGAGCCTCACCACGTGGCCCAACGGGCAGGCGGCGCGCACCAGCACCCCCGAGGTGGGCGGCGAGCTCAAGTACGGCGTGACGCCGGCGCTCACGCTGGACCTCACGGTCAACACCGACTTCGCGCAGGTGGAGGTGGACGACCAGCGGGTGAACCTCACGCGGTTCCCGGTGTTCTTCCCCGAGAAGCGCCCCTTCTTCCTGGAGAACGCCGGCGTCTTCTCGGCGGGGACGCCGCAGGCGGTGGACCTGTTCTTCACGCGGCGCATCGGCATCTCCGAGGCGGGGCAGCCGCAGCCGATCCTGGGGGGCGGCCGCCTGTCGGGGCGCGTGGGGGGGACCACGCTGGGGCTGCTGCACATGGTGACCGACGCCCCCGACGCGGGGGGCGTGGGGCAGGCGTACTCGGTGGCGCGCGCGGTGCGCGAGCTGTCGGCGCGCTCGCGCGTGGGCGCCATGGTGGTGCAGCGGCAGGCCACGGGCGACGCGGGGAACGTGAACCGCACCTACGCGGTGGACGGGCGCATCGGGCTGGGGCAGCGGTGGACCAGCGACCTGTGGGCGGCGCGCACCGAGTCGCCCGGGAAGACCGGTGACGACGTGGCGCTGAGCGGGCGGCTGGCGTTCCAGACGAACGTGTGGAACCACTCGCTGCGCCTGGCGCAGATCGGCGGCGACTTCAACCCCGAGGTGGGGTTCATGAGCCGCCCGGCGGGGTACCGCACCGCCGAGCTCTCGTTCATGCGGCTGGTGCGCAAGCCCGAGTGGGGGTGGTTCAAGCAGTGGAACCCGCACCTGAGCTACCGCACCTTCCGCAACCTGGAGGACGGCTTCGAGCAGACGGGGTACCTGCACCTGGACTTCACCGAGATCGAGCTGGCCAACGGCACCCGCTTCGGCCCCGAGTACAACATCTCCCGCGAGGGGCTGCAGGCGCCGTTCACCATCGCCCCCGGCGTGGTGCTGCCGGCGGGGACGTACGACTGGGGGGCGCTGGGGTTCGACTACACCACCGACCCCAGCGAGAACGTGTGGGTCACCGGGCGGCTGGACGTGGGCCCCTTCTGGACGGGGCACCGGAGGGGGGGGAACGGCACGCTCACCGTGCGGCGCGGCGCGACCTTCTCGGGGAGCTTCCTGCTGGACCACAACGTGGTGCGGCTGCCGCAGGGGAACTTCACGCGGACGCTGCAGGCGGTGCGGCTCAACTACTTCTTCACGCCGCGCATCTTCGTGCAGACGCTCACGCAGTACAACAACCAGCAGCGGATCTTCTCGGCCAACGTGCGCTTCGGGTGGCTGAACACCGCGGGGACGGGGCTGTTCCTGGTGTTCAACGACGGGCGCGAGGCGAGCGGCTTCCTGGACTGGACGCGCCCGCAGCAGCGCTCGGTGTTCCTCAAGTTCACGCGGCAGTTCGGGACCACGGGGTGACCGGGTG
This sequence comes from Gemmatimonas sp., assembly GCA_044376625.1. Lineage (GTDB taxonomy): Bacteria > Gemmatimonadota > Gemmatimonadetes > Gemmatimonadales > Gemmatimonadaceae > Gemmatimonas. Next base: position 402 of record JBILKP010000375.1, on the reverse strand, counting down.
AGCGAGGGCGCGCGCCCCGCGCCCCTGTCGCCGCGTGAGGCGTCGCCCGCGCCCGCCGCCCCGCGGCTGGCGCGGGCGCTGTCGTTGCGGGACCTGGTGCTGCTGAACGTGGTGGCGGTGTTCACCCCCAGCACCATCGCGCAGAGCCTGCCGCTGGGGTGGCGGGGCGGGGCGCTGTGGGTGGTGGCGGGGGCGGTGTTCCTCCTCCCCTATGGCTGGGCGGTGGCCGCGCTGTCGCGACGTCACCCGCGGCAGGGGGGGATCTACGCCTGGACGCGGCTGGCGTTCGGCGAGGCGCACGGCTTCGTGTGCGGGTGGTGCGCGTGGGTGAACACGTTCCTGTACGTCCCCACGCTGTTCCTGGGGGTGGCGGCGGTGCTGGCGCTGCTGGGGGGGGAGCGG
>JBILKP010000373.1:0-2844 GCA_044376625.1 Gemmatimonas sp. | reverse complement strand
GTGAACCAGATCCCCGCCGACCGCGTGGGGCTGGGCTCGCGCGTGGTGGTCACCGACGAGGTCACCGCCTCGGTGGAGAGCTACGAGCTGGTGTTCGGCGACGCGGGCGAGCTGCAGGAGGGCCACGTGACCATGGGCTCGCCCATCGGGCGCGCGCTGCAGGGGAAGGCGGTGGGGGAGCAGGCGCTGCTCAAGCTCCCCACCCGGGTGCGCCGGCTGGTGATCACCGAGCTGGTCACCATCCACCAGCGCTCCGCCGACGAGCTGGCCTGACCATGTCCACGCTCCCCGCCACCGCGCAGCGCGCCAGCTACGACCACCGCGGCCCCGTGCCGCAGGACGTCATCCGCTGCGAGACGGTCCCGCTGGCGGCGCCCGGCGAGGGGCAACTGCTGGTGGCGCTGGAGGCGGCCTCCATCAACCCCTCCGACGTGCTCACCCTCACGGGGCAGTACGGCATGCTCCCGCCGCTCCCGGCGGTGGGGGGCAACGAAGGGGTGGGGCGCGTGGTGGCGCAGGGCCCGGGCGTGACCGCGCCGGCGGTGGGCGCGCGCGTGCTGCTGCCGGTGGGGTGTGGCACGTGGGCGTCGCACCACCTGGTGCCCGCGGCGTCGGCCATCGTGCTGCCGCCGGCGGGGGACCCGCTGCAGCTGGCGATGCTGGCGGTCAACCCGCCCACGGCGTCGCTGCTGCTGTCGGAGTTCGTGGCGCTGCGCGACGGGGCGTGGGTCATCCAGAACGCCGCCAACAGCGGCGTGGGGGAGTACGTCATCCAGCTGGCCCGGGCGCGCGGGGTGCGCACGGTGAACGTGGTGCGCCGCGCCGACGCGGTGGCCCCGCTGGAGGCGCTGGGGGGCGACGTGGTGCTGGTGGACGGCCCCGACCTGGCGGCGCGCGTGGCGGCCGCCACGGGCAAGGCGAAGATCGCGCTGGCGCTGGACGCCGTGGGCGGCGCGGCCACCGACCGGGTGGCGCAGTGCCTGGCCCCCGGCGGCACGGTGGTCAATTACGGGGCGCTGTCGGGAGCGCCGTGCACCCTCACGCCGGGGCAGCTCATCTTCCGCGGCGTGCAGCTCAAGGGGTTCTGGCTGGCGCAGTGGTTCCGTACCACCCCCCCCGCGCAGCAGCAGGCGCTCTATGGCGCCCTGGTGCAGGAGATCGCCGCGGGGCGGCTGCATGCGCGGGTGCATGCCACGTACCCGCTGGCGCAGGTGGCCGAGGCCGTGGCGGCCGCGGCGCAGGGCGGGCGCCACGGCAAGGTGCTGCTGGTGCCGTGACCTGCGGGGCGCCGCGGGGCGCTACCCCGCGGTCATCCCCCCGTCCACCACGATCGCCTGCCCCACCAGGAAGGCGTTGGAGGGCGCGCACAGCGCCAGCACGACCGACGCCATCTCCTCCACCGTCCCCAGCCGCCGCGCGGGGATGCCGCGCTCCAGCGCCTCGCGCGGGGTGCCGTTGGCCACCATCCCCTCCACCATGGGGGTCCAGGTGAATCCGGGGCACAGCGCGTTGATGCGGATCCCCTGCCGCACGTACTCCAGCGCCGCGCTGCGGGTGAGCCCCACCACGCCATGCTTGGCCGCCGCATAGGCGCCATGCCGGGGGAACCCGCCCACCCCGGCCACCGAGGCCACGTTCACGATGGCGCCGCCCCCCGACGCCAGCAGCGCCGGGATCTCATGGCGCATGGCGCGGTACACGCCCGTGAGGTTCACGTCCAGCACGGCGTCCCAGGTATCCGGCGGGTAGTCCGCCGTCTTCACCTCCACCCCGCCAATGCCCGCGGCGTTCACCGCCACATCCAGCCGCCCCCAGCGGGCCACCACCGCGTCCACGGCGGCGGCCACCGCGGCGTCGTCGCGCACGTCGCACGCCACCGCCAGGCCGTCCACCTCCCGCGCCACCGCCTCGGCCCCCTCCTGCTGCAGGTCCCCCACCGCCACCCGCGCCCCCGCGGCGGCAAAGGCCCGGGCGCAGGCGGCGCCAATCCCCGACGCCCCCCCGGTGATGAACACGACGGCGCCGGCAAAGGCGTGTGGGGCGTATTCCGGAATGGCACCAGCAGGAATGGTGGTCATGCCTGAATATGCCCCAATCTGCCCCGGCCGTTAGCTTCCCGCCCATGCCTACCCCGTGGAACAGCCCTCCCGGCCGGCGCGTGGCGCTGGTGGCCGGTGTGCGTACCCCCTTTGCCAAGGCGGGCACCGCCCTGCGCCACCTGTCGGTGGTGGAGCTCGGGCGGGCCGCCGTGGCCGAGTTGATGCAGCGCACCGCGCTGGACGGCGCGGCGGTCGACCTGCTCACCTTCGGGACGGTGGTCCCGTCGGTGCTGGCCCCCAACCCCGCGCGCGAAGTGGCGCTGCTGCCGCACTTCCCCCGCACGCTGCAGGCCTACACCGTCTCCCGCGCCTGCGCCTCGGCCAACCAGGCCATCACCGACGCCGCCGACCAGATTGCCCTGGGACACGCCGAGGTGGCCATCGCCGGCGGGGCCGAGGCGCTGTCGCAGGTGCCCATCCTGCACAGCCGGCGCATGAGCGACCTGCTGGTGAAGCTCTCGCGCGCCAGGACGGTGGGGGAACGGGCGGCGCTGTTGGCCACCCTCCGCCCGCGCGACTTCGTCCCCATCACCCCGGCCATTGCGGAGCCCAGCACGGGGGAGACGATGGGGCAGTCGGCAGAGCGGATGGCCAAGCTCAACGGCATCACGCGCGAGGCGCAGGATGCGCTGGCGCTGCGCTCGCACCAGCGCGCCGCCGCCGCGCAGCGCGAGGGGCGGATGGCCGAGGAGCTGCTGATGCTCCCCGCCACGGCCGACGGCGACGCGCCGCTGGCGCACGACAA
>JBILKP010000372.1:0-2848 GCA_044376625.1 Gemmatimonas sp. | reverse complement strand
CTTCTCCATCACCGGTTCTCCATTAGCGGCTACCCAGCATGGCGCGCCCCACCAGGTCGCGATCGGTGGTGTCCAGCGCCTGCAGCCGCCCGCCCAGCATCACCACCACCCGGTCGGCCAGCGCCAGCACCTCGTCCAGGTCGCTGCTGTACAGCACCACCGCCACGCCGTTGGCGCGTGCGGCGCGCAGCGCGTCGTGCACCGCGGCGGTGGCCACGAAGTCCAATCCGCGGGTGGGGTTCTCTGCCACCAGCAGGGCAGGGTGCCCATCCAGCTCGCGTGCCAGCACCAGCTTCTGCTGGTTCCCCCCCGACAGCGTGCGCATGGGGACGTCGGGGCCCGGGGCGCGCACATCATGGCGCGCCATGAGCGCGGCGGTGTCCGTGGCCACCTGGTCCCAGCGCATCAGGCCGCGCCGCGTGGCGGCGCCGCGCAGCGCGACATTCTCGGTGAGGGGGGCGTCCAGCAGGACGGCGTCGCGGTGCCGGTCTTCGGGGATGAACCCCGTGGCGGCGGGGCGCCGCAGCTGGCCGGTGGTGGGCGCCAGCCGCCCCGCCATCAGTCGCAGCAGCTCGTGTTGCCCCGACCCCTCCACCGCCGCCACCCCTACAATCTCCCCGCCGCGCAGCTGCAGGCTGGCATGGGCCACGCGCTGCACGCCGGCCGCGTCGGTGTAGGTGACCGCGTCCAGCGTCAGAGCGGCAGCGTCCCCTCGGTCTTCATTTCGGTCCTCATCTCGGTCCTCATCTCCGTCCTCATTTCGGTCCTCATCCCTCGCCTTCTGGCGCCTCACACCGAGGGCACCTGTCCCCTCGCCCCCCTCCCGCGCCCTTCCTAGCATCGCCGCCGCCACCGCGTCCTCGGTCACCTCGTCCCTGGCTGCCTGCAGCTGCACCACGCCGCGGCGCAGCACGGTCACGTCGTTGGCCACCGCCAGCGCGTCGCGCAGCTTGTGGGTGATCAGCACCACCGCGCCGCCGCGGTCGGCAAAGCCGCGCACCCACGCCAGCAGTTCGGCGGCCTCCGACGGGGCCAGCACGGCGGTGGGCTCGTCCAGGATCAGCAGCGACACGTCGCGCGCCAGCGCCTTCACGATCTCGCACCGCTGCTGCGCCCCCACGGGCAGGTCGCGCACGCGCGCGGTGGGATCCAGCGTCAGCCCCGCGCGCGCGGCCACCTCGCGCACGCGGGCGGCGGCGGCGGTGGGGTCAAAGCGCCCGCGTCCTCCCAGCGCCACGTTCTCCGCCACCGTCATCTCCGGCACCAGCGAGAAGTGCTGGTGCACCATCCCCACCCCCAGCGCCAACGCCGCGGCTGGCGACGGCAGCGCTACCGGGGCCCCGCGCCAGGTGATGGTGCCCGCCTGGGGGCGCAGCATCCCGAACGCCACGCGCATGAGGGTGCTCTTCCCGGCGCCGTTCTCCCCCAGCAGCGCATGCACGGTGCCGGCGCGCACGGTCATCCCCGCCTCCGCCAGCGCGGTCACGGTGCCAAAGCGCACAGTGATGTCCGCCAGCTGCAGCAGCGGTGCGCCCGGCCTACGGGGCTCGGCCCCGGCGCGCGCCGCCTCCCCGACGGTCACGATCCGGTGGGGAGATGCAGGAAGGTCCACGGGAGCCCGAACCGCTCCTGCAGGAAGCCCCCCAGCGCCTGCACCCCCAGCGTCTCGGTGGCGTAGTGCCCGGCGTACACGATGCAGAGGTCGTGCTCGATGGCGTCCACCGTGGTGTGGTGCGCTCCCTCCCCCACAATCAGCGTGTCCACGCCCTTGGCGAGCGCCTCGGCGATGGTGTCGCTGGAGGCGCCGCCCCCGCTGCAGATGGCCCACCGCGTGGTGGTGCGCCCCTCCGCAGGGACCGACGTGCGCACCGTGCCGCCATAGCGCACCGCCAGCGCGCGCACGCGCGCCACCAGGTCGGCGGTGGGCTCCTGCGCGGTTCCCAGGCACCCGATGTCCACCGTCTTGTGCCGCGCAAAGCCCCCTGACGGCACCAGCCCCAGCGTGGCCGCCAGGCGCGCGTTGTTCCCCAGCGTGGGGTGCAGGTCCAGCGGCAGGTGCGACGCGTACACGGCCACGTTGCGCTGCAGCAGCGTGCGCCACTTGCGGTAGCGCACCCCCGTGAGCGGCTGCGCCCCCGCCCAGAACAGCCCGTGATGCACGATGAGCAGCTGCGCCCCCAGCATCACCGCCTCGTTCACCGCGGCATGCGACGCGTCCACCGCCACCGCCACCCGCTGCACGGTCCCCTCGTTGGCCACCTGCAGCCCGTTCACCGCGCCGCCATAATCGGGGAGCTCGGCGGTGCGCAGCTCGGTGTCCAGCGCCGTCACGATGGCGTCCAGCGAGACCTCGGGGAGCGCGATGCCGTTGCCGGTGGCGCCGGCCAGAATGCGGTCCGCTTCAGGCGTGGACATGGGCCAGGATTCCGGGTAGGGATGTCGGGTGAGGATGTCGGGTGGGGACGGCGTCAGGGGACGGGGGTGCGTGCGGGGGCCACCGTCGCGCCCGTCGCCCCCACGGGCTTGGCGTCGTTGTTCCCCTGCAGCAGGTCGGCCAGCGGCGCAAAGGTGCCGGCCTTGATGAGGACGCCCACCGAGTCCACCGCCGCACGGGTGGCGGGGGAGACTCGGCTGGCCAGGGCGGGGTTGAGCACCAGCTGCACCACGTCCTGCTTCTCCCCCAGGGTGATCACGCGCCCGGTGAAGCCGCCGGCGGCCACTTCCTTGCCAAGGAGCAGGAGGGCGTGCGTGAGGTCGATGACCACGCTGCCGATGATCACGTCGGGGGCGACGTCGTTCTGGTTGGCGTTGGAGCCGAAGGCCAGGACCTTCTTTTCGCGGGCGGCCT
>JBILKP010000107.1:0-9304 GCA_044376625.1 Gemmatimonas sp. | reverse complement strand
GCGCCGCCGGCGTGTGCGACCATGTCTGCGCGTCGCTGGCCGCGCACGCGCACGACTTCATCCTGGTGAACTTCGCCAACCCCGACATGGTGGGGCACACCGGCTCGCTGGCCGCTGCCGTCACGGCGGTGGAGACGGTGGACGCGTGCCTTGGGCGCATCATGGCGGCCGCCCAGGCGAGCGGCGCGCGGCTGGTGGTCACCGCCGACCACGGCAACGCCGACCTCATGGTGGACCCCGACACCGGCGCGCCGCACACGGCGCACACCACCAATCCGGTGCCGCTGGTGCTGCTCGACCCCGACGCCACCGTGCCGCTGCGCGCGGGGGGGGCCCTGTGCGACGTCGGCCCCACGGTGCTGGGGCTGCTGGGCGTCCCGCAGCCCCCCGAGATGACCGGTCGCGACCTCCGCGACCTGCGCGATCCTTCCCCGACATCCCCGTCGTGATCCCGACGTGAGCCTGCCCATGCCCCAGCTTTCCCCGCGGGCGCGCCGTCGCGCCCTTGCCGTTGCCGCCCTCACCCTGGCGCTGCCGCTCCCCGCGGCGGCGCAGGTGGGGCACCGCCCCGACCGGAGCCCCTTCGAGGATGTGCGCCTGGGGCAGTCGCTCACGCTGCTGGCCGGCTGGTTCATGCCCGGGCGCGACCTGGCCGGCGTGGCGCCGCGGGCGGGGACGCTGGGGGAGGTGCGCTACGACATCGGTGTGGGCGGCCCGGCCTCGCTGTTTGCGCGGTACGGGATCGCCCGCGGTGAGCGCGACGTGCTCCTCCCCGAGCGGCCGCGCGCCACGCGCGTGTTCGAGACGCGCCCCGTGTCCACCCACAGCGTCGACGCGGGGCTGGACATCGCCCTCACCGGCGCCAAGACCTGGCACCACCTGGTGCCGTCGGTGTTCGGCGGCGCCGGGCTGGTGGGGGACTTCGCCAAGGCCGACACCGGCGGCTACCGCTTCGGCAACAAGTTCACCATCACGTGGGGGGGCTCGCTGCGCTACCTCCCCCGGCGCGGGGTGCAGCTGCGCGTGGACCTTACCAACCGCACCTTCCAGTACGACTACCCCGACCGCTACTTCGTGAAGGGCGCCGACACCACCTCCATCCTGGCCGACACGCGGCGCCGCTCGGTGTGGAAGGGGAATTGGGGGGCGTCCGCCGGGGTGATCATCCCCCTGTTCCGGTAGCGCGCCGGTGCCGCGCAGCACGCTCACGCGCCGCGTGACCTTTGCGGCAGCGCACCGGTACCGCCGCCCCGAGTGGGACGACGCCCGCAACGCCGCCGTCTTCGGCGCGTGTGCGCACCCCCACTACCACGGGCACAGCTACACCTGCGACCTGACGGTCACCGGCCCGGTGGACCCGCTCACCGGCTTCCTGGTGGACCTCCCGCTGCTGGACGCGGTGCTCCAGCGCGAGGTGCGCGACCGCTTCGACCACCGCAACCTGTCGGTGGACGTGCCGGAATTCGCCGACGGGGGGCTCATCCCCACCGGCGAGAACCTGGCGCGGCACATCGCCGAGCGGGTGGGGGCGGCGCTGGCGCACACGTCGGCGCGCGTGCTGCGCGTGCAGCTGGCGGAGGACGCCACGCTGAGCAGCGGATGGGAGGCGGAGCCGTGAGCGCGCACCGCTGGCCGACGTACCGGCTCCTGGCGCTGGTGCCGCTCCTGGCCTCGGCCGCGTGCACCGGCGCGGTGCGGGCCCCCGCGGCGCCGGTGCCGGCGGCGCGCCCCGAGCCCACGCCGCCCCCCATGACGCTGGCCCCCGCCCTCACCACCCGCCAGCGGCTGCAGGGGGTGCTGGACTCGGTGCTGGCCGCCCCCATGTGGCGCAATGCGCGCTGGGGCGTGCTGATCGTCGATCCCGTGGCCGGGGACACGCTGGTGAGCCACGACGCCGACCGGCTGTTCATGCCCGCCTCCAACCAGAAGCTGCTCACCGGCGCCATTGCCGTGGAGCGGCTGGGCCCCGACTACCGCTGGCGCACGCCGGTGCTGCTGCACGGGCGGCAGCGCGACGGCCGCTGGGTGGGGACGCTGCAGGTGGCCGGCAGCGGCGACCCGTCGGTGAGCGACGCGCTGCAGGGGGGCGACGCGCGCCGCGCCTTTGCCCCGGTGGCGGCCGCCCTGGCGGCGCGCGGGATCACCCGCATGAGCGGTGACATCGTGGCGGTGGGGGACGCCTTCCCCGGGCTCCCCATCGGCTACGGCTGGGCGTACGACGACTTCGACGAGCCGTACAGCGCGGCGGTGGACGAGCTGCTGTTCAACGAGGGGGTGCACACCGTGTGGGTGTGGGGCGGTGCGCGCGCCGGCGCCCGCGTGCACACCGAGCGGCGCCCCACCACGGCCTATCCGCCGCTGACGGTGCGCGCCACCACGCGGGCGCGGGGCGAGGCGGGGGCGCCGCTGCTGCTGGCGCACGACAGCACCGGCCGCACGCTGCTGCTCACGGGCACCATCCCCGCCGGCGACTCGGCGCGGCTGACGGTGGCCTACCGGCACCCCAACGACGCCTACCGCGCCGCGCTGCGCGAGGCGCTGGAGGAGGCGGGGATCACCGTGGAGGCCAAGCCGGTGGCTCGGCGCGATACCGCCGGACGCGCCGCCGACACCCTGGTGGTGCTGGAGTCGCCGCCGCTGAGCGCGGTGCTGCCGCGCGTGCAGAAGCCCTCGCAGAACCAGCTGGCCGAGCTGCTCTTCCGCACCAGCGGGCTGGTGGCCAGCGGGAGCGGAGCGGCCGACAGCGCGCGCGCGGTGGGGCAGCGCACGCTGGCCGCATGGGGGGTCACCGCCGCCGACGCCGCGTACCGCGATGGCAGCGGGCTGTCGCGCCACGACTACGTCACGCCGCGCGCGGTGGTGAAGGTGCTGGACGCCATGCGGCGGCACCAGGCGTTCGACCTGTTCCGGCAGGCGCTCCCGCTGGCCGGGGTGGACGGCACCATTGCCAACCGCCTCAAGGGGACTGCCGCCGAGGGGAACGCGCAGGCCAAGACGGGGACGCTGGACAAGGCGCGCGCCCTGTCAGGGTACGTGGTGGCGGCCGACGGGCGGCTGGCGCTGTTCTCGCTGCTGGCGAACAACTTCACCGTCCCCAACCGCGAGGTGGAGAAGGTGCAGGACCTGCTCGTGCGGCTGCTGGCCGAGCTGCCGCTGGAGGATCGCGTGGCCACCAGCGGTCGCCCGCGATGACCGGCGCGGCGCCGCGCCCCTACCCCGCGGCGCTGGAGGCGGTGCTGGCGCTGGCCGTGGGGCGGCGGACGCCGGTGGAGGAGGTGCCGCTGGAACAGGGGTTGGGGCGGGCGCTGGCGCGCGCGGTGACCGCGCCGGTGGCGCTCCCGCCGTGGGACAACGCCGGGATGGACGGCTATGCGGTGCGTCGTGCCGACGTGGCCGGCGCCACGCGCGCGACCCCCGCGCGACTCGCCGTGGTGGGCACCAGCGCCGCGGGCGTTGACCCGGCGGCGCTCCCGGCCGTGCAGCCGGGGACCGCCGTGCGCATCATGACCGGCGCGCCGCTCCCCCCGGGAGCCGACGCGGTGGTGCGCGTGGAGGACACCGACCGCGGCGAGGTGCAGGTGGCCATCCACGACCCCCGCGACCTGGCGGGGCGTGGCAACGTGCGCCCGGCGGGGGAGGAGTGCCGCGCGGGCGACGTGGTGTTCGCGGCCGGGACCTCCCTCACCAGCGCGCACCTGGGGGTGCTGGCCAGCCTGGGGCAGGCCACCGTGGCCGTGCACCGTGCGCCGCGGGTGACGGTGGTGTCGGGAGGCGACGAGCTCGTGCTGCTGGACCGCTTCGACGAGGTGCAGGCGGGGAAGCGCATCGTGTCGTCGTCCAGCTATGCGCTGCCGGCGCTGCTACGGCTGGCTGGCGCCCAGGTGACGGTGGCGCCGCTGGTGCCGGACACCTTGGAGGCGATGGTGGGTGCGCTGGCGCAGGCGGTGGCCGGCGGGTGCGACCTGCTGCTCACCACGGGGGGCGTGTCAGTGGGGGCGCACGACCATGTGCGCGACGCCGTGGCGCAGCTGGGGGGCGTGCAGCACTTCTGGCGCGCGCGCATTAGGCCCGGGGGGCCGCTGGGCACCGGCGAGGTGCGCGGCGTGCCGTGGCTGGGGCTGCCGGGGAACCCGGTGAGCACCCTGGTGACCGCCACGCTCTTTGCGCGCCCGCTGCTGCGGGCGCTGGGCGGGCATGCCCACCTCGGTCTCCCCGCGGTGCCGGTGGTCATGCGCGAGGACGCCGACACACCGGCGCCGCTCACGTACTTCCTGCGCGGGCGCGTGCACCCCGGCGAGGACGGACGGCTGGAGGCGCGGCTGGCGGGGGCGCAGGGGTCCAACCTGCTGCGCAGCATGGCCGCGGCCAACGCGCTGCTGGTGATCCCCGAGGAGATGGCGCGCGTGGCGCCGGGGACCGTGGTGCAGGCGCTGTTGCTCCCGGAGGGGACATGGGGAACGTGGTGAACGGCACACCCGACAGGGAGGCGTTGGACGCGCTGCACGGCCCCGCCCTGCAGGCCGCGCTGGAGCGACGGCTGCAGCTGGTGGAGGTGGCCGTCCCGCTGGGCGACACGCAGGTGACCCTCGTGAAGCCCGTCAGCGCCGAGGCGCTGATCAGCGAGGCGGACTTTGCGGAGGATGAGCGGCTCCCCTACTGGGCCGACCTGTGGCCCTCAGCGCGGGTGCTGGGAGGCGCGCTGCTGGCCATGGAGGGCGCGGGGCGCACGCTGCTGGAGCTGGGGTGCGGCACCGGGCTGGTGACCGTGGCCGCGGTGCGGGCGGGGTTTGCCGTCACCGCCAGCGACTACTACGCCGACGCGGTGCACGTGACGCGGCTGAACGCGTGGCGGCTGGCGGGGCGCGAGCCGGTGGGGCGCCTGGTGGACTGGCGGGCGTGGCCCGAGGACCTGGGGCGCTTTGACGTGGTGGTGGCCGCCGACGTGCTGTACGAGAAGCCGTACGCGGCGCTGGTGGCGCAGGCGATTGCGCGGGCGCTCACGCCGGGGGGCACGGCGTGGGTGGGCGACCCGGGACGGCTGGCGCTGGCGGAGTTCCGCGCGCAGCTCCCCAAGGCCGGGCTGGTGTTGCGGGGCACCACCACGGTGCCGTATCGCGACGGTGAGGTGAAGCAGGAGATCCAGCTGCTGGAGATCGGCTGGGGGGCTGGGTAAGGGGGGCGCGGCCACGGGGGCCACGCCCTCCCACCGACCCGGTCCGGGCGCCTTACGGCGCCGCCGCCCCCGCCAGCCGCCCTGCCACCACCTCGGCGATGTCCACCACCGGCACCTCCTTCCCGGCGCCGGTCACGCCGTCGGTGATCATCGTCATGCAGAAGGGGCACGCCACCGCGATCTGGTCGGCGCCCGTGGCCAGCAGCTCCTCGCTGCGCTCCACGTTCACGCGCTTCCCGACGTTCTCCTCCATCCACATGCGCCCGCCGCCGGCGCCGCAGCAGAGGCCGCGGCTCTTGGTGCGCGCCGGCTCCACCAGCTCCACCACCGGCAGCGCCTTCCGCAGCGTGTTCCGCGGCGCGTCGTACACGTCGTTGTAGCGCCCCAGGTAGCAGCTGTCGTGGTAGGCCACCTTGAGCCGCTGCCCGTGCTCGGTGTCCAGCGGCACCCGCCCCTCGGCCAGCAGCCGCTCGATGTACTCGGTGTGGTGGATGACCTCGTAGTGCCCCCCCAGGTCGGGGAACTCCTTCCCCATCTGGTGGAAGCAGTGCGGGCAGAAGGTCACGATGGTCTTCACCTGGTAGCCGTCGAGCGTCTCGATGACCCCCTTGGCCAGCACCTGGTACAGGTACTCGTTCCCCATGCGCCGCGCCGGGTCGCCGTGGCAGCTCTCCTCCTGCCCCAGGATGGCGAACTTCACCTGGGCCGCCTGCAGGATGCGCGCGAACGCCACGGTGATCTTCTTGGCGCGGTCGTCGAACGACCCCATGCACCCCACCCAGAACAGGATGTCGGGCTTCTCGCCGCGCGCCGCCATCTCCGCCATGGTGGGGATGTCCATCCCCTCCGCCCACTGCGCGCGGTCGGCTGCGCTGAACGCCCACGGGGAGCCGTTGCGCTCCAGCGACGTGAGCGCGGGCGCCAGCTCATCGGGGAAGCGCGACTCCATCAGCACCAGGTCGCGCCGCAGCTCATTGATGATGTCCAGCTGGTCGATGGACACCGGGCACTCCTGCACGCAGGCGCGGCACGACGTGCACGCCCACAGCTCCTCCTCGGTGATCCACCCGTCCAGCAGCTTCTTGTCCAGCACCGCCTGCTGCTCGGCGGTGGCGGTGCCCCCGGGGCCGATGGCGTCCAGCACCTCGGCCTTCTCGGTGAGGCGCGCCCTCGTCTTCACCACGATCATGCGCGGCGAGAGCAGCTTGCCGGTGGTGTTGGCGGGGCACGCGGCGGTGCACCGCCCGCACTCGGTGCAGGAGTAGCCGTCCAGCAGGCTCTTCCAGCTGAGGTGCTCCACGTCAGCGGCGCCGAACTGCTCCGCGTCCTCCGCCTCCAGGTCCATCGGTCGCATCGCCCCCACCCGCCCCGGCCCGCTGGTGTTGCTGAACCAGACGTTGATGAGCGACGTGAGGACGTGCAGGTGCTTCGAGTTGGGGAGGTGGTTGAGGAAGTACAGGATGAGTACCGCGTGGATCCACCAGCTCACGCGCGCCATGGTGTGCGCCGCCTCGGCGGACATCCCGCTGAACAGCGGCAGCAGCAGCCCCGACACCAGCCGCCCGGTGCCGTCGGCCCCCGGCTGCTTGAGCTCCCCCACGAACAGCAGCAGCAGCGTGACCATGAGGGTGGCGATCATCCCCAGGATGAACACGGCGTCGCCGCCGTGCACCGGGTCGCCACGGAAGCGCGCCGGGCGGATGACCAGCCGCCGCCACAGCAGGTACGCCACCGGGAACAGCACGAACACCGCGAACAGCTCCTGCGACGCCAGGTAGGCCACGTACAGCGGGCGCGGGAGGAGCACGTCCCAGGTGAAGGGGGTGTACAGCCCCTGGATCATGATCTCCACGGTGCCCAGCCCCAGCACGCAGAACCCCCAGAACACGAGGGCGTGCATGAGCCCCCCCAGCGGGTCGCGCAGGATCTTGGTCTGCGCGAGCCCGATGAGGAGGAAGTTCCGGGTGCGGACGTCCGGGTGGTCGGTGCGCCCCTCGGGGCGCCCCAGCCGCAGCCACCGCTCCAGCCGCCGGGCGCTGCGGGCAAACACCCCCAGCGCCACGGCGAGGATCACCGCGAAGACCACGTTCCCGGCCGTCATGGGCGCCCCCTAGCCCTGCGCCTTGGCCTGCTTCACCGCCTCGACCAGCGCGGGGACCACCTCGAACGCATCGCCGGTGATGCCGTAGTCGGCCACCTTGAAGATGGGGGCGTCCTTGTCCTTGTTGATGGCCACGATGGTCTTGGAGGTGCGCATCCCGGCCAGGTGCTGGATGGCGCCGGAGATGCCGATGGCCACGTACAGCGTGGGGCTGACGTTGCGCCCCGTCTGGCCGATCTGGTCGCTGTGGGGGCGCCACCCCTCGTCGGTGACGGCGCGCGTGGCGCCCACCGCCGCATTCCCGAACGCCGCGGCCAGCTCCTCGCACAGCCGGAAGTTCTCGGGGGCCTTGAGCCCGCGCCCGCCGGCGATGATGACCGGCGCGTCGTTGAGGTCCAGCGCGCCGGTGTTCCCCTGCCTGAGCGCGGTGACCTTCACGCGCGACGCGGCCGGGTCGGCGGCCGAGGTGATGGCCTCGGTGGCCAGGGGGCGGGGATCGGCGGCCGGCTGGAACGCCGCCGGGCGCACCGACAGCAGCGCGGGGGCGCCGCGCAGCGCCAGCGTGGCCACCACCTTGCCGTTCATGGTGAAGTGCTCCCCCACCACGGCGTCCCCGTCCACCCGGAAGCCGGTGAGGTCGGGGGCCAGCCCCGTGCGCAGCCGGGCGGCCACGCGCGGTGACAGGTCGCGCCCCTGCGCGGTGGCGCTGAACAGCCCGTAGCCGTAGGTGCCCCCGCGCAGCCGCTCGGCCAGCGTGGCGGTGAGCGCCTCGGGGTTGTACCGGGCGAAGCCGTCGTGCTCCAGCAGCAGCACCTGGTCGGCGCCGCCGTTGGCGAGCGCCGCGGCGTGCGCGCCCACGCCGGGGGCCCCGGCCAGCACCGCGTGCACCGCCCCGCCGCCGCTGGCCGCGGCCAGCTGCCGCGCCGCCACCAGCGCCTCAAGCGCCACCTTGCGCAGCTCGCCGCCGCGCACTTCCGCAAACACCAGGACATTGGCCATGGTCAGAGCACCTTCGCTTCGGTCTGGAGGAGGCGGACCAGCTCGGGGACGGCGGCGGCGCTGTCGCCCAGGATGCGCCCGGCGGCGCGTTCGGGGGGGAGCGCGGCCTTCACCTGCGTGACGTGCGCCGCGCCCAGCGCCGCGGGCTTGACCTCCAGCGGCTTCTTCTTGGCGGCCATGATCCCCTTGAGGGAGGGGAGGCGCTCCTTGTTGAGCCCATCGTCAATGGTGAGCACCGCCGGCAGCGGGAAGGTGACCACCTCGGCGGCCCCCTCCAGCGCCCGCTCCGCCTCACCGGCGCCGTTGGCGACGGCCAGCTTGCAGACGTTGGTGACGCAGGGGAGCCCCAGCAGCTCGGCCACCATGGGGCCGGTCATCTGGTTCATGCTGTCGATGGCGATGCGCCCGAACAGCACCAGGTCCCACCCGCCCCCGGCCAGCTCCGCGGCCAGCGCCTCGGCCACCGCCAGCCCGTCGGCGGGGGCGCGGTCGGCCTGCAGCAGGATGCCGCGGTCGGCGCCCATGGCCATCGCCTTGCGTAGCTGCTCCTGCGCGGCGTCGGGGCCCAGGGTGATGGCCACCACCTCCCCCTGGTTGCCATTGGCCTCCTTGAGCTGCAGGGCCGCCTCGATGGCCCAGAGGTCGAAGTCGTTGACGTCCCACTTGAGCCCGGTCTCGTCCACCCGGGTTCCGTCGCCGGCGATGGCGAACTTCGCCTCCATCACCGGGACGCGCTTGATGCACACGGCGATCTTCACCGCGAGAGCTCCGCTGAGAGTGTCAGGAAAGGGAACCGCCCGCCCGGAAGCTAGGCTCCGGGCGGGCGGGGGGCAATGCGGGGGAATGCGACGGGAGCGTCATGTTCCAGGGCGTCCCCGGTGCGGGACGGGACGCCCCCGGCGCGGGCTCACTTGAACGCGTTCAGCCCCGTGAGCGCCTGCCCCAGGATCAGCGAGTGCACGTCGTGCGTCCCCTCGTACGTGTACACGCTCTCCAGGTTGGCCATGTGGCGCATGGCCGAGTACTCGGCC
>JBILKP010000371.1:0-2863 GCA_044376625.1 Gemmatimonas sp. | reverse complement strand
GTCGGACACCCCGCCGGTGCCGGCGCTGTACTCGCGCGCATGGTCCACGACCATGAGCACGATCACCAGCCCACGCAGCGCGTCGATCCCCTCCAGCCGCGTGCGCGACGGGGTGCCCGGCCCCACTTAGCGGTCCAGCGTGAGGGACAGGAAGACCGCACGCCCGGCGGCCGGTGAGTGCAGCGTCTGGGCGCCGTCCCACCACACGTACTCCATGGCACGGTCGAACAGGTTGGACACGCCCATCCCCACCGACGCGCCGCGCACCCGCCACGACAGGTCGGCAGTGACGCTGTGCATCCCGCCAAAGCGGCCGCGGTTGTTCTGCGTGGTGAGATGGTAGTCCCCCTGCGCGTACGCCCACGCCGAGAGCGACAACCCCGGGCGGGCGGTCCAGTCGGCGCCGTACTTCACCGTCCACGACGGCACGTGGTTCAGCAGGTTCCCCTTGATGGCCGCGTTCGTGCGCCCGGGCTCGGTGAGCACCGCCTGCTGCGAGGTCCCCGCCACCCACAGCTGCACCCCGCGCGGCAGCCGCACCGTGCTCTCCAGGTCCACGCCGCGCCGCTCCGTCTCACCAATGTTCTCGGAGTCCCCCGAATTGTCGAACTTGAGGCGCACCTCATCGGAGGCGCGCTGCTCCCACGCGCCGGCGCGCACCGTCCAGCCGGACAGCGGTTGGGCCACCAGCCCCACTTCCGCGCCGTCGTTCACCGAGGCGCGCAGCGGGGTGCGCCCGTAGGCCGCCACCCCGGTACCGATCTGGAAGCCCCGCCCGTAGTTGGCGTAGCCGCTCAGCCGCTCCGACAGGCGCACCCCCACGCTGGCCTTGGGCTGCGTGATGAGGCCGAAGGGGAGGACCGGCAGCGCCGTGGGGGTGGGGAGGTTGTTGGTGAAGGCGCCGTCGAAGCGGTCGGCGCGCACCCCGGCTGCCACGGTGAGCCAGCCGGTGGGCTGCGCCGCGGCCTGCACGAACCCGCCGCGGTTGTCCAGCGTGAAGTCGTAGTCACGCAACGTGGCCTGCCGCACGCGTGCCGCAGTACGGAACCGGAACTGTTCGTTGCGCTGCCGCTGCACATCGGCGCCGCCGGTCACGACCACCTGCTGGTTGGCCAGGCGGGCGGGGCGCCAGGTGACGGTGCCGATCATCCCCTCCTGGCGCTCGTCCTCGATGCGCTCCTGCTGGGTGCCGGCGGCGGTGAAGCGCACGAAGCGCACGCGGTCGAAGCGCTGGGTGTAGGCCTTGAGCGACCAGACTAGCGTGGCGCTCTGGCGCACGTCCAGGTGCAGGCTGCCGTGGTCGGTGGCAATGGTGCCGCCGTCGGTGTTGCTGTACGCGGGGGAGGCGCGGGGGGTGACGCGCGCCTCGGCGGCGGTCAGGTAGCCCGGGGCCTCGGTGTCGAGGCGGTGCATGCGGGCGATGAGCCCCACGCGGACGCGCGCGCTGTCACTGGTGTAGAACCATTTCCCGGACGCACTCCACTTGTCCATGGCGGCATGATCGCGGTAGCCGTCGCTCTGGCGGGCGCCGGCAAACACGGTCTGCGAAAAGCCGCCGGCCTGCACGTTCCCCAGCACCTGAGCCTCGCGGGTGCCGAAGGAGCCCCCCTGGAGGCGCGACGTCACGTAAGTGCCACCTCCCTGCGCCGTCTCGATCCCCACGTTGCCGGCCAGGTTGAAGAGCCCGTGCCGGGGATCGTTGGTGCCGCGCACCACCTCCAGGCGGCCGATCTCCAGAGGGAACAGGGCGTTCATCTCGCTCACGCCACTGTTGAGGTTGGCGGGGATGCCGTCAATGAGGAGCTTGGTGCTGGCGATTTCGGACTCGGTATTGAAGCCGCGCACGCCGATGTCGCCGGCCACCACCCCCTGGTTGAACTCGGCGCGGTAGAGGCCGGGGACCTTGCGGAGGAGTTCCTGGGCGAAGGCGACGGGTTCGCGGGCGAGCTGGTCGCCGCCCATGACGGTGACAGCGCCGAGGAGGTCGTCGGCCCCCGGGTGAAGGGAGCGGCTGCCGGCTGGCGTGCCGAGCACCTGGACGGCGGGGAGTTGGTCACGCGGGGTCATCACCAAGGGGAGCGGCTCGCTCCCCTCCCGGAGCGTCACGTCGCGGGACAGGGGAAGGAAGCCGAGGACGGCCACCTGCAGGGTGTAGCGTCCGGGTCCGGGGACGACGAGGGCAAAGGCGCCCCGCGGGTCGGAGCGCCCTGTGACCTGGCGCCCGTTGGGATCGGTGAGGGTGAGGCGCGCCTGGGCGATGGGCTGGGCGGCGGGGGTGGCGAGCGTTCCGCGGAGGGTGACGGCGGGGTCCGGGCGGGTCTGGGCGGGGAGGGGCCCGGCGGCGGTGAGGAGGGCGAGGAGGGCGACGGCGGCGTGGCGTCGGCCGGCGATGCGGCGTCGCATCAGGGTGGGGTTGGTCATGGCTTGTCAGAAGGGCGGGAGAAGTCGTCGATATTGCGGACCAAATATCAAATACGCAACCCCCGCGTCCCCCACCCGCTGGACCTTCCGCCCCTCGGCGCCATATATTTATGTGTTCAAACACTCATAGCCGGAGGCCCCCATGTCCATCCGCCCCGTCAAGCGCGTCACCCAGGCCCGCCCCACCCGCGAGGGCGCCGGCGTCCACCTCCATAGGGCCTTCGGCTTCGGCGACACCGCCGAAACCGACCCCTTCCTCCTCTTCGACGACTTCCGCGGCGACACGCCGGCCCACTACCAGGCAGGCTTCCCCTGGCACCCCCACCGCGGCATCGAGACCATCACCTACGTCCTCGCCGGCACCGTCGCCCACGCCGACTCCCTCGGCAACCGCGGTACCCTGGGCGCCGGCGATGTCCAGTGGATGACCGCCGGGCGCGGC
>JBILKP010000370.1:0-2869 GCA_044376625.1 Gemmatimonas sp. | reverse complement strand
TGCGGGCGCCGAGGCCGGATCGGGAAGAGGATACCCCCGCGCCACGTCCCCCGTGAGGGGCGGGGTGATCGCCCGGGGCCGCCCGGGGTGCTTGCCCGGCCCCCTCCCCCAACGGCACGTTTCCCCCATGGTCCTCGGCGCGGCCGGTCCCTCCCCCCGCACGGCTCCCGCCTGCCGCGGGCGCCCCACCCGGTCCCCCAGCGGGGTGCGCCGGGGGCTGTGGCCAGCCCTTGTCCTTGGGGCCGTCCTCCTCCCTGGCACCAGCCGCGCGCAGTCGGCAGGGGACGGGGTGGTGCGGGGGACGGTGCGCACCGACGCCGGCATCCCGCTGGGGGGGGTGCAACTGCGCGTGGTGCCGGTCGCCGGCGGGGCGCTGCGCGCGGAGACGGACGAGGACGGCCGCGTGCAGCTGGCCCGGGTGCCGGCGGGCCCGGCGTGGGTGCAGCTGCGACGGCTGGGGTACCGCCCCGAGTCGCTGGCCGTCACCGTCACCCCCGGCACGCCGGTGGAGGTGGCCCCCCGCATGGTGCGCGCCGTGGTGGAGCTGGCGGCCGTGGTGGTCACGGGGCGCGCCGAAGTGGCCGGCCCCATGGCCGGCTTCTTCCGGCGCCAGCAGCAGGGGCACGGGCGGTTCTTCACCGCCGCGGACGTGGAGCGCCGCAACCCCATCCAGTTCACCGACCTCCTGCGTGGCGTCCCCGGCATCCGCATCGAGCAGCGCGGGCTCAACACCGCGGTGCGCATCCGCGGCAACCGGTGCGCGCCGCTGGTGTGGCTGGACGGGCAGGCGATGGGCGCCGGCGAGGTGGACCTGGACGCCTTCGATCCCCGCACCTTCGAGGGCATTGAGATTTACGGCGGGGGGGCCAGCGTCCCCGCCGAGTTCCAGCGGAACTTCCTGATGAGCAGCAGCTGCGGGACCCTGCTGCTCTGGTCCAAGCGTGGCGAGCCGCGCGCCAGGCGGCGCGCCAAGGACGCGCTCACCCCCGCCGCGCAAATTGCCCTGTGGCTCGAGCGCGGGGAGGTGTTCGCGGCGCGCGACGTGGACCGCCCCGCCGTCCTCGACTCCGCCGCCGTCGTGCGTCCGGTGTACCCCGACTCGCTGTTCGAGGCGCGAGCCTCCGGCGCGCTGCTGGCCGAGTTCGTGGTGGACGCCAAGGGGGACGTCGAGCTGGACAGCTACAACGTGGTGACCACCACGCACCCGCAGCTGGTGCTCCCGGTGCGCAACGCCCTGCGCGACCAGCGCTTCGCGCCGGCCCAGCGCGGGGGCGAGCGCGTGCGACAGGTGGTGCAGCAGCCCTTCACCTTCGTGCCCGACTCCACCGCCCGCCGCCGCAAATGACCCGCTCCGTTGCCTGCCTGCTGCTCTGGGCCGCCCTCGCCCCGCTGTCCGCCCAGGGGCGCCCCGCCTCCGGGCGCCAGGAGATCGGCCGCACCGTCGCCGGCACCCCCGTGTTCCTGGAGACCAAGACGCTGCGCCGGCACGGCGACACCGTCACCGTGGCGGTGCGCGCGGCGCTGGCGCCCCCCATCAAGCACCCCGCTGGCGACCTGGTGAGCACGCGCACCATCACCATGGTGCACTGCCCCACGCGCACCGTGGCCACCCGCGAGAGCTGGTACTACACCGACGCGGCGGGGACGAAGGCGGGGATGCACCGTGTGGTGAAGCTCCCCGGCTTCGGCCCCGCCACGAAGGGATCACTGGGCGACGTAGTCCTCCGGCACCTCTGCGCTACGGGGTGATCCGCGCGGGGCGCCGGTCCACCACCGCCGGCAGCCCCTTGGCCGACAGCTGCGCGTTCAGGGGCGGCAGCCCCTCGGCCAGTGCCTTCTCGATGTCCGCCAGGTGGCCGGCCAGCTGCGCTTTCAGGATCCCCTGCACTTCCACCGCCTGCGTGGTGGGGCGGAAGTCGGCGGTGGACACGCCGTTGGCCAGGTAGCCGATCTTGGAGATCAACATCGAGCCGAAGCGCACGCCGTCCTGCCCCGTTCCCGTCTGCCGCAGGTCCACCAGCTTCATCTCCTGCGCCATCAGCGCCGCGTCCAGCGCCTGCGCCGCCCGCGTGACCTCGGGGTCGCGCGCCAGCCGCTGCACCTGCTGCAGCTGCAGCCGCACCGCCTCCAGCCGGTGCACCGCGGCCCCCGCGGCATTGAGCTCCCCCTTGAGCGCGGCCAGCGTGCGCACCTGCTCGGCAATCTCCGCCTCGGTGCCCCCGCTGTTGGGATCCTTGCGCACCTCCAGCGGCTGCGCCTGCACCACGCCGTCCACCGTGAGGCGCACCGTATAGCGCCCGGGGGGCATCAGGATGGACAGCCGGCTCGTGCCGGGGGCCACGCGCCCCTCGGGGCCGGTGAGGATGTGCTCCGCGTACAGTGGCGAGGTGAGGAGGCGCACCTCCATGCTGGGCTCATCGCGCAGGTCCCAGTGCAGGCGGTTGATCCCGGCGGCGTTGGGGGCGCGCAGCGAACGCACCACCGCCCCCGCCGCATCCAGGATCTCCACCGTGGGGGGCGCCTTGGCGGGCGCCCGGAGGTGATAGTTGATCGATGCGCCGTACTCCGGGTCCGTCCCGGCGGTGGGATCGTCGTAGGTGGTGCTGGGCGCCGTGATCGGGCGGAACCGGTACGCCGCCCGCGGCGGGAAGAGGTGCGCCGGCTTGGCCGCCACCTCGGCCGTGAGCTGCTGCAGCGGCGTGAGGTCGTCCAGGATCCAGAAGCCGCGCCCGTAGGTGGAGATCACCAGGTCGTTGAAGTGCTCCTGCACCACGATCCCCGACACCGGCGCATGCGGCAGGTTGTTCTGCAGCGGCAGCCACCGGTCGCCGGCATCGTAGGAGACGTAGATCGCGTTCTCCGTGCCCAG
>JBILKP010000106.1:0-9326 GCA_044376625.1 Gemmatimonas sp. | reverse complement strand
GGTCGCGGGCCACGGCGGCCAGCGCCTGCAGCTCGGCCAGCGGGGTGACCACGCCCCCCGCCCCGTTGTGCGTGTTCTCGAGGCACACCAGCGAGGTCTCCGGGGCATGCGGCGACGGGGCGCGCAGGGCGCGCTCCAGCTCCTCCGCCCGCAGGAACCCGCGGGTGGCGGTCACGAGGCGCGGCTGCAGCCCGCACAGCGCGGCGGCGCCAGCCATCTCCCAGTGGACGATGTGGGCGTCGGCCTCCACCAGCACCTCCGTGCCGGGGACACCATGCACCCACAGCGCGGCCTGGTTGGCCATGGTGCCGGTGGGGAAGAAGAGGGCGGCCTCCTTCCCCAGGTGCGCAGCCACGGCCGCCTCCAGCCGCCGCGCGGTCGGGTCCCCCTCGAGGACATCGTCGCCCACCTCGGCGGCGGCCATGGCCTGCCGCATGGCGACGGTGGGGCGGGTGACCGTGTCACTGCGCAGGTCCAGCACGCGGTCGAGGGCGGCGTCAGGCATGGGTGGGATCCGGGGACGGAAGGGGGACGGCGCGCAGGGCGGCCAGCTCGGCGCGTCGCAGTTCGACCGCCTGGGCGACTTCCCCCCCCACCAGGAAGAGGAAGGCCGCGTAGTAGGTCCAGAACACCACGGCAATGACGACAGCCAAGGTGCCGGTGTACAGCGAGGACGGGTTCACGACGGTCAGCAGCAGGCGGAACAGCTCGCGGGCCGCCTCGAAGAGCACGGTGGTCACCAGCGCCGCCACCAGCGCCGTGCGGGCCGCGGGGCGGTGCCGCGGGAGCCAGCGGTAGAGCGCGTGGAAGAGGGCGAGCACCAGCGCCACCGCGAGCACGCGCCCGGTGACATAGCCGGTGCGCCCG
The DNA here is from genome assembly GCA_044376625.1 of Gemmatimonas sp. Taxonomy (GTDB): domain Bacteria; phylum Gemmatimonadota; class Gemmatimonadetes; order Gemmatimonadales; family Gemmatimonadaceae; genus Gemmatimonas. The sequence goes on along the minus strand of JBILKP010000106.1, from coordinate 8,459 downwards.
ACGTCGGGGACCGTCAGGCCGGCGCGCGTGAGCAGGGCGGTGCCGCGCGCGGTGGCCAGGTCCAGCGCCACGGCGAGCAGCACCCACGCGGCCACGGCCACGGTGGCCACCATGGTGGCGCCCACATCGAACAGCTTGCCCGCCACGATGCCCCGGTCGCTGCGGTCGAAGATCAGCGACACGGCGGTGCGCAGCGAGCCGAAGAGGCGCGTGGAGAACCAGACGAACCCCAGCGCCGAGTAGAGCGTGGTGGCCGGACGGGTGCGCAGGAAGTCGGCGATGAGCGAGCGGAGGAGCTCGCCGGCCATGGGCGTCTCGGCGGGGAGGAGCGACCCCACCAGCCCGGTGACCGTGGTCGCCGCCTCCGCGGGGGCGCGCCCGAGGAGGAAGGAGAGCCCCGCGATGAGGAGCAGCACGAAGGGGACGAGGGCGAGGAGGATGTTGAACGCCAGCCCCCCCGCCACGAACGGAATGTTGTCCTCCACCCCCTGCCGCCAGGCGCGACGGACGACGTCCCCCCACGCCTCCAGGGCGGGGCGCAGGGGCGGCACGGGCTCAGTCGCTCAGGTCGGCGTCGTCCGGCGCGGCCACGACGGTGCTGGCGCCGGTGGGGTACGGCCGGTGCTGCGCGGGGGCGGTGACGAAGCGGTCGACCGTCGCCCGCGTGCCGGCGATGCCCAGCTGGCCGAAGAGGAAGCCGAACTTCTCGTCGTACGCGCGCCCGAGCGCCTCGCGCACGTCGGCGGGGAGGTCCCACAGGGTGCGCTTGAAGGGGCCGATCGCCTTCTTGCGGGCCTTGTAGTAGAACTGCTCATCGGAGTCGCCGGCCTTGCGCTCGTCCCGGGCGTTGACGTCCAGCCACGCATACATCGCCTGCCGCACCTCGGCGGGGAGATGGTCGAACATCATGGTCTGGAAATTGGTCGCCAGGTGGATCTCGGCGGTCTCGATGCGCGGGAAGTTCCCGAAGGCGGTGTCGGGGAGCGTGGAGGCCCCGTGCTGCACCGCACCCGCCATGCCGTAGCGCTCGCGCGCGATGACGGAGAGCCGCTGCAAGGTGTCGAGGTCGAGCTTCACGTCGGCGATGGAGCCGTCGGCGAGCACCACGCCGCCGTGCGAGGTCCCCGACTGCACGGAGATCTTGGAGAGCCCCGCCGTCCCGGGGGCGACCGCCTGGAGGGTGGCGTTGTACCCCTCCATGAACGCCTCGAGCTCCTCGGGGGTGCTGTTCTCGGTCCCCACCTCGCCGATCTCGCCGCCGATGGAGATGGTGACGCCCGCGGGCTCGGCGGCGCGGACCGTGCGCGTGATGTCCACGCACACGCCGTAGTTGAGGCGCTGCTGTTCGGCCAGCGTGGGGTGCGCCAGGTCGACGAGCGTGGAGGTGTCGACGTCGATGTTGTAGAAGCCGGCGGCGACGGCCTCGTGCACCAGCGCCTTGACGGCATTGACCTCGGTGACGGGGTCGACGGCGAACTTCTTGTGGTTGACCTGGAAGTGGTCGCCCTGGATGAACACCGGGCCGCGATACCCCTCGCGGAGCGCGGCGGCGAGCATCACGGTCACGTACTCCGCCGGGCGCTGGTCGGTGTAGGCGATCTCCGACCGGGCGATCTCCAGGATGAAGGCGCCGGCGTCGAGGGCGCGCGCCGTGCGGAAGATGGCGCGCGCCGTGTCGTAGGCGAGCGCGCGCACGTTGATGGCGGGGACGGTGAAGCCGCCGCAGTCGCCGCGCCCGCGGGCCACGTACAGGTCGTGGATGGAAGCGGCGCGGACCCCCACCGCCTGCCCCAGCTCCCACACCATCCAGCGGGCCAGCTCGCGCTCCGCCTCGGTGCCGAAGACCGCCTGGTGCACCAGCGCGTCCATGTGCGGGGAGGCGAGGGCGGCGGGATCGTGCAGCTGGAGGCGCCCATCCACGAGGGAGACGGCACCACCGAAACGGGAGGCAGACGACATGGGGCGGTTTGGGCGGAGGTGAAGGGACAGCGTCCCCTGGGGCGTTCCTGACACGTCTCGAAAAGTCCCATGCCACCGGCGGCACGGGCAAGGGGCGTGCGCCCCCGTCAGAGCTGCCAGCGGGGGTCGGGGCGCGGGAGCCGGTCCCATTCGGCGCGCGCGGCGTCGCTGCCGGGGCGCCCCAGCAGGGCATAGGCAAACTGCTTGCCCAACTCCACCCCGGGCTGGTCGAACGCATCCACCCCGTACAGGGCGCCGGCGTACGCGGTGGCCAGCGCGAAGGCCTGGAACAGCCCCCCCAGGTGCCAGGCGTCCACGGCATCGACCGCCAGGGTGGCATTGAAGCGGCCGCGGGCGGCCAGCGCACCGGCGGTGGCGCGCTGCTCGATGCCCAGCAGCTCCCCGAGCGTGTGCCCACCCAGGTAGCCCAATTCGGGGATGTCGGCGTGGCGCACCGGAATGCGCCCCTCGCCATCGCGTCCGCGCACCGCGATGAAGGTGACCGTCTTGTCGAGGGGTCCCTCCATGAACAGCTGGACCTGCGCGTGCTGGTCGGTGGCGCCCAGGGCGGGCACCGGGGTGGGTCCCACGTGGCCGCCCGACGGATGGCGCTTGCCGAGCGACTCGGCCCACAGCTGGACGAACCAGAGCGCCAGGTCCCGCAGCGGGTCGGCGTACGGCATGAGCACCTGGATCGGGCGGCCGTGGGCGGTGTCGGCCAGCCACTGCAGGGTGGCGAAGGCCCCCGGCAGGTTGTCCGCGAGCGTGGGGTGCGCGGCACGCGCCATGACATCGGCGGCCCCCGCCTGCAGCGCGGCCAGGTCGACCCCCAGCAGCGCGGCCGGGAGGAGCCCCACCGGCGAGAGCACCGAGAAGCGCCCGCCCACGGTGGGGGGGATGTCGAGGGTGCGAATCCCTTCCTCGCGGGCGATGCGGCGCAGCGCGCCCACCACCGGGTCGGTGAGGAACACCAGCTGCCGGCGCGCCCCCGCCTCCCCGAGGCGGCGGGCCATGGCCTCGCGCACGATGAGGTACTGGGCCATGGTCTCCACGGTGCCCCCCGACTTGGAGACCACCAGCACGAGGGTGCGCTGCAGGTCCAGCCGGTGGAGGGTGGCGGCGATGGTCGCCGGGTCGACGTTGTCGAGCACGTGCAACCGCGGGCGCCCGCCGCGCGCCGTGGCATCCAGGGCGTTCCACCCCGGCGGACAGAGGGCGGTGCGCACGGCGATCGGCCCGAGCGCGGAGCCGCCGATCCCCAGGAGCAGCACGTCGTCCACCCGGTCCCGCGCCTCGGCGGCGAGCGCCTCGACGCGCGCGCGCATGGCCTGGTCGTGCGGGAGGGAGAGGAACCCCAGGTCGGCGGTGCGCGCATGCACCGCCGCGTGGGCCTCGGCGAAGCGCGGGGCGGCGGCCTCCCACTGGGCGACGGTGATGCCGGCGCCCTCCGGGAGGGCGCCCGCCATCATGTTGGTGAAGTCGAGGGCGAGGGCCATGCGCGGAGATCAGGATGAAGGAAGCGGAGGCGTCCACTCCACCACGAGGCCGTCGTGCGCCGGCGCGATCCCCGGCGGCAGCTCGGCGGCCAGCGCCGCGTGCGGCGTCTCGTGGGTGAGGTGGGTGAGGTAGGTGCGCGCGGCCCCGATGCGGCGCGCCGCCGCCACCGCGTCGGCGATGGAGAGGTGCGTGGGGTGGGGGCGATGGCGCAGCGCGTTGAGCACCAGCAGCTTGACGCCGGCCAGCGCGGCGAAGGCCGACTCGGGGAGGTGCTGCGCGTCCGTGACGTACGCCAGCGGTCCCACCCGGAACCCCAGCACGGTGACCGGCCCGTGCGGCACCGCGATGGGGAGGATGTCGGCGTCCCCCACGCGGAAGGGCACCCCCGCGGTGATGCGCACGAGCGCCCCCTCGGGCTTGCTGGTCCCCGGCAGGGGGCGGCACGCCGGGTCCACGATGTAGCGAAAGCGGGTGGTGATGGCGTCCAGCGTGGGGGCGTCGCCATACAGCGGCAGCGGCCGGTCGCGGCGCACGGTGAAGGCGCGCAGGTCGTCGATGCCGTGCAGGTGGTCGGCGTGCTCGTGCGTGAACAGCACCGCGTCCACCTCCGCCACCTGCGCCGCCACCAGCTGCAGGCGCAGCTCCGGCGGGGTGTCCACCAGCAGCCGGGTCCCGCCGGGGGTCTCGATGACCACGGCACATCGCGTACGGCGGTCCCGCGGATCGTCCGACCGGCAGGTGGCGCACGCGCACCCCACCTGGGGGACGCCGAAGCTGGTGCCGGTCCCCAGAAAGGTCAGGCGCACGGGGGCGCCCCGCTCACCGCCCGCCGCCGGTCAGACGGTCTCGACCTTCATGAAGTTGGTGGTGCCCGGGACGTCGAACGGCACGCCGGCGGTCACCAGCACCCGGTCGCCGCGCTGCACGAGCCCCAGCTCCAGCGCCTGCTCGAGCGCCATGGCGAGCATGTGGTCGTAGCCGCGTGCCGGCGGGACCAGCCGCGGGACGACGCCCCACACGAGGTTGAGCTGGCGGCAGGTGCGCGGCTCGTCGGTGAGGGCGAGGATGGGGACCGCGGGGCGGTGCGACGCCACGATGCGCGCCGAGAAGCCGCTCTTGGTGAAGACAATGACGAGCGGGGCGTTGATCATGCGCCCGGCGGCCACGGTGGCCGCGGCGATCGCCTCCTCGGTGCCCAGCGCCTCGCCGACGCGGCGGTCGGTGCGCTGCGGCACCGGGACGTACCGGGTCTCCACCTCGGTGCTGATGCGGCGCATCGCCTCCACGGCCAGCCGCGGATGGGCGCCCGCGGCCGTCTCGGCCGAGAGCATCACCGCGTCGGTGCCGTCGAGGATGGCGTTGGCCACGTCGGACGCCTCCGCGCGCGTGGGGCGCGGGTTCTCGATCATCGACTCCATCATCTGCGTGGCGGTGATGACCGGGCGCCCCATGCGGTTGGCCAGCGCGATGATCCGCTTCTGGGCAATGGGGACCTCCTCGAAGGGGAGCTCCACCCCCAGGTCGCCGCGCGCCACCATGATGGCGTCGGTGGCCTGCATGATGGCCTCGATGTTCTCGAGCGCGATGTCCTTCTCGATCTTGGCCACCACGTACATGTGCCGGGGGATCAGCGCCCGCAGCCCCTCGATGTCCTCGGCGCGGCGCACGAAGCTCAGGGCCACGGCGTCGAGGTCGTGCTCCACGGCGAAGGCCAGGTCGGCCCGGTCCTTCTCGGTGAGCGACGGCGCCGACACCGCGATGCCGGGCAGGTTCATCCCCTTGTTGCTGGTGAGGCGTCCGCCATGCACGATCCGGGCTGACACCCGGGGCGCGGCCACCGCGGTCACGACCAGCTCGAAGAGGCCGTCGTTGACGAGGATGCGGTTCCCCTCGCGGACGTCATGGCAGAGGTCGGCGTAGGTGATGGGGATGTCGTCGCCGGCGGCCACCTCCTCGGGGGCCAGGGTGACCACGTGCCCCGGGACCAGCTCGAGCGGCTCGGCCAGCTTGCCGATCCGGATGCGCGGCCCCTGCAGGTCGCCCAGGATGGCCACATGGCGCCCCATCGCCTCCGAGACGGTGCGCACGCTGGCGATGGTGCGCGCGTGCTGCTCGTGCGTGCCGTGCGAGAAGTTGATGCGCACCACGTCCAGCCCGGCCTCCAGCAGCGACCGGATCCCCTCCGGCGTGTTGCTGGCCGGGCCCAGCGTCCCCACCACCTTGGTGCGGGGGACGTGCCGGCGCCCCGCGCCGAGCTGGGCGGAGGGCTGGAGGCTGGGCACCATGTGCTCGCCCGTGACGGCGGCGGGGAGAAGGTCGACTGCGGTCATCGTGGGCGGCCGCTGGGCGGCGTGGAAGGTTACGCGCCGGCCAGCGCCGCGCGCTTGGCGCGGAGCCCGGCCAGCAGGGTGACGAATGAAAGCTCGAAGGCGGCCAGCCCCTCGCGAAGCAGCGTGTCGGTCACCTCGGCAAGCGCGATGCCGTGCGCCTCCAGCGCCGCCAAGGTGCCCAGCGCCCCGTCGACCGCCTCGGTGACCGACCCCGGGCGCACCTCCCCGTGGTCGCGGAAGGCCTCCAGGGTGGCCGGCGGGAGCGTGTTGACGGTATCCGGGCCAACGAGCTCCTCCACGTACAGCACGTCGCGGTACGCGGGGTTCTTGGTGCTGGTGCTGGCCCACAGCGGCCGCTGCAGGCGGGCGCCGGCGGCGGCCAGCGGCTCCCAGCGCGGGCCAGCAAACGCCTGCTGGACCAGCCGGTAGGCCAGCCGCGCGTTGGCGATGGCGGCCTTCCCCTGCAGCGCGGCACATGCGGCGGCCTGCTCCGGGATGGCGGCGCCCCGCCCTGCCAACGCCTTGTCCACCGCCGAATCGACCCGGCTGATGAAGAAGCTGGCCACCGAGGCGATCCGGTCCACGGGCAGGCCGGCGGCCACCCGCGCCTCCAGCCCGGCCACGTACGCCTCGATCACCCGCGCGTGGGCGTCCAAGGCGAACAGCAGCGTGACGTTCACGTTGATGCCGTCGGTGATGAGCTGACGGATCGCCTCGGCCCCTTCCACCGTCCCCGGCACCTTGATCATGAGGTTGGGGCGATCCACCGCCGCCCACAGGCGGCGCGCCTCGGCCACCGTGCCGGCCGCATCCCGCGCCAGGTCGGGGCTCACTTCCAGCGAGACGTAGCCATCCACCGCCTGCGTGGCGTCGTACACCCCCCGGAACGCGTCGCACGCGTCGCGCACGTCGCTTGCCGCCAGCGCGAAGAAGGCGTCGCGGTCGTCCAGCCCGGCGGGGAGCGCCGCGAGCTGCGCATCGTACGCGTCCCCCTCGGCCAGCGCCTTCTCGAAAATGGTGGGGTTGGAGGTCATCCCGGTGAGGGCGTCCTCCCGGATGCGGCGCGCGAGGTCCCCGTTCCGGAGCATGGCGCGGTCGATGTAGTCGAGCCACAACGACTGGCCGGCCGCGTGCAGGGCGTGAAGGCGAGTGGACATGAGCGAGGAGAGAAAGGGAGCCGACCTCGCATGGTAATGCGCGGAGCGCCTCCGTGGGGAGGGGTACCGCCCCGCCGCCCTCCGCCCGGTCCCCCGCCGAAACCCGCGCACCCCTCGGCACGTCCTTACCACGGGCGTACGCCGATCGCCGGCCCGCCGGTGCCCCACGGCCCTGTTGCCCCTCCCCTGCCCGGTTCCCTCGTGCCGCCTCGCCCTCCCACCCTGCGCATGCCCCTGCCTGGTCGATTGACGCCTTCCGGGCTGGTGCTCGCCCTGTTGGCGGCCAGTGGAATGGCCGCCGGATGTGGTGGGGGGCGGGTCCTGCAGGCGCCCCCCGCCTCACCCCCGGGTCCCGACGCGGTGGCCACCTTCGACTCGGCCTGGGGGATCATCGCCCGGACGTACTGGGACACCACCTACAACGGCGTCAACTGGCGCGCCGTACGCGACACGCTGCGCCCGCGCGCCGCGGCCGCACGGAGCACTCCGGAGCTCCGGGGGGTGCTCACTGACATGCTCGGCCGGCTCGGGCAGTCGCACTTTGCCATCATCCCGCGCGAAGCCGTGGCCCCAGAGGGGGCGGACGCCTCTGCCCGGGGAGACGCCTCCCCCGGGATCACGGTGCGGTGGATTGATGGGGCCCCGATCGTGTGGCGCGTGGACCCCGGTTCCCCGGCCGCCCGGGCCGGCATTGTGCCGGGGGCGCTCGTGGCCGCCATCGACGGACGCCCCGTGGGCATCGCTGTCACCCCGGCCGATTCCGCGGTGGACCCCCGTCGTCTGGCCTGGCAGCGGGTGTCCGCCGTGCACCGGCGGCTGGCCGGCCCGGCGGGGGAGCCCGTCCAGGTCACGGTGGACCACGACGGCACCTCCCGCACGGTGCGCCTGGAGCGCGTTCCCCCACCGGGGCGCGCGGTCCGCTTCGGCAACCTGCCGCCGGTGGAGGCGGCCGTGGCCGGCGAGCAGCGGCTCGTGGACGGCCGCACGGTCGGGGTGGTGCGCTTCAACGTGTGGATGCCCGGCATCATCCCGGCGCTGGACTCGGTCGTGGATGCCCTGCGGGGGGCCGATGCCATCGTGCTGGACCTGCGGGGAAACCCGGGCGGCGTGGTGGGGATGGCCATGGGGTTGGCCGGACAGTTCGTGGACTCGCTGGCCCCACTGGGGACCATGCGGCAGCGGGGCAACACCCTGCGCGTGGTGGCCTTCCCGCGCCGGGTGGACACGCGGCAACGGCTGGTGACGCCCTTTGCCGGACCGTTGGCCATCGTGGTGGACGAGCAGTCGTTCAGCACCAGCGAGATCTTCGCGGCCGGGCTGCAGGGGCTGGGGCGGGCGCGCGTGTTTGGCGTGACCACCGGGGGGCAGGCGCTGCCGTCGGTGCCGGAGCCCCTCCCGTCCGGCGACCTGCTCTATCACGCCATCGGCGACTTCACCGCCGTGACGGGGCGTCCCGTCGAAGGTCCGGGGGTGACCCCCGACGTGGAAGTCCGCTTGACCCGCCGCGCGCTGTTGG
>JBILKP010000369.1:0-2876 GCA_044376625.1 Gemmatimonas sp. | reverse complement strand
TCCTCTCGCGGGTGCGCGTGCTGGTGCTGGAGGCGATTCCCGTGCCCGCCCTGGAACTGCTGGTGGATCGTGCCTTGGCCGACCACGAGCGCGGGGTGGGCCGGCGCCTGCTGACCATCGCGCCGGCGGCGCGGCGGCTGTTGGCCGAGCAGGTGGATGGTGACGCGCGTCGCCTGCTGGGGATCCTGGAGGCCGCCACCGCCCTGGTGGTGGACGGGGCCGTGATCGGCACCGCGCAGGTCGAGGCGGCGGTGCAGCACCGGGTGCCGCACTACGACAAGGGCGGGGAGCAGCACTTCAACCTCATCTCCGCGCTGCACAAGGCGGTGCGTGGCAGCGATCCGCAGGGCGCGCTGTACTGGATGGCGCGCATGGTGGAGGGCGGGGAGGACCCGCGCTACATCGCCCGGCGGCTGGTGCGCATGGCCGCCGAGGACATCGGGCTGGCCGATCCGCAGGCGCTTACGCTGGCCTCGGCGGCGGCGCAGGCCTACGAGCGGTTGGGGTCGCCCGAAGGGGAGCTGGCACTGGCCGAGGCGGCGGTGTATCTGGCCACCGCGCCCAAGTCGAATGCGGTGTATGCCGCGTGGAACGCCGCGCTCGACGCGGCCAGGCGCTTCCCGGCGGCCCCGGTCCCGCTGCATCTGCGCAATGCGCCCACGGGGCTCATGAAGGCGCTGGGGTACGGCAAGGGGTATCAGTACGCCCATGCCGTTCCCGAGGCCTACCTGCCGCAGGAGTACCTGCCGGCCGAGCTGCAGGGGCGCCAGTTCTACCTCCCCGGCCCCTTTGGCTTCGAGCGGGATGTGGCCAAGCGCCTGGGGTGGTGGGCGGGACTCCGGGACCGGATGCGCGCCACCGATGCCAACGACCAGCACGAGGAGTCATCAACGTGACGGACAGGACGGGACGGGAGAGGATGCCGAGGGTGGTGCGTGGACGCCCCCGGTGGGAGGGGCGCAGTCGGCGATGGGGCGCCCTGCTGGCGGGCGTGGGGATGGCGTTCGTGGGAGGCGGCTGCGCCACCCTGGGGCGCGCCACCTTTCGGGAGCCGGTGGTCACGGTGCAGTCGGTGGCGGTCACCGGCGTGTCGCTCACGGGCAGCACGCTCGAGGTGGTGCTGCAGGTTGCCAACCCCAACCGCTTTGCGTTGGACGCGCCGGGAATGCGCTACCGCGTGGAGGTGGACACGGTACAGGTGGCTGCCGGCGAGCTGACGGAGCGGTTCCGGGTGCCGGCGCGCGATTCCGCGGTGGTGCGCCTGCCGCTCAGCGTCAGCTTTCGCGGGCTGGGGGCGGCGGGACGATCCTTGCTGATGTCTGGCACCGTGCCGTACCGGGTCCGTGGGGCGCTGACGGTGGCCACCCCCATTGGTAGCTTCACGCATCCATTCGACCGGGCGGGGCAGTTCTCCGCGGCGCCGCGCCGCTGACCTGCCGCAGACCCGCCCACCCCACCGGCCCTTCCACGTCCCAACCGGAACCGACCCATCAGCCGACAGCCGATCTCCCTGACCCCGCCGCAGGAGCGCGCCATCCTGGTCAGCGCGCCGGCCAAGCGCAGCAATGCCCGCCACCAGGTGGATGAGCACCTCGAGGAGCTCGGCCGTCTGGCGGACACGGCGGGGGCCCTGGTGGTGGGGACCCTCACGCAGCAGCTCGATCGCCCGCATCCCGGCACCTACCTGGGGAGCGGCAAGGTCGAGGAGCTCACGCTGCGCATCAAGGAGCTGGGGGCCACGCTGGTCATCTTCGACGACGAGCTGTCGCCGGCACAGGGGAAGAACCTGGAGCAGGCGGTGGGCACGCGGGTGATGGACCGGGCCGAGCTCATCCTGGACATCTTCGCCACGCGCGCCCGCTCCAGCGAGGCGCGCATGCAGGTGGAGCTGGCGCAGCTGGAGTACATGCTGCCGCGCCTCACCCGCATGTGGACGCACCTGGAGAAGATGCGCGGCGGGATCGGCATGCGCGGCCCGGGTGAGACGCAGCTGGAGACGGATCGCCGCCTCATCCAGCATCGCATCCGCGTCCTCAAGGAGCGGCTGGCCGACGTGGAGCGCGCGCGGGAGATCCAGCGGCAGGGGCGCCACAGCCATTTCCGGGTGGCGCTGGTGGGCTACACCAACGCCGGCAAGTCGTCGGTGCTGCGCGCCATGGCGGAGGACCGCGAGGTGTTCGTGGAGGACCGGCTCTTTGCCACGCTCGACCCGCTCACGCGGGAGGTGGAGGTGGGCGAGGGGTACGCGGTGCTGCTCACCGACACGGTGGGGTTCATCCGCAAGCTGCCGCACCACCTGGTGGCCTCGTTCCGGGCCACGCTGGCGGAAGCGCGCGAGGCCGACCTGCTGTTGCATGTCATCGACGCCAGCCATCCGGCGTGGGAGGAACACCGCGACATCGTGGACGGCGTCCTGCGTGACCTGGGGCTGGAGGCGCGCCCCCGGTGCTACGTGCTGAACAAGATGGATGCGCTGCCCGCGGAGGTGGCCGACGCCGTCCGCGCCCGGGTGGCGGCGCTCATGCCCGGCTCCCTGTTCGTGTCGGCGGTGGTCCCTGGCGGGCTGGAGCCGCTGCGGGCACGCCTGCTGCAGCAGATGCGCACGGCGCGCCCGCTGCTGGAGGTGCGGATGCCCGCGTCCGACGGGCGCCTGCTGGCGGAGCTGCACCGCGACGGCGAGGTGGTGGCGCAGCGCCATGACGAGGCGTCGCTGATCCTGGAGGTGCGCTGCGACGAGCGCACGATCGGGCGGTTGCGGCGGGCGGGAGCCGGCATCCGGGTGCTGCAGGGGACGCTGCCCCCCGAGCCCGGAATGCAACCGCGGCCGGCAATCGTGATCTGATTGCCGGCCGCGGTTGGGAAAGTGGGCGCGCAGG
>JBILKP010000368.1:0-2897 GCA_044376625.1 Gemmatimonas sp. | reverse complement strand
CTCAACGCCGGCGGCGGCGGGGCCCTGCTGAGCCGCGCGCCACTCCCGGACCACTGGGCCACGGCGCTGGCGGCGGCCCCGGTGGCCGAGGCCGCTGCGTGGCACCTGGCGCGCACCGCGGCCACGGTGCTGCTGGCGCATCCGGCGGCCTTTGCCCTGGTGCGGCGCCTCCCGGGGCTGGGGGTGGGAGCCACCACCTACCACCCCCCCGCCCCGCTGGCGCGACCTGTGCCCACCCTGGCTCGTCTGGTGGAGGACGCCCTGCGGGCGGAGCCAACGGCACGGGCCCTGCGCCAGCGTCGACAGGCGACGTACCGCGAGGCGCTGGACACGGTGTCCGGCGTGACGCTGGTGCGGCTCCCCGCCGGGGGTGTCGCCGGCGCGCTCCGCGAGCCCGTGCTGGCCGATCCCCACCGGATGGCCCCCCTCGCCCCCCTGGGGGTGGGGCGGGGCTACCCGCGCACCCTTGCCGACTATCCGGAGCTCGCCGGCTCCCTGGCGGCGCCCTCTCATCGATTCCCCGGTGCCCAACAGCTCGTGGCGCAGCTCCACACCCTTCCCACGCACCCGCTGGTGTCCCACGCGGGGCAGGCCCGGCTCATCGCCCGGCTCATCACCCGGCTCCGCCACCCTGGGGGCTGACACGCGCGCCACCGTCCGTGCCTGGCGGTGCCATGGGTGACCTGGTCCGCCGCGTGTGGCGGCTCCTCACCCCGCGGCAGCGGCGCCGCGCCCTCTGGCTGCAGGCGTACTTCGTGCTGGCGGGGCTGGTGCAGATGCTGGGGGTGGCCTCCATCGCGCCCTTCATCGCGCTGCTGGCCAACCCGGGGCTCATCACCACCCACCCGCTGCTGCAGCCGGTGTATGCGTGGTCGGGGCTGGCCACCCCCACCGCGTTCCTGGTGGGTGTGGCCCTGGCGCTGATGGCGATCATCATCGCCTCCAACGCCATCGTGGCCTTCTCCACGTGGCTCCTGATGACGTTCGCGCTCCGCCTCTCGCTGGAGCTGGAGCAGGAGGTGCTGCGGGGGTACCTGCACCGCGACTTCGCGGAGGTGGCGCGCACCGACAGCGCGCAGCTGGCCTGGGTGTTCACCAACGACCTGCCGCGCTTCAACTACATGGTGGTGCAGTCGCTGCTCACCTTCACCAGCCAGGCGCTGGTGGTGGCGTGCGTGGCGGCCGCGCTGGTGGCCTACAACCCCGTGGTGGCACTCACCGCGGCGCTCATCATCGGCGGCGGCTACCTCGTCACGTTTGCCTGGGTGCGGCGGCGGCTGGCGCAGCACGGGGCCACCGTGGTGCAGGAGGGGGCCCGGCGGCTGCGGCTCTTCCAGGAGAGCCTGGGCGGGCTCAAGGCCATCCGGCTGGCGGGGCTGCAGCCGCTGTACGAGGCGCGGGTGACCACCAGCAGCCAGGCCACCATGCACGCGCAGGTGATGCTGGGGGTGCTGGCGGAGCTCCCGCGCTTCCTGCTGGAGAGCCTGGCGTTCTGCGCGCTGCTGGCCTTTGGCGCGGTGCTGCTGCTGGCCGGCGAGGCGCCCCAGTCGGTGGTGACCACGCTGTCGGTGTACGCCATGGCGGGGTACCGGCTGCTGCCGGCGGCGCAGAACCTCTTCCGCGCGGCGGCGGCGGTGCGCGGGAACGCCGAGGTGCTCCCCCAGCTGGAGGCCGACGTGCGACGCGGGCGGGCCATCACCCCTCCGGCGCCGGACACCGAGGCGCCGTTCCCCGAGGCGCCCATCGTGCTGGAGGGGGTGGGGTACCAGTACCCCGGCACCAATGCCCCGGTGCTGCGGGGGCTGGATGCCACCATCCGCCGGCGTGCCATCACGGTGTTCGTGGGGGCCTCGGGGGCGGGCAAGAGCACGCTGGCCGACCTGCTGCTGGGGCTGCTCCCCCCCACCACCGGGCGCATCCTGGTGGGGGGGCGCCCGCTGGCCGCCGCCATTCACGGGTGGCAGCGGCAGATCGGCTACGTGCCGCAGGAGCTGTTCCTGCTGGACGACAGCATCGCCGTGAACATCGCCTTCGGCGACCCGGCGGGGATGGACCGCGCGCGGGTGGAGCGGGCGGCGCGGGCCGCCGACCTGGGGCCGTTCCTGGATGCGGTGCCCGGAGGGATCGACTATCGCGTGGGGGAGCGGGGCGCGCTGCTCAGCGGCGGGCAGCGGCAGCGGCTGGGGATCGCGCGGGCGCTGTACCGGGAACCGGCGGTGCTGGTGCTGGATGAGGCCACCAGCGCGCTGGACCCGCAGTCGGAGCGGGAGGTGCTGGCCACGCTGCGACGGCTGGCGGCGGCCACCACGGTGATCATGGTGGCGCACCGCCCGGCTGCCATCCGCGCGGCCGACGAGGTGCTCTGGCTGGACGGCGGGCGGCTGGCAGGAGCGGGGACGCTGGCCGAGGTGGAGGCCGCGCACCCGGGGTTCCGGGCGCTGCTGGCGGGGGCGCAGCGGGAGGGGTAGCAGAGCGGGCGCGGGCGCGGAACACGGAGGGCCCGCGAATGCCATACGGCATCCGCGGGCCCTCTTGTGTCATGCACGGCCTCAGCCATCAGGCAGCGGCTCCGTGCGTCGTCGCACCTGCTAGCCCAGGATCACCTGGTACCCCGAGGAAAGTGTGAGGGCGGGCATGCTCACATCCCCAGCGATGCGTTGGCCTCACCGTCGGCGCGGCCCGTGGACAGCACATAGCCGGAGAAGTGCCAGATGTCGAAGGAGGCCCGGGTGGCCTTCTTCCCGTCCGTGGTGATGCGGATGGGGAACGACTCGGTGATCGTGGCCAGGCTGCTGGCGTCGTCCACCTCCCCCGGATAGTAGCCGCCATACAGCGTGACGTTCCCCAGCTGCTTCCAGCTGGTCTTGCCAAGGTCCTGCGTCAGCGTGAGCGGCTTG
>JBILKP010000012.1:0-26436 GCA_044376625.1 Gemmatimonas sp. | reverse complement strand
AGGGGCTCAACCTGCTCTCCGGCGGGGCCAAGGGGCAGGCGGCGCAGCAGCAGGTGCGCGTGCTGGCGCGGCAGCAGCGCGAAGTGGCGCGCACGCTCAGCGATGTGTCCGACCTGGACCAGACCGGGCGCACCGACGCGCTGGCCAAGGAGGCGCAGGGGCTGGCGCAGCAGTTGGAGCGCAATGGGCTGGACGCCAGCACCGTGGCCCGGCAGCAGCAGCTGTATCGGCGGCTGCTCGATGCGGGGCGCCTCATGGAACAGGATGACCGCGACGACCAGGGGCCGCGCGAGTCGCGAACGGCGTCCCCCGGTGGAGACCGTCGTCCGGCCACCGGCACGGCCGCCGGGGCCAACGCCCTGCGCTTTGCCCCGCCCACGTGGAACGACCTGCGCGGGCTGTCTCCCGACGAGCGACGGCTGGTGGTGGACTACTTCCGGCGCTTGAACGGTGGCGGTCCGCCGCGCTGACCTGCTGCGCGCCGGGCGCGTCCTGGTGCGCAGCCCCGGCGGGTGGGCAGGGGCGCGGCGCGGCAGTGCCCTGCGGCGGTGGGGGCTGCTGGGGACCCTGCTGACGTGCACCTCGATCCTCCCGCGGGATGGCGCCGCCGCGCAGGGCGCCGTGGCCCCACCCCCCGCCGCGGCGGACACCACCGACCCGCTGACCTCGGCGTTGGATGCCGAAGATCGCGGCGACCGCGCCGCGGCCGCCCGAAGCTACCGGCGGGCGCTGCGCGAGGGGCCAGCGGGCGGCGCCGGCGACCGGGTGGCCATCGCCCTGCTGGGGTTGGAGCGCGTGTGGGCCGAATTGGGGTGGCGCGATTCCATTGCGCCGGTGGTGGCGGAGGTGCTCCAGTTCCGCCCCGCCGATCCCGTGGCCCGCAGCATCCAGCTGCGTACCCTCCTGGCCATGGAGCGCCCGACCGAGGCGGCGCAGGCGTATGCCGGGTGGCGACGGGTGGCGCCGCTGGGCGACGCGGCGCCATTCCGGGAATACGCGCGCCAGCTGCTGGAGCACGGGCGCCCGCTGGGAGCGGACTCGGTGCTGGCCGAGGCCGAACAGGTGCTGGGGGGCGCCTCGGCGCTCTCCGCCGAGGCGGCGCAGCTGCACGTGGCGCTGGGGCGCTGGACCGCGGCCGCAGCGGCCTACCGGCGCACGCTCGACGTCGACCCGTACCTGGAGGGGGCGGCGCTCTTTGCCCTGCAGCGGGCGCCCACGGCCCAGCGGGATTCGCTGCGCGGGGTCCTGCAGGGGGCGCCGGTTGCGCGCCCCGCTCGCCGCCTGCTGGCTGCGCTGGAGCTGGCGTGGGGCGAGCCGCGGCGCGGCTGGCGCGCCCTGGCGCCGCTGGCGGTGGACGACTCCACGGTGGCCACCTGGCGCGACTTCGGCGAGCGCGCCGAGATGGCCGAGTCGTGGCTGGTGGCGCGGGATGTCTGGCAGGCCGTGGAGGAGCGCGCCCCGGCCAATCCCCTCGTGGTCGCGGAGGCGCGCGAGCGTGCGGCGCTGGCCGCGGTGCGCGGGGGCGACCCCGCCGGCGCGCTGCAGCGCATCCGGGCCGCTGGGCGGCTCCCCGATTCCCTTGCCCGGCGGCTGCTTCCCCTAGAGGTGGAGGCGCTGGGCGCACTGGGTCGGGCGGAGGAGGCACAGCGCCTTATCGACGCCAGGGGGAGCACCCTGGACGACGACCTCCGCCGGCAGCTGGCCCGCCCGCTGGTGGCCGGCTACCTCCTGCGTGGTGAGGTGGCCCGTGCGCGGGCGGCCCTGGCCGGGACGGAGCTGGAGGACGACGATGAGACGATGGGGTGGCTGGCGCTGTACGAGGGGGACCTGATCGTCGCGCGGCAGCGGCTGGTGCGGGCGCTGGCGCCGCGCCCCGAGGTGGTGGACGCGCTGGGAATGCTCGCGCGCGTGCGGGGCGACGGGGGGCGCGGCCTGGGGGGCGCTTTTCTGGCCCTGGCGCGGCGCGACAGTGCGCAGGCCGCCGAACGGTTCACCACGCTCGCCGATTCCGTGGGGCCGGGGGCGGCGCCCGCGCTGCTGGCGCTCGCCGCCCGCATCCGCGGCGCGCGGGGCGAGCCGCTGTGGGAGCGCATTCGGGCGCAACATCCCGCCTCCCCCGAGGGCGCCGAGGCGCTCCTGGCGCTGGCGCGCGCGCGCCGCGCTGCGGGGGACGCCGCCGCGGCCATCGGGCACCTGGAAGCGCTCATCCTGGAGCACCCCGGCAGCGCCCTCCTGCCGCAGGCCCGTCGTGACCTGGAGGGGCTCCGCGGGCAGCGCCCCCCCGTCTGACGCCTTCCGCTTGAGTCCCCCGCGCCCGCTGCCCGTGTGTTCCCCTAGATTCCCCGCATGATGCGCCGCTCCCTCCGTTCCCTGGGCCTCGCGTGGTGTGCCCTGCTGCTGGCCGGGCCCCTCGCCCGCGCGCAGCAGCTGCTCGTCCCCATGGACGACGCCCAGCGCAATCACCTCAAGGCGTACGGGGTCACCTTCCAGGCCCTCAAGACGGGACAGAAGGCCGAGTGGTTCCTCAATTACCGGGGCGGCGCCTTTCTCCTCCCCGACGTCCCCGACCTGCGCCGCCGCGCCGCACTTGATGGCGTGAGCGTGGAGCCCGTGGGGGACGCGGCGGTGTCGGCCATCCGCGCCGAGCTGGCCGGCGGCAACATGGACGCCGTCGTTCTCGAGCGCGCGCCCCGCATCGCCATCTACCGCCCCGTCGACCAGCCACCCTGGGACGACGCGGTCACCCTGGCCCTCACCTACGCCGGCATCGACTTCGCCTCGGTGTGGGACGACGCCGTCCTCAACGGCGACCTCGCCAAGTACGACTGGGTGCACCTGCACCACGAGGACTTCACCGGGCAGTTCAACAAGCTCTACCTCGCCTACCGCGACGCCCCCTGGTTCGTGGCCCAGCGCGATCGTGACCTCGCCACCGCGCGCGCCTTCGGGAAGCCGCACGTCCCGGCGCTCAAGAAGGCGGTGGCGGAGGGGATTCGCGCCTTCGTCGATCGCGGCGGCTTCCTCTTCGCCATGTGCGGCGCCACCGAGTCGCTCGACCTCGCGCTGGCCGGCATCCAGGTGGACATCGCCAGCACGTTTTCCGACGGCACCCCGCCGGACGCCGACGCCGACGCCCGGATGGACTGGGCGCGCGCCATGGCGTTCGCCGGCGCCCACGTGGAGACGTCCCCCTACCTGAACGCCCTCAGCGACATCGACGGCCACCAGGTCAACGTGCCGGCGCGTCGCCAGCCGCTGGGGGCCTTCTCCCTCTTCGACTTCTCCGCCAAGCTGGACCCGGTGGCCGCCATGCTGGTCCAGAACCACCGCACCCTCATCCCCGACTTCTACGGCGTGACCACCAGCTTCAATCGCGCCGTGGTCAAGCCGGGGGTCACCGTGCTGGGCACCGAGGAGGGCGCCCCCTGGACCAAGTACCTCCACGGGGACTACGGCAAGGGCTCGTGGACCTTCCTCGGCGGGCACGATCCCGAGGATCCGCAGCACGCCATCGGCTCCCCGCCCACCGACCTGTCGCTGCGCCCCAACTCTCCCGGGTACCGGCTGATCCTCAACAACGTCCTCTTCCCGGCTGCCCGGAAGAAGCCGCGCAAGACGTGAGGCAGCCGTGACCCCGCCTCCCATGGGGGAGGCGCGCCTGGCGAAGGGCGCGGCCGCCGCCATCCGCACGGCCATCACCCTGGCGGGCGGCAACGAGGTCAGCTTCGTCGCCACGGTCGACGCCGACGGCATCGTGACCACCGCCCGCGTGGTCGCGCGGGGCGACGTGCGCTCGGTGCTGGCGCTGCCGGGGGTGGCGCGCCGCGGCGAGATGCTGCTGCACAACCACCCCTCGGGGCTCCTCGTCCCCAGCCCGGCCGACCTGGAGGTGGCCGCGCGCGCCTTCAGCGACGGGGTCGGCTTCGGGATTGTCGACAATGACGCCACCCGCGTGTATGTGGTGGCCGAGGTCCCCAAGGGCGACACGGTGCAGGCGGTGGACGTGGACGAGGTGGCCGCGCTCCTCGCCCCCGGCGGGCTGGTGGCCGACGCCATGCGCGCGGCCCGCGCCGGGGCCCCCTACGAGGACCGCCCCAGCCAGCGCGCCATGGCCGTCGAGGTGATGGCCACCTACAACGCGGGCGGCGTCGCCCTGCTGGAGGCCGGCACCGGCGTGGGCAAGTCGCTCGGCTACCTCGTTCCCGCGCTCCGGTGGGCCGCCGCCAACGGCGAGCGCACCATCGTCTCCACCGCCACCATCACGCTCCAGGAGCAGCTGGTGGGGAAGGACCTCCCCTTCCTCCAGCGCGCCCTCTCCGACCAGCCCGTGCGCTTTGCGCTGCTCAAGGGGTGGCGCAACTACCTGTGTCTCCTGCGCCTCGAACAGGCGCGCGCGGCCGGTGTGACGCTGTTCGAGGCGGCCATCGCCGAGGAGGTGGCGCAGCTGGCCGACTGGGCGGCGCGCACGCGCGACGGGTCGCTGGCCGACCTGCCGGTCCCGCCGCGCGGCGAGGCCTGGGACGAGGTGGCGGCCGAGCCGGACCTGTGCGGGCGCATGCAGTGCCGCTTCTTCGACCAGTGCTTCCTGTTCAAGGCGCGGCGCGAGGCGGCCGCGGCCGACGTGGTGGTGGTCAACCACCACCTGCTGCTGGCCGATGTGGCGGTGCGGCGGCAGACCCAGAACTGGGAGGAGTCCGCGGTGCTCCCCGCGTACGACCGGCTCGTGGTCGACGAGGGGCATCACCTCGAGGAGGCGGCCGCGTCGCACCTGGGGAGCGCGGTCACGCGCCGCGCGCTGCTCCGGCTCTTCAACCGGCTCGAGCGGCGGGGGCGGGGGCTCCTCCCCGCGCTCGAGGCGCGGCTGGTCACGGGCACCGACCTGCTGAGCGTCGCGTCGCTGGACCTGGTGCGCGGACGCCTGGTGTCCAGCGCCGCCACCGCACGCGACCGGGCGCAGCTCCTCTTCGAGCTGCTGGCCAGCATCCTCACCGAGCAGGTGGCGCAGGGCGGGGCGCCGGTGCTGCGGCTGGCGGGCGACGACGAGGCGCGCGTCACCGGCCACCCCGGGCTCACCACCACCCTGGACGAGCTGTTGACGGAGATCGCCGCGCTGGGCGACGGCCTCCGGCTGGTACGCGAGCGGCTGGAGACCGACGAGAAGCGCCATGAGGAGCTGGCCCCGCTGCTGGGCGAGGTGCGCGGCGTGACGCGCCGGCTCCAGCAGGCGGGGGAGGCGCTGGCCCAGGCGTTGCGCCCGCCCGCCTCGGGGGTGGAGGTGGTCCGCTGGATCGAGCTGGCCGGCAAGCCGCAGGGGGGCGAACGCAACGTGTCCGCGCACTGCGTCCCGCTGGCGCTTGCGCCCGTGCTGCGTGACGACCTCTTCGGCCGCCTCACCTCGGCGGTCGTCACCAGCGCCACCCTGGCCACCGACGGAGGCTTCGGCTTTCTGGTGCGGCGCCTCGGGCTGGCGCACGAGGACCCGCCGCCGCGCACCGCCCAGTTCCCCTCCCCATTCGATTACCGGCGCCAGGCGCTGCTGGCGGTCCCCACCGACCTGCCCGCGCCCAACGAGCACCCGGCCGCCCACTTGGCGGCGGTCACGAACCAGCTGCAGCGGCTCATCGAGGCCAGCGATGGCGGGGTGTTCGGGCTGTTCACCAGCCACCGGGACGTGCGGGCCGTGGCCGAGGTGCTGCGCGCCCGCGGGCTGGCGGGACGCTGGCCGCTGCTGGTGCACGGCGAGGAGGGGCGCGACGTCCTGCTGCAGCGCTTTCGCGACGCCGGACGGGCCGTGCTGCTGGGGACCGCCACCTTCTGGGAAGGGATCGACGTGCCAGGCGAGGCGCTGCGCGCGGTGTTGCTGGCCAAGCTCCCCTTCCGCGTCCCCACCGAGCCCATGGTGGCCGCCCAGTGCGAGGCCATCGAGGCGCGCGGCGGCAACAGCTTCGTGGAGTACATGCTGCCGCACGCCTCGCTGCGCCTCAAGCAGGGGTTTGGCCGGCTGATCCGCACCGGCACGGACCGGGGGGTGGTGGTGCTGGCCGACCCGCGGGTGGTGACCAAGCGTTACGGACGTGGGCTGCTGGCGGGACTCCCCCCCGCCCGGCAGCTGGTGGGCGGGTGGGGGGACATCGAGCCGCAGCTGTTCCACTTCTACGGCCGCCCGCGCGCGTCGGGGAGTGAGCGCGAGCGCCTTCCGGAGGCGCCGCCCGCTCCGCAAGTTGGACGGGTTCCCGCAGGGCGCGGGAACCGCCTTCCACCCTCCCTGCCATGACCCCCAGCAAGATCGTCTGCGTCGGCCGCAACTACGTCGAACACGCCCGCGAGATGGGCAACGACGTCCCCAAGGAGCCGCTGTTCTTCCTCAAGGCGCCCTCGTCGCTCATCCGCGAGGGCGAGGCGATCGTGCTCCCCACCGTGTCCCAGCACGTGGAGTTCGAGGGGGAGATCGCGGTGGTGCTGGGGCGCCGGCTGTGCAAGGCCACCGAGGCCGAGGCGCGGGCCGCGGTGGTGTCGGTGGTGGCGCTCAACGACGTCACGGCGCGCGACCTGCAGCGCACCGACGGGCAGTGGACCCGGGCCAAGGGGATGGACACCTTCTGCCCGGTGGGCACCCCGGTGCCGGCGCCGGACGACCTCGACGCCATCGAGCTGGTCACGCGGGTCAACGGCGAGGTGTGCCAGCGGGCCACCGGCGCCGACATGGTCTTCAAGATCCCCATGGTCCTCGCCTACATTTCCCGGTTCCTGACGCTGGAGCCGGGGGACCTCGTGGCTACGGGGACCCCGGCCGGCACGCGGGCGATCCATCCGGGCGACGTGGTCGAGGTGGAGCTGGTGGGACTCAGCCGGGTGACCAACCCCGTCGTCGCGGGCACCTGATCACCCCTTCGGGGTATACGGACTCATGCACGCCCCCTCGCCGTCAGGTTCCCCGCCCGTTGCTCCCCCTGAGGGGGACGGTGCTGCGCGCCCGCGCCCCCGGGGGCGGTCGTTGCGGCTGTCGCGCGGCGAGTTGGCGGGGCAGGGCGGGGGGCGCTCGCGGGCCGGGGCCCTGTCGATCGTGGCCCACGTGGTGGTGGGGACGGTCCTCCTGCAGTGGCTCACCTTCGGGCACGGCCTGCGCTGGATGACCGACGAACGCGACGCCCAGCGGCAGGAGCGGCTGACGTATGTGGAGCCGGTCACGCCGCCGCAGGCTCGCACCGCGTCATCCCAGGGCCGTGCCCCGGTGCCCCAGGGCGGCGCACCACGCCTGGCGGCCCCGGAGGCGGTCCCCACCGCCCTGCCGGCTCCCACCCGCGGGGACACCGGGGCCTCGGGGCCGCCCCGGGAGCGCGCCGATGGGGGCATTGGCGCGGTGGCGCCCGAGGTGCGTGGCACCCGCCCCGACTATGCCGACGAGCGCGTGTGGCAGGCACCGGCCGCCGGCTACGGCGTGACCCGGCGTGACGGGGCCGACAACCTGGACAGCGTCATGGCGTGGGCCATCACGGCGGCGCGCGATTCGCTGGACTCGCTGGCACGGGCGCAGGGGCGCACCGGACGTCCCCCGGGTGACTGGACCCGCACGGACAAGAATGGCAAGAAGTGGGGGTGGGATCAGCAGGGGATACGGCTGGGGAAGGTCACCATCCCCAACGCCCTCCTCGGGCTCCTCCCTCTCAACGCCCAGATGGGGATGACCGGGAACTACACCGCCATGGAGCGGGAGCGGCGCGTCTCGGCGGCGCGCGAGGACATCATGCGGATGTCGGAGCGCTCCATGGGGGAGGCCGAGTTCCGCCGGGTGGTCAAGGAGATGAATGCGCGCCGTGACGTGGAGCGGCGCGACCGGCTGCGCGCGCCCAGCGCCAGCGTGGCCGCGCCGGTACGCTCCGACGGCCGGCCGCCAGCCCCCTGACGGCCGCGTCTGGCGTCAGCCGCGCAGGTAGGCGGCCGCAGCGCGGATGCGCGCCACGCTCCGCTCCCGGCCCAGCAGCTCCAGCACCTCGAAGATCCCCGGGCTCACCGTGCGGCCGGTGAGGGCCACCCGCAGCGGCTGAAACACCTTGCCGCCGGAAATCCCCCGCGCTTCCGCGAGGGCGCGCAGGGCCCCCTCCATGGCGGTCCCCTCCCACGCCGGGAGCGCGTCCAGGCTGTCGGCCGTGGCGTCCAGCAGCGCCGCCGTGGCCGCCGCGTCGCGCCACTGCTTGTCCACGGCCTCCTGCTCGTAGGCCACCGCGTCGCCAAAGAACGGCGCCGCCTGCGGGACCAGCTCGTCCAGCAGGCGCGCCCGCACCCGCAGCTGGGTCAACAGCAGGCAGAACCAGTCGTGGCGCGCCTCCAGCTCCTCCACGGTGGCCAGCCCCGCCGCGGCAAAGGCCGGGGCGGCCAGCCGGGCCAGCGCCCCGATCTCCATCTGCATCAGGTGCTGTCCGTTCATCCACTCCAGCTTCTTCGTGTCAAACACCGCCGCCTTCTTCTGGAGCCCGTCCAGCGAAAAGCGCGTCACCAGCGTGTCCCGGTCCATCACCTCGGTGTCGTCCCCTGGCGACCACCCCAGCAGCGCCAGGAAGTTCACCATGGCCGAGGGCACGATGCCCAGGTGCTGGTACTCGGCCACGGCGGTGGCCCCGTGGCGCTTGGACAACTTCTTCCCGTCGGCCCCGTGGATCATGGGGACGTGCGCAAAGGCCGGCAGCGGGGCGCCCAGCGCGCGGTAGAGCAGGATCTGCTTGGGGGTGTTGGAGATGTGGTCGTCGCCGCGCATCACCAGCGTGATCGCCATGGCGATGTCATCGGAGACCACCGCCATGTTGTACACCGGCGTGCCGTCGGAGCGGAGGATGATGAAGTCCTCGATGTCCGCATTGGGGAAGGCGATGCGCCCGTGCACCCGGTCCTCCCATTCCGTCGTCCCCTCGGGGACCCGGAACCGGATGGCGTAGGGCTCCCCGCGCGCCAACCGCTCGGCCACCTCGGCCTCGGGCAGCTGGTGGTCTTCCCGGCGGAAGGCATGCACGGTGCCGGTCGCCTCGGCCGCGGCGCGGCGGCGCTCCAACTCGGCGGCGGGGGTGAAGTCGCAGTAGGCGGCGCCCGAGGCCAGCAGGCGACGGGCGTCCTCCTGGTGGCGGGGAAGGTTGGCCCCCTGATACACCACCGACTCGTCCCAGTCGAGCCCCAACCACGCCAGCCCGTCAAAGATGGCCCGGGTGCTCTCCTCGGTGCTTCGCTGGCGGTCGGTGTCCTCGATGCGGAGGAGGCACTGGCCCCCGGTTTGCCGGGCGTACAGCCAGTTGAACAGGGCGGTGCGGGCGCCCCCCACATGCAGGAAGCCGGTGGGCGACGGGGCAAAACGCACCCGGGGACGCGAGGCGAGCGAATCTGCGGTCATGGATCCGTCAGGCGGGCCGGCGGGAAACAACAACGCGGGTCCGCCGCAGCGCAGCGGACCCGCGGAACGGAGAGAGCGGGATTCGAACCCGCGATAGGGGTTGACCCCCTATGCCGGTTTAGCAAACCGGTGCCTTCAGCCTCTCGGCCATCTCTCCTGACCATCGTCTGGCGGTGACCCGCCAGCCCTGTAATGTCGCCACCGGCCCGGCCGGGGTCAACTGCCGGTTCCCTGATGACGCCCTGATGGCGTCCCGACTGCGGGCCCGGTGGCCCCCCGCGCGGGGTGACTTGCGGCAGAACCCGGCTCACCCCCTTAGTTTCCTCACACGTTTGCGGTACACGACTACGGCGCCTCCGGGTGGCGCCGTGCGTGCGCCCGTTGGCCTCGCGGCCCGCAGGGCGTCCCACCTCGCTCCCCTCCGTTCCATGCGATTCCCCCTTCGCTGGTCCCGCTCGCGGGCCGCCTTCTTCGCGCCGGCACGCCGACTGGCTGCGGCCACGCTCCTGGCGGGCGTCGGCCTCGCCGCCTGCAGCAGTGACGATACGACGGCGCCGGGCAAGACGGTCACCACCATCAAGGTCGCTCCCCGCGTCACCGAGCTGCGCATCGGGGGCACCCAGCAGCTCACCGCCGAGGTGCTGGACCAGGACGGGCAGGTCATCACCGGCAAGTCGGTGACCTGGACCTCGCTCAACCCCACCGTGGCCAGCGTCAATGCCTCCGGGCTGGTGACGATGCTGACCGATGGCTCCACGGCCATCACGGCCTCCGTGGACGGCAAGACCGGGGCGGCCTCGTTCCAGGGGATCGCGCCGGTGGCCACGATCGCCATCACTCTTCCGGGCGGCCTGCTGCCGCCGGGGGAGGCGCGGTCGCTGGTGGTCAATGCGCGCAATGCGGCCGGCGGGCCGGTCGTGGCGCGCGCCACCACCTTCGCCAGCTCCAACCCCGCGGTGGCCACGGTGTCGGCCACGGGCGTGGTCACCGGCATCGCGGCCGGGACGGTCACCATCACGGCGACCAGCGAGGGGCGCTCGGGCACCACGGACGTGCGTGTCGGTGTCGAGCCGGTGGCCCAGGTGCTCCTGACCACCCCGGCCTCGAGCACGTGGCGCACCGGCACCATCCAGATGGGCGTGTCCACGCGTGACGCGGCCGGCAACGTCCTCAACGGCCGCACGGTCACCTGGACGTCGTCGCACCCCGCGGTGGCGTCGGTCTCCAGCACCGGGCTCATCACCCTGACGCCCTCGGCCACCTTCACGGTCGCCACCATCACCGCCACCTCCGAGGGGGTGTCCCGGACCGTCACCGTGGCGCTCGGCCTGGTGAGCGGCGCGCAGAACGCCGAACTGGTGTACCAGGTGCCGGTCACGGCCGGCAGCACGGCGCTCAACGTGATCCTCAACGGCACCGGCACGCAGGACCCCGACCTGTACCTCTTCGCGCCCAACTTCGCGCAGGTGTGCGGCTCGGAAAACGCCGGCCCCAACGAGAGCTGCGCGCAGGTCAACAACCCGGCGGTTGGGACCTGGTACCCGCTGGTGTACGGCTACACGGCCTTCTCCAACGTCCAGCTGATCGCGGTGGTCTCGCGGTAAGCGCACGGCGATACGCACACGGGCGGGAGGCGGGGACCTTCCCCGACCTCCCGCCCGAGCGGCGTGGGTGAGATTCGAACTCACGAGGGCCTCGCAGCCCCGGCGGTTTTCAAGACCGCTGCATTCAACCGCTCTGCCACCACGCCCGACGGGCGGGGCCCATGCCCCGCCCGTTGTGCCGTCCGGCCCTGGCCCGACGGCCCTGCGCACAACGCCACGGCCGACCGCGCGACGCCGCCGTCGCGCGGTCGGCCGGCGTCAGGGGGAATTCCGGGGCGGCGTGCCCGGCGTCAGCAGCGGCAGCGGCGCCGCCGCGCTGTCGGCCGGCACCGTCGGCAGCGACGGCATGCGATCGAACCCGAAGATCCGGTCGCGTCGCATGGCCGTGGCCACCGCCTTGGCCTGCCGGAACACCGTGTCCGACTGCGCCATGCGCCCCGTCTGCGCCAACCCCTCGGCCAGCGTCAGCCCGCTGATCACGTACAGGTCGGGGATCCCGACCGACGCGTCGTCCACCCATCCCCTCCGCGCCGCCAGCGACCCGGTGGCCGTGAACACCTGCGTCCACAGGTCGTAGCTGCGCTTGAGGTCCACCAGCCCCTCGCCGGGGACCAGGATCAGGTCGCCGCCCGGGGCCTGCGGCGTGGGGAACAGCTTCTTGGCCATCCCCTGCGTCACCACGTACCGCTCCAACCCCAGCTCATAGGGGTACCCGCCCGCGGTCCGGCTGAAGTACAGGGGGCGTCCGGGGAACGCGTCCTTGATCATCAGGTACACCAGCTGGTCGGCACGCATCAGCTGCTGCGAGCGCGGCGCGGCCACCACCGAGTCCTTGCGGAACTCGGCGTTGGGAGGCGTGGCCACCACCAGCGGCAGCGCATCGGCCTCCTCGAACGACAGGCGCACCGGCGATCCCGAGGGCTTGGGCCACGCGCGCCCACGGTAGATCGCCGGCCCCGCGAGCGAGTCGTACTCGAACACCGGGCGGCGGATCAGCTGCCTGGTGTACCAGTCGGTGTTCAGCAGCGAGGTGTTCGCGATGATGACGTCCCGGCGGATCCCCTCCACCTCCTGCGCGTACCAGAGCGGGAAGGTGTCGTTGTCCCCCACCGTCACCAGGATGCCGTAGGGCTCCACCGAATTCAGCAGGTCCCGCGCGAAGTCGGCGGTGTCCGTCTGGTTGGCGCGCGAGGCCTGCTCCCAGTTCCCCACCAGCGGGACGAAGGCGATGGCCAGCAGCGGCGACGCCAGCGCGAAGCTGCGCGCGCGCGGCTCGCTCACCACCGCCTTCCCCACCCGCGCCTCCCCGCTGCCGAAGAAGCTCGCCACGCTCTCCCAGAGCGCCACGAACCCCAGCGCGGCCCAGACGCTGAGCGCCGAGAAGCTCCAGAGGTAGAAGTAGTCGCGGTCGCGCACCTCGCGGTCCACCGAGTCCCCCAGCTCGGGCGCCTGGCTGTGCCCGTACTTGAAGTTCAGGTAGTAGATCAGCGCGAACGTCATCGTGAACACCAGCGGCCCGAAGAACCAGAAGCTCCGCCGGTCCTTGCGGTAGTGCATCACGCCCCCCAGCAGGCACAGCAGCAGGTACAGCACCGCCAGCCCGTTCTGCACCCCGGGGTGCTCGCTGTAGGCGTCGCGCAGCCACTGCCACCGGAAGTACAGCCAGTACATCCCCACCTGCGCCGTGAACGGCGCCTGCCGCTGGCTCAGCTCGGGCTTGCCGTACTGGCCGCGGTTGAAGTTGTACATGAACCGGTCGTACGTGAGCTTGCTGAAGGTGCAGTCGGCCCGGATCTCGGTGACGCACCCCGTGGGCTCCCCCTCGTTGATGGCGGGGAAGTGCGCGGCGCGGATGGGCTGCGTGGCAAAGGGCGTCATGCCGAACACCAGCGCCGCCGCGCACGCCACCAGCAGCTTCCAGCGGAACACCGTCTGCCACCGGCGCACCAGCACCGCGAAGCCCACCGCGGGCGCCGCCAGCATTCCGGCCATGTGGTTGGCGTACCCCAGCCCCAGCAGGTAGGCCACCAGCACCAGCAGCCGGTCGGCCACCGGGCCGTCAGGGTCGTCGCACCACCGCACCGTCAGCCAGCAGATGACGGCCAGCCCCACCAGCGACACCGTGTACACCTTCTCGTTCACCACCGACTGGTTCCACACGGTGAAGGCGGTGGCGCCGATGAGCGCCGCCAGCGCGCCCCCGGTGATGCGCAGCCACCGCTGGCTGAACCACCCCACCAGCACCCGCTCGGTCACCAGGAACCACATCGCCGCCGACACGGCGCTGGAGAGCGCGGCCAGCACGTTGATGCGCATCGCCACCGTGGGGGCGATGGGGAGGATGGCGAACACCCGGCCGATGAGCACGAACAGCGGGTTGCCCGGGGGGTGCGGCAGCCCCAGCACGTAGGCGGCGGCGATGTACTCGCTGGTGTCCCACATGGACGTGGAGGGCGCCAGCGTCACGAGGTACAGGAGCAGCACCACCAGGCCGGTGATCGCCGCGGCCAGATAGGACGGGCGGAGGTCGGGCTCGACGGAGGGGCCCCTGGCGGGGGCGCCTGCGACGGCGGAGGCGACGGAGGTCATCGGGAAGGCAGGAAAGGGAGCGTCCCGCGGCACACCGCGGCCCGGGACGGGTGGCCCCGGAACACCCCCGGGGCCCACGCGAAAAAAGCTCGCAGGGGGGCCCCGGGAGGGCAACCGGCGCCCCCCGGAACCCGGCCCGTCGTGCCGCTAGTGCCGGAAGAGCCGTTCCCCGGTGAACACCATGGCGATGTCGTGGGCGTTGGCGGCCTCGATCACCTCGGCATCCCGCACCGAACCGCCCGGCTGGACGATGGCGCGCACCCCGGCGGCTGCCGCCTGGTCCACCCCGTCGCGGAAGGGGAAGAAGGCGTCCGACCCCAGCGCGGCGCCCGCGGTGGGGTGCCCCGCCGTGCCGGCCTTGTGCACGGCCAGCATGCTGGCGTCCACGCGCGACATCTGCCCGGCCCCGATCCCGATGGTGGCGCCCTCCCGCGCCAGGACAATGGCGTTGGACTTGACGCTGGCCACGGCCTTCCACGCGAAGCGCAGGTCGCGCTCCTCCTGCAGGGTGGGGTGCCGGGCGCTCACCACGTCCCAGCGGGCCGGGTCGGCGGCCACCGGGGGGCGGTCCTGCACCAGCAGCCCCCCGCGCACCCGCTTGTAGTCCATCCCGCCGGACGCCACGGTCGCGCGCCCCTCCAGCACCCGCAGGTTCTTCTTGCGCCCCAGGATCTCCACGGCCTCCTCGCTGAACGCCGGGGCCACCACGCACTCCACGAACAGCGCCGACACCGCCTCCGCCGCCGCGGCGTCCACGGGCACGGTGAAGGCGATCACCCCGCCGAACGCCGACACCGGGTCGCACGCCAGCGCCTTGCGATAGGCCTCCAGCGCGTCGCGCCCCACGGCCAGCCCGCACGGGGTGGTGTGCTTGATGATCGCGCACGCCGCCTCGTCGGCAAACGGCTCCACCGCCAGCAGCGCGCCCTCCAGGTCCAGCAGGTTGTTGAACGACAGCTCCTTCCCGCCGCGCTGCACCAGCGCCCCCAGCCCCGCCCCGGGGTGCTCCACGTAGAACGCGGCCCGCTGCTGCGGATTCTCGCCGTAGCGCAGCGCCTGCTGCCGGACGAACGCCAGCGGCAGCTGCGCCGGGAACGGCTCCCCGCGCTGCGCGGCAAACCACTGCGCGATGGCGGCGTCGTAGCCGCTGGTGTGCGCATACACCTTCTCGGCCAGCAGGCGCCGCAGCGCCGGTGGGTCGCCGTCGCCGTCCAGCGCCGCCAGCACCGGCGCGTAATCCCCCGGGTCCACCACCACGTAGACCGCCGCAAAGTTCTTGGCGGCCGAGCGGAGCATCGAGGGGCCGCCGATGTCGATCTGCTCGATGACCTCGTCCGGGTGCACGCCGGCGCGGGCCGCCGTCTGGCGGAAGGGGTACAGGTTCACCACCACCAGGTCGATGGGCGCGATCCCGTGCTCGGCAATCGCCGCCATGTGCTCGGGGAGGTCGCGCCGGGCGAGGAGCCCGCCATGCACCGCCGGATGCAGCGTCTTCACCCGGCCGTCGAGCATCTCGGGGAAGCCGGTCACCTCGGCCACGTCGCGCACCGCCAGCCCGGCGTCACGCAGCGTCCGGGCGGTCCCGCCGGTGGAGAGCAGCTCCACGCCCCGCTGGGCGAGGGCGGTGGCAAAGGGGACCAGGCCGGTCTTGTCGGAAACGGAGAGCAGCGCGCGCATGGAGGAGAGGACGGGGAAGGCCGAAGGAAGCCGGCGTTACGGGACGAACGGTGGTGGTGGCGCGGTCCAGGCAAAGCCGGGCGCCAGACCGGCGGAGCCCTCCGCCGGAAGGAGGGGGGGCGTGCCGCGCACGCGCCCGTCGGCATCCAGCCAGAGGGTGCCGGCGGCCAGCGCGGACACGGTGACCGGCAGCAGCTGGTGCTCCACCGCGAGCACGCGGGCCGCCAGGCGGTCGGGGGTGTCGCCCGGCAGCACCGGGACGGGCCACTGGGCCAGGATGGGGCCCGTGTCGTAGGCCTCGTCCACCAGGTGCACCGTGACGCCGGTGACGCGCACCCCATGGGCCAGCACGGCCGCGTGAATGCGGGCCCCGTACATCCCCGCGCCCCCGAAGGCGGGGAGCAACGCCGGGTGCACGTTCACCACCCGGCCGCGGTACGCGTGCACCACCTCGGCGGGGAGCAGCCGCAGGTATCCCGCCAGCACCAGCAGGGTGACGCCGTGGGCGCGCAGCCGCTCCACCAGCGCCGCGCCGTCCTTGGGGGCCGCGACGTGCTCCGCTGGCACCCCCGCGGCCCGCGCCCGGTCCAGCGCGCCCGCTGCTGCGCGATCGGAGCCTACCCACACCACGCGCCCGTGGGCCGCCCCCGCGCCGGCCTGATAGTCCAGCAGGGCCTGCAGGTTGGAGCCGCCGCCGGAGGCCAGGACACCGATGGCCGCCGGTTCGGGCGGCGAGGAGGGCGGCCCGGCCAGCGCGGCCAACGCCACGGCGACCGCCTCGGTGATGGTGCCCGCCACCCGCACGCGGTCGCCGGGCGCGGCGCGCGCCTGCGCAACCTCCTCCGGGGGGGTGTCCGGGCCGGGGACCAGCACGCCAAACCCTCCCGTGGCCAGCGCGGGGAGCACGTCGTGCCACCGGTCGCCGATGTAGGCGCTGGCGGCCAGCGCCAGCCCATGCCGTCGGGCCGCCTCCTCGTACAGCGCCAGCCCGGGCTTGCGGCAGGCGCACGGGCCCGAGAGGGACGGATGGTGCGGGCAGTGCAGGGTGTCCGCTATCCGGCCCCCGGCCTCGTGCAACAGGGCCTCGGTGCGGGACCGCACGGCCTCGTACGCGTCCGGCGACACCAGTCCGCGCGCAATCCCCGACTGATTGGTCACGATGACCACCGGGACCCCGGCGGCGGCGGCCCGGGCCACCGCCGCGCCGGCGCCGGGGAGCAGCACCACCCGCCCCGGGTCGGCGAGATACGGTCCGTCCTCGATGAGCGTGTGGTCCCGGTCGAGGAACAGGGCGGGGCGGCCGGTGCCCTCGCGCATGGCGGGGGACGTCACGACCGTTGCCGGACGGTCATGGTGTCGCGGCGCCGCGTGGCGAGGGTGTCGCGCCGCGGGGTGGGGATCAGGCGGGGGATCGAATCGCGCCGCGGGGGGCTGTTGGGCCGTCCCACGCTGTCGCCGACCTGCACCGCTCCCCGGCGGGCGGCCGTGTCCCGCGGCGGCGCGGCCGGGGAGCGGCGCGCCGCGGTGCTGTCGCGGCGGCTGGCGGTGCTGTCGCGGCGGGTGGCGGTGTCGCGCGGCGCGCGCGGGGTCGTCACGGTGCGCGAGGGCGAGCGCATCGTCCCCGATAGGCTGCGGACGTTGGCCACCTCCACCCGATACTGCGTCTGCGGGGCCAGCGGGACCTCCAGGGTCACCACCACCTCGGCGGTGAGGGTGGGGCGCTGCATCTTCGGGGTGGGGAGGGTGTCCACCCGCCGCGGGGGGCGTCCGGTGCGCCGGGCCTCGCGCCGCTCGGCCTCCCGGGCGGCCCGTTCGGCGGCGGCCACGCTGTCGGCGCGGCGCACGCGCCCCACCGAGTCGGCGCGCGCCCGCTGGGCGGGCGTGGAGTCCGCCGCCGCCTTGGCCGCCGCCGAGTCGGCCTTGGCCTTGGTGGCCAGCGAATCGGCGCGCAGCTTTTCCAGCTTGGTCTGCACCAGCCGTATCCCCACGCGGGAGGAGTCGGGGCGCACCACGCGCACCGCCTCCAGCGGGAACCGCTGCTCGGGGACGAACGGCTTGTCAAAGGTCACGCGGATCGCCCGGTTGCTGTCTTCCACCGCCACCGAGGCAATGCGCACCCCCACCGTGTCGTGCGGGAAGGCGTAGAAGTCCGCCTGCGTGCGCGCGGCCACCGTGACCGAGGTGCTGTCCCACGCCTCCAGCGGGTCGATGGTGCGGCTGCCGTTGCGATCCACGAAGGCGCGCAGGAGGTACGGCCCCGGGGGGAGGTGGCGCAGGGCGTAGCGTCCGCTGGAGTCGGCGGCCACCTGGTAGATGGTGGAGTCCTTCCCGACCACCGGCCCCAGCGCCTCCACGATGGTGTTGGGCGCCCCCTGGCCGGCCACCCAGTCAAACGCCACCCCGGCCACTTCGGTGTCGGGGATGGGGCCGCCGGTGCTGAACACCAGGCGGATCGTCGTGTCCAGCCCGTTGTTGCGCAGGTCCTGGATGCCGGGCTTGATGACCACCGAGTACACGGTGTTGGGGCGCCAATCCGTCCCCGGGCGGATCTCCAGCCGACGGCGCCCCCACTTCACGCGCGGCGTGCCGCTGCGCGGGCTGATGAACACCAGGTCGCGCAGGTCACGGGCGCCGCGCGGCGTCTCGCTGACGACCTCGTCGAACTGCACCACGACCGCGCCCGGGACCTTCCCCACGCTGCTGTCGCGGGGGGTGATGGCCAGCACGAGGGGGGGGGAGTCGTCGGGGGGGCCGCCCGGGGGCATGGCCTGATTGGCGCACCCCGCGCCCAGCAGGGCGAGCCCCACCAGCGCCCCCGTCCGACGGCCCGCCGCCCGCGCGCTGCGTGCCGTCACGCGCCCAGCGCCGCCAGCTTGGCGGCCAGCTGCGCGCACCGTCCCCGCCAGTCGGCGGCCTTGGCACGCTCCGCCTCCACCAGGGCGGCGGGGGCCTTGGCCACGAACTTCTCGTTGGCCAGCCGCCCTTCCAGCGCCGCCAGGTGGCGCTCGAGGTCGGCCAGCTCCCCCGCCAGGCGCGCCCGCTCCTTCTCCACGTCCACCATCCCGGCCAGCGGGATGACCACCTCCACCCCGTCGCGCAGCAGCGCCTGCGCGGCCGCCCCGCCCGGCGCCGCCTCGGCCACCAGCAGCCGCGTGCGCGCCAGCGCCGCCACCATGGGCAGCTGCGCGGTGAGCGCCGCCGCCAGCGCCGCCGGCGCCACCAGCACCCCGTCCACCCAGCTCCCGGCGGGCACCCCGTACTCGGCGCGCAGCTGCCGGATGGCCACCACCGCGTCCTGGGCCAGGGCAAAGGGGGCGCCATCGCCCACCGACTCGCCCCGCGGCGCCGGCCAGGGCGCCTGCGCCAGGAACGTCCCGGCCGCCGTCCCCGGCAGCTGCTGCCAGAGCGCCTCGGTGATGAACGGCACGATGGGGTGCAGCAGCCGCAACGCGCCGTCGAAGGCGTGGGCCAGCACCGCCCGCGCCACCTCGCGGTCCGCCCCGTCGGCGGCCAGCCGCGGCTTCACCGACTCCAGGTACCAGTCGGCCAGCTCATTCCACACGAACCGGCGCGCGGCCTCGGCGTACTCCGACAGGCGGAGCCCCCGCCCCCGCTCCGCCTCGGTCCACGTGCGATCGGCCGCCGGGCGGGCGGGCCCCAGCGCCGCATCGCACTCGCGGATCGCCTCGTCCAGCCGCGCCAGGATCCACGCGTCCGCCGCCGTGAGCGAGGCCGCAGGGAGCGCCGCCACCGGGGTCACCGGCTCCGGGCCCACCCGCGACAGCAGGAAGCGCCCGATGTTCCACAGCTTGGTGCAGAAGTTCCGTCCGGGGGCGAACGACTTGTCCAGGTCGGTGGGGTCGAGCATCACGTCCACCCCCAGCCCCAGCCCGGCCACCATCGTCCACCGCAGCGCGTCGGCGCCGTACTGCCGCACCACGTCCAGCGGGTCGATGCCGTTGCCCAGCGACTTGGACATCTTCCGGTGCTGCATGTCGCGCACCGTGCCGTGCAGGTACACCGTGTGGTACGGCGTCTCCCCCAGGAACCAGCACCCCGCCATGACCATGCGCGAGACCCAGAAGAACAGGATCTCCGGCGCGGTCACCAGCACGTCCCCGGGGTAGAAGCGGCGCAGGTCGGCGTGGTCGGCGTTCGGCCACCCCAGCGTGGAGAAGGGCCACAGCCAGCTGGAGAACCAGGTGTCCAGCACGTCGGCGTCCTGCCGCACCGCGCCGCCGCACGTGGGGCAGGCCGTCACGTCGGTGCGCGACACCACCGGCGCCTGCGCGCACCCCGGCGCGTCGCAGTACCACACCGGCACCCGATGCCCCCACCAGATCTGCCGCGAGATGTTCCAGTCGCGGATTCCCTCCAGCCAGTTCACGTACACCGCCTCCCACCGCTCCGGCAGGATGCGCAGCTGCCCGCCGCGCAGCGCGGCCAGCGCCTTGTCGGCCAGCGGGCGCATGTGCACGAACCACTGGTTGGACAGGCGCGGCTCCACCACGGTGTCACACCGGTAGCAGTGGCGCACGCTGTGCGCGTGCGGCTCCACCTTCACCAGGGCGCCGGCGGCGCGCAGCCGCTCCACGATGGCGGCGCGCGCCGCGAAGCGGTCCAGCCCCGCCAGGTCGGGGGGCACCCGCCCCGCCGCGTCCTCTCCCTCGCGCACCACCCCCTCGGCGTCCAGTACCACCGGCATCGCCAGCCCGTGCCGCTTCCCCACCTCGAAGTCGTTGGCGTCGTGCGCCGGCGTGATCTTGACCGCGCCCGACCCGAACGCCGGGTCGGTGTAGGCGTCGGCCACCACCGGGATGCGCACGCCGGTCAGGGGCAGCGCCAGGGCGCGCCCCACCAGCGCCCGGTAGCGGTCGTCCTCGGGGTGCACCGCCACCGCCACGTCCCCCAGCATCGTCTCGGGGCGGGTGGTGGCCACGGTGATCCCCTGCGACGGGTCGTCGGCCAGCGGGTAGCGCAGGTGGTACAGGGACCCGGCGGTCTCGGTGAACTCCGCCTCCTCGTCGGACAGCGAGGTGCCGCACCGCGGGCACCAGTGGATCACCCGCTTGCCGCGGTACACCAGCCCGTCCTCGTGCAGGCGCACGAACGCCTCGCGCACCGCGGTGCTGAGCGCGGGGGAGAACGTGTACGCCGTGCGCGTCCAGTCGGCGCTGGCGCCGATGGCCTTGAGCTGCTCCAGGATGGCGCCGCCGGTGTGGTCGACGAACTCCGCCACGCGCTCGACGAAGGGCTCGCGCCCCAGGTCGAAGCGGGTCAGCCCCTCGGCGGCCAGCTGCTTCTCCACCACGTTCTGGGTGGCGATGCCGGCGTGGTCGGTGCCGGGGACCCACAGCGCGTCGTCGCCGGCCATCCGCCGCCACCGGATGAGGACGTCCTGCACGGTGTTGTTGAGCCCGTGCCCCACGTGCAGCACCGCGGTGACGTTGGGCGGCGGCATCACGATCACGAAGGGCTCGGCCCCGGCGCGGGCCGGGCTGGGGGCGAACACCCCGTTGTCGTCCCAGCGCGGGTACCACGCGGCCTGCAGGGCGGCGGCGTCGTGGGTGGTCGGCAGCGAGCCGGAGTCGGGCGCAGTCATGGGAGGAAACTAATCCCCCCGGGGAGGGCGGCGAGCAGGGCGGTGGCGCCGCGGCGGCCGGGACGCCGGCCACCGCTCCGGGCGCTGCGTGGCGGCCCCCGCTTGGACCGGCTAGCTTGCAAGGTTGGGCGATGCCCCGCACCGGGGGCCGCGTCCGTGGGTCCCCCTCGCGTGCTTCCCCGATGACTGCCGGCTCCTCCCCCGCTCCCGGCGCGCCCGACCAGGCGACGCTTGTGCTCACCCTGCCCGACGGCGCCATCCGCGAGGTGCCCGCCGGGACGCTCCCGCGCGACGTGGTGGGCGCCATCGGCGCCCGGCTGCTGCAGGCCGCCGTGGCGGTGGCGGTGGACGGCGCGGTGCAGGACCTCATGACCCCCCTGCGGACGTCGGGGGCCTTCGTGGTCCTCACCGACAAGGATCCGCGCGCCCTCGCCGTGCTGCGCCACTCGGGGGCGCACATCCTGGCCACGGCGGTGCGCCGCCTCCGCCCCGAGGCGAAGATCGGCTTCGGCCCCGCCATCGAGGAGGGGTTCTACTACGACTTCGAGGTGGACCGCCCCTTCACCCCCGAGGACCTCGAGGCCTTCGAGGCCGAGATGCGGAAGGTGGTGGCCGAGAAGCTCCCCTTCGTGCGCGAGGAGGTGACGCTGGCCCAGGCGCGCGTCCGCTTCGCCGACGACCCGCTCAAGCTGGAGCGGCTGGACGACTTCGAGGGGAGCGACGAGGTCATCTCCACCTACACCGACGGCCCCTTCGTGGACCTCTGCCGGGGGCCGCACGTCCCCGACACGGCGTGGCTCAGGCACTTCAAGCTGCTCTCCACCGCCGGCGCCTACTGGCGCGGCGACGAGAAGCGGCAGATGCTGCAGCGCATCTACGCCACCGCGTACTTCCGCAAGGACGAGCTCGAGCAGCACCTGCACCGGCTGGAGGAGGCGCGCAAGCGCGACCACCGCGTGCTGGGGCGGGCGCTGGAGCTGTTCCAGCTGTTCCCGGTGGCCCCCGGGGGGGTGTTCTGGACCCCCAAGGGCACCACGCTCTACAACACCCTCGAGGGGTTCGTCCGCGAGCGGCAGCAGGGCGCGTTCCAGGAGATCAAGACGCCGCTGCTGTACAACAAGAAGCTGTGGGAGCAGTCGGGGCACTGGGGGAAGTACAAGGAGAACATGTTCCTGGTGCTCGACAGCGAGACGGGCGAGCACGACATGTCGCTCAAGCCCATGAACTGCCCCTCGCACCACCTGTACTTCGCCTCGCACAAGCACTCCTACCGCGAGCTGCCGGTCCGCTACGTCACCTTCGACGTGCTGCACCGCAACGAGCTCTCGGGGGCGCTCTCCGGGCTCACCCGCGTGCGGCAGTTCGCCCAGGACGACTGCCACATCTACCTGCGCGAGGACCAGGTGGCCGACGAGGTGAAGTTCCTCATGGACTTCATCCTGTCGTACTACGACACCTTCGGGCTCACCGCCACGCTCAAGTTCGCCACCCGCCCCGAGCAGCGGATCGGCTCGGACGACCTGTGGGATCGCGCGGAGGGGGCGCTGCGCGCCGCGCTGGACGCCACCGGCCGGCCGTACGAGATGAAGCCGGGGGACGGGGCGTTCTACGGCCCCAAGATCGACTTCGACGTCACCGACTCCATCGGGCGCGCCTGGCAGCTGGGCACCATCCAGCTGGACTACAACGCCCCCGAGCGCTTCGACCTGGCGTACACCGGCGAGGACAACGCGCCGCACCGCCCCGTGGTCATCCACCGCGCGGTCAGCGGCTCGTTCGAGCGGTTCATCGCCATCCTCATCGAGCACTTCGCCGGCGCCTTCCCGGTGTGGCTGG
Organism: Gemmatimonas sp.; assembly: GCA_044376625.1. Taxonomy (GTDB): domain Bacteria; phylum Gemmatimonadota; class Gemmatimonadetes; order Gemmatimonadales; family Gemmatimonadaceae; genus Gemmatimonas. The sequence continues at coordinate 3,752 of JBILKP010000012.1, read as the reverse complement.
CCCCCGAGCAGCTGCGGGTGATCCCCGTGGCCCCCGACTACGATGCCGCGGCCCGCGCGCTGGTGGATCGGCTGGCGGCCGAGGGGATCCGCGTCACCCTGGACAGCCGCAACGAGACGCTCAACCGCCGCATCCGCGAGGGGGAGCTGGCCAAGGTGCCGTACATGGCGGTCATCGGCCGCCGCGAGGCGGAGGAGGGGACGGTGGCGCTGCGCACCCGTGGCGCCGGCGCCAAGCAGGAGATCCTGACGGTCGACGCCTTCTCGGCGCGGCTGCTGGGCGAGGTGCGCGGCCGGACGCTGGCCCCCGAGGGGCCGCGCCCGGCCGCGCCCCCGGCCGAGGGAGCGGACGCGCCGTGACCCCGGAGGCGCTCGCGGACCTGTTCACCCTGGCCCCCGTCGGCCTCGTGGTCTGCCACGGGGACGGCCGGGTGCGCCAGGCCAACCTGGCCGCGCGGCGCCTCCTGGGCCCCTTCACCGGGCCCGCCCCGCTGGACGATCTGTTCCACGCGCTCGCGGCGCCCGCACCGCAGCTGGCCGCGCTGGTCGCGGCCCAGCCGGAGCCGCGTGGCGTCATCACCGACGCGCTCGTGCTGCACCCCCAGGGGGGCGGGCGTCCGGTGCGCCTCGCGGTGGTGCGCACCGCCCCCGACACGCTGGCCGTGTTGGTGCATGAGGCCGACTGGAGCCTCCCCGACCGGCGCACCCGCGAGACGCCGGCGCGCGGGGTGTCCACCGACGAGCGCGACTGGGAGACCGGGGCCCTCGGGCGCCGCCGCTTCCTGGAGACCGCCACCAGCGAGGTGACCCGCGCCCGCCGCTACGCGCAGCCGCTCACGCTGCTGCTGGTGGACCCCGACGACTTCCGCGCCGTGCAGGGCCGGGAAGGCGCGACGTTCGGCGCCGAGTGGCTCGCCGCCATCGTGGCCGCGTGCCAGCGGGAGTCGCGCGCCACCGACACCGTGGGACGGGCCGGCGGGGACGCCATTGCCATGCTCCTCCCCAGCACCGACCTGGCGGGCGGCCTGGTGCTGGCCGAACGCATCCGCGAACGGGTCGAGGCCAATCGGCTGGGAGGGGGGGGAGCGGCCGGTCGCGAGCTGCGCACCACGGTCAGCGTGGGGGTGGCCGAACAGTCGGACACCTGCGCCGATGTGGACGCCCTCCTGGCCAGCGCGCAGGTCGCGCTGGAGCGGGCCCGCCAGGCCGGGAGCAACCTGGTCGTCGGCTACGACGCCTGAGGGGCCGCGCGATCGGCCAGGGGCGCCCCCGACGGCGGCACCCCCAGCCACTGCGTGAGCTGGGCGGCCAGCGCCGCTTCCCGCCCGTCCAGCCACCCGTCGGCCCGCGCCACCTCCCAGAGCAGGTCGGTCAGCACCAGCCGCTGGTCGTCGTCGTACTCCTCCCGCAGCTGCCGCACGAACCCGTCCGTGGTGCCCCCGCTCCGCCACGCGCCCTCGGCGGTTTCCAGCAGCTCCATCGCGCCCCGCTGGTCCACGCCAAACCACGTGGTGAGCGCGCGCAGCATCGCCACCCGTTCGTCCCGGCGGGATTGCGTGTCGGCACTGGCCATCGCCAGCAGCAGGGCACTGGCGGCCACCCGGATGTCCCCGGAATCGATGGGCGGCTCCAGGTCGGGGACCATGGGGAGGCTGTCGGCGATGAGCATGCGGAGGGTGTCAAGCATGCCCCGGGGTGGTGCAGGATGCGGGCCACCGGGGCGGCCGTTATGTTGGCCGCATGACTGATCGCACCGTTGATCGCGCACGCCAGCCGGTGATCGTGGGGGCCGCGCGCACCCCGATCGGCCGCTTCCTCGGGGGCCTCGCCCCCCTTAGCGCCCCCGAGCTGGGCGCCATCGCCATCCGCGCCGCGCTCCAGCGCAGCGGGGTGGACCCCGCCCGCGTGCAGGAGGTGATCATGGGGCAGGTCCTGCAGGGGGGCGCCGGCCAGGCCCCCGCCCGGCAGGCGATGCTGCGCGCCGGCGTCCCGGCCACCGCCTCGGCCATGACCATCAACAAGGTGTGCGGCTCCGGGCTGCAGGCCGTCATGCTGGCGGCCCAGGCCATCAAGGCCGGCGACGCCGAGGTGGTGGTGGCCGGCGGGCAGGAGAGCATGAGCAACGCTCCCTTCTACGTGCAGGGGATGCGCGGCGGCGTGAAGATGGGCGACCAGGCCATGGTGGACGGCATGATCCGCGATGGCCTCTGGTGCCCCACCTGCAACGTGCACATGGGCTCGCACGCCGAGTACACCGCCACCAAGGCCGGCATCACGCGGGCGCAGCAGGACGCCTTTGCGGCCGAGTCCCATCGGCGCGCCGCGGCGGCGCAGGCGGCGGGGAAGTTCGCGGCGGAGATCGTCCCGGTGGAGATCCCCGGGCGCAAGGGCCCCACGGTGGTGGCGGCCGACGAGGGGCCGCGCGGCGACACCACGGCCGAGTCGCTGAGCGCCCTGCGCCCCGCCTTTGGCGCCAAGGGAGCCGACCCCGCGTCGCTCACCGTCACCGCCGGCAACGCCTCCAGCATCAACGACGGGGCGGCGGCGCTGGTGGTGACCAGCGAGGCGGTGGCGCTGGCCGAGGGGCTCCCCATCCTGGGGCGCATCACGGGCTACGGGAGCGGGGCCGGGGCGCCGCAGGACCTCTTCTTTGCCCCCATCACCGCCGTGCGCAACCTCATGGCGCGGCTGGGCACCACCATCGACCACTACGACCTCATCGAGGCCAACGAGGCCTTTGCCGCGCAGGCGCTGGCCGACGGGGCGGGGCTGGGGTGGGACGCGGCGCGCGTCAACGTGCACGGCGGGGCCATCGCCCTGGGGCACCCCATCGGGGCCAGTGGCGCGCGCGTGCTGGTCACGCTGCTGCACGCCCTGGCCGACCGCGGGGCGCGGTCGGGGATCGCCACGCTCTGCCTGGGCGGGGGTGATGCCGTCGCCCTGGCGGTCGAGCGGGTCTGATCGACGGCGCCCGGATGGCCCCCTGGGGGCAGGCGGGACGGGTGGCCTGGCGGTTGGTGGCCTTTGCGGTGGCATTCGTCCTCCTGCAGGGGATCGCCGAGGCGGTGCTGGGTCCGGTGGGGCGGTGGCTCACCCGGCAGCTGGGCTCCCCCATCCCGCTCTACCCGTGGACCACGCTGGCGGGGGCGCTGGGCGCCTCGGCGCTGCTGCTGCTTGGGGTGGACCATCGCCCCTGGGGCGCGGTGGGGTTGGGGACGGGGAGTTGGGCCCCGCGCACGATGGGGCGGGGGGCGGCGATGGGCGCGGCCGCCATCCTGCTGACGGCGGTGGGGCTGTGGGGGGTGGGGGCGCTGCGCTTCGAGGGCGTCCCATCCGGTGGGGCGGGGAGCTGGGGCGGGGCGGCGCTGCGGGTGCTGCTGGTGCTGGCCCCCGCCGCGCTGTGGGAGGAGGTGGTGTTTCGCGGGTACCTGTACGACGTGGCCCACGAGGCCGGGGGCGCGCGGGTGGCGCGGTGGAGCACCAGCGTGGCGTTCGGACTGGTGCACGCGGCCAACCCGGGCGCCGGCGTGCGCACGCTGACGGCGGTGATGCTGGCGGGGTGGCTGCTGGCCCGCGTGCGGGAGCACACCGGCAGCCTGCCGGCCGCCTGGGGGGCGCACCTGGCGTGGAACTGGATCATGGCGGCGGTGCTGCATGTGCCGGTGAGTGGCCTCCCCTTTGACACCCCCGGCTATCGGGCGGTGCTGCAGGGGCCGGCGTGGCTCACCGGGGGCGGCTGGGGTCCCGAAGGCG
>JBILKP010000367.1:0-2909 GCA_044376625.1 Gemmatimonas sp. | reverse complement strand
GCCGCCGGCACCGCCCCCAGCCCGGGCATGGTCATGATGTCGCCGCACCGCGCCACCACGAAGCCCGCCCCCGCCGCGCCCGTCACCTCGGTGACCGTCAGCCGGAACCCCGTGGGCACCCCCAGCCGCGTGGGGTCGTCGGTGAAGGAGGACTGCGTCTTGGCCATGCACACCGGCGTGTCCCCCATCCCGTGCGCCTCCAGCCACGCCGCCTGCCGCGCCGCGGCGGGGGTGAAGTCCACGCCGTCGGCGCCGTACACGCGCCGCGCGATCACCTCCGCCTTCTCCGCGATGGGGCGCGTGGCATCGTACAGCGGCCGGAACGCCGCCGGCGGGCCCGCCAGCAGCGCCAACACCTCCCGCGCCAGCGCCTCGCCCCCCGCCCCCCCCTCGGCAAACACCGTCGTGGGGGCCACCGGCACCCCCAGCGCCGCGCACGCGTCGGCCACCATCCGCACCTCGGCGTCGGTGTCGGACGCCCGCCGGTTGATCGCCACCACCACCGGCACGCCATGCTGCCGCACGTTGGCCACATGGTGCGCCAGGTGCGGCAGCCCCCGCTCCAGCGCCCCCGTGTCCTCGCGGTCCAGCGCCGCCAGCGGCACCCCGCCGTGCATCTTGAGCGAGCGCACCGTGGCCACCAGCACCGCCGCCGCCGGCGACAGCCCCCCCAGCCGGCACTTGATGTTGAAGAACTTCTCCGCCCCCAGGTCGGAGCCGAACCCCGCCTCGGTCACCACCACGTCCCCCAGCGCCAGCGCCGTGCGCGTGGCCACCAGGCTGTTGCACCCGTGCGCCAGGTTGCCGAAGGGGCCCGCATGCACCAGCGCCGGCCCCCCCTCCAGCGTCTGCACCAGGTTGGGCGCCAGCGCCTCGCGCAGCAGCAGCGCCATGGCGTCGGCCGCGCCCAGGTCGGCGGCCCGGATGGGCGCGCGCGAGGCGTCGCCGCGGCTCCCCACGATGATGCGCGCCAGCCGCGCCTGGAGGTCGGGGAGGTCGGCGGCCAGCGCCACGATGGCCATCACCTCGCTGGCCGGGACGATCACCCAGCGCCCCTCGCGCACCACGCCGTTGCCGGCCCCCAGCCCGGTCACCACCTGCCGCAGCGCCCGGTCGTTCATGTCGATCGTGCGCGGCCACGTGAGGCGCCCGGCGTCCAGCCCCGGCACGGTGCGCTGGTGCGCCGCGTTGTCGGCCAGCGCGGCCAGCAGGTTGTGCGCGGCGGCGATGGCGTGGAAGTCGCCCGTGAAGTGCAGGTTGATCTGCTCCATGGGCACCACCTGCGCGTAGCCGCCCCCCGCGGCCCCCCCCTTCACGCCGAACACCGGCCCCAGCGACGGCTCGCGCATGGCCAGCACGGCGTGGGTCCCCAGCCGCCGCAGCGCCTGCGACAGCCCCACGCTGATCGTGCTCTTCCCTTCGCCGGCCGGGGTGGGGCTGATGGCGGTCACCAGCACCAGCCGCCCGCGCGGCGGGCGGGCCGCTAGCGCCAGCGGGAGCTTGGCCATGTGGCGGCCGTAGGGGTGCAGCGCGTCGGCGGGGATCCCCAGGTCGGCGGCCACGTCGGTGATGGGGCGCAGCCGGGCGGCCTGCGCAATGGCGATGTCGGACGGGAAGGACATGCGGACCGGAAGGGGAGCGGGCGAGGGGCGCGATCAGGGCGGAAGACGGGCGGCGGAACACCACCCCGGGGCTGCCGGGGAACGGCCACCCACCCCGGCGCGGTTCCGCATACATTCTCCCTCACCCTGGCCGGAGGCGCCCGTGGAGTCGTTCACCCACCCGATGTTCATCTTCGAGTTCGGCGTGTCGTTTGGCGGCGCCTTCGTGATCCTGGGGATGATGCTCTGGGACCTGCGCAAGGAGAACCGCAAGGCGGAGGAGGCGGCACGGCGGGCCGCCGCCGCGGCGGTCCCCGAGGTCGATGCCGCGGTCCCGCCCCCGGGCCCCCCGGCCTCCCCCGACCACCCCTGACCCCGTCCGCCATGTCCGACGTCCGCCTGCAGTCGTGGGAGTCGCTCCCCAAGGAGCAGCTCAACCCGCTCATCGACCGCCGCCTCATCTGGAGCGACCGGATGATGCTGGCCCATGTGTACCTCAAGCAGGGGGCCATCGTCCCCGCGCACGACCACCACAACGAGCAGTTCACCTACGTGCTCTCGGGGTGCCTGCGCTTCTGGATCGGGGCGCACGCCGACGCCCCGGGCGACGACTACGTGGACGTGAAGGCGGGCGACGTGCTGGTGATCCCGCCGCATGTGCGCCACCGCGCCGAGGCGCTGGAGGACACGCTGGACGTGGACATCTTCAACCCGCCGCGCCAGGACTGGATCGACGGGACCGACGGCTACCTGCGCGCCGCGCGCTGAGGGGCGCCCCATGGAGCTCGGCATCGCGGGGAAGGTGGCGCTGGTGTGCGGCGGCAGCCGCGGCATCGCCTACGAGGCGGCCGCGCAGCTGGCGCGCGAGGGGTGCCAGGTGGCGATCTGCGGGCGGGACGCGGCGTCGCTGGCGCAGGCGGCCGACCGGCTGCACGGGCTGGCGGGCGCCCCGGTGCTGGCGGTGCAGGCCGACCTCGCCACCGCCGAGGGGATCGCGGCGGTGGTGGCGGCGGTGACGGAACGCCACGGCGGCGTGGACATCCTGGTGTGCAACACCGGGGGGCCACCCACCGGCGGCGCGCTCTCCTTCGACTGGGAGGCGTGGGAGGGGGCCAGCCGGCTGCTGCTGCGCAGCGTGGTGGCGCTCACGCAGGCGTTCGTCCCCGGGATGCGCGCGCGGAGGTGGGGGCGGGTGCTCGCCATCACCTCGCTCGCGGTCAAGCGGCCGCAGGGGAACCTGGTGCTCAGCAACACGCTGCGCGCCGGGGTCACCGGTTTCCTGCGCACGCTGGCCGACGAGGTGGCCGC
>JBILKP010000365.1:0-2911 GCA_044376625.1 Gemmatimonas sp. | reverse complement strand
GCTCGGCAATGTCCATCCCCGCCAGCACCTTGAGCCGAGAGAACACCGCCGGCCGGAACTCCGGTCCCAGCTGCTGCAAGTCATGGAGGACGCCGTCCAGCCGCACGCGCACCCGCACGCCGTCCACCGCGCTCTCCAGGTGCAGGTCGCTGGCGCCCATGCGCACCGCTTCCGCCAGCAGGCCATTGACCACCTGCACCACCGGCTCACGGGCGGCCAGCGCACGCAGGTCGTCCACCGACTCCACCGCGTCACGCGCCTCGGCGCGCCCTGCGCCCGGGGGCGCGTCGGGCTCCGGGCGTACCGCGCCGGACACCAGCGCCGCCCGGATGGCCCCCGCCGGATGCGGGACCACCGTCACCGCGGCCGCCAGGCCGCGTTCAAGCGCATCCTGCACGGCGGCCGGCAGCGCCCCGTCCGCCGCCACCGCCGCCACCCCGTCCATGCAGGACAGGGGAAGGACGGCGTGTTCCTCCAGCCAGCGGCGCGGGAAGCGGGCCGCCAGCGGGGCCGCCGCCGCCTGGCGCAGCACGGTCCCGGCCGCCAGCGGATCACCGGAGGCCGCTCCCCACGACGCGGTCGATTCAGGCACCGGGGACACCCGCCTCAGGGGGCCGGCGGACGGCGCGCGGGGGACACCACCGTCCCCGACAGGGCGTCCGGCTGCCCCCGCTCCATCCGCGCCCGCACCCGCTCCCGGATGGCGTCGGCCTCGCGGTCGTCCCGCACCACGTACGGCGTCATGAAGATCGCCAGCTCCGTGCGCTGGCGGGTCGTCACCTGCCGTCGGAACAGCGCCCCCAGCAGTGGCAGGTCGCGCAGCAACGGCAGCCCCTGCGTGAGCTCCTGCCGCGATTCGCCGATGAGCCCCGCGATGACCACCGTCTGGCCGTCGCGCAGCAGCACCCGCGTGGACGCCTCGCGCGTGGAGATCACTGGCGCGCTCAGCGCCGCCGCCACCGTCTGCGGCGTGAGCGAGCTCACCTCCTGCAGCAGCTGGACCGACACGTAGCCGTCGTCGTTGATCGTGGGCAGCAGCGACAGCTTGGTGCCCACATCCTGGTACTGCACCGCCCGGTCGATGGACACGTCGTTGCCCAGCCGCGTGGAGGCGATGAAGGGGACCTTGCTCCCCACCAGGAACGACGCCTCCCGGTTGTTCGTGGCCAGGATCTCCGGGGTGGACAGCACCCGCACCGTGCTGGTCGACGCCAGCGTCCGCAGCAGCGACCGCACCCCGGTCCCGTCGAGGTACACCAGCCGCAGCAACCCCGAGGCCGACCCCGTATCGGGCATCTCCGGGTTGCCGAAGGCGAAGTCCACGTCGCCGCCGCGATTGACCGCGGCCCAGTCCACCCCGAACTCGAACCCGCGCCCCAGCGCGATCTCCGCGATGGTCACCTCGAACAGCACCTGCGCCGGCCGCATGTCCAGCGCGGCGATGGTTTCGCGGAGCAGCGGGAAGTTGGCCGGGGCGGTGCGGATGAGCAGCGCATTGGTGGGCACGTTGGGGACGATGGTCGTGCGCCCCACCAGCGCCCCGGGGACTGAGTCCCGCGCGCCCTCCGCGGCCGCGGTGAGCGGCCCCATGGCGGGCGCCCGGGTGCGGAACAGCTCCCCTTCGCGCTGCCGGAACCCGTCCAGCGCCCGCGACAGCGCACGATCGGCCAGCGACACCGCCCCGCCGCCCGCCACCGGAATGCCGAAGGCCTGCCCCAGCGCCGCGGCCAGGTCCTCGGCGTTGGCGTACTTGAGGTTCACCACATAACTCTGCAGCCCCGCCTCCCCGGCCGGCGCCGCGTCCAGCGCCTGCAGCAGCGCCACCGCGCGCGCCACCTGCCGTCCGCGGTCCACCAGCAGCACGGCGTTGGCCCGGGGCACCACCTCCACCCGGCCGCCCTTCCCCAGCAGCGCCCGCACGGCGTCGGCGCCCTCCTCGGCCCGCACCCCCTTGAGCGGGACCAGGTACGACACCAACCCCAGGGGCGCGGGATCCGGGAACGGGCCGCTCACGGTCACGCCGCCCCCGGCAAGCGCCCGCTCCGCCGGCAGCACCTGGGCAATCGCGCCGCTCCCCACCAGCATCAGCCCGTGGGTCTCCAGCAGCGATTCCAGCAGCTGTTCCACCCCCGTCCGATCCATCGCCCCGGGGGTCCGCACCGTCACCGTCACGTTGGGAATGTCCCCCAGCACCACGGTGCGTCCCAGCAGGTCGGCCAGCCCGCGGATGACCTCCGCCAGCGGGGCATCCGCAAACGCCACGGTCGTCCCTGCCGCCGCGCGCGGCTGCCGCGCGGCCCCTGGCGCAGCGCCTTGCGCGGCCGCCATGCCGGCGTGCCCCATCAGCAGCGCACCCGCCACCACCCCGCACACCCCGGGGTTCACCCGTCTCTTGCGTGTCACGGCATCCTCGACAAGGAATCGGCCGACCGGCTTGGCGCGAGGCGCAGGGTGCGCTCCCGGCCATCCACCACCAACACCACGGCGTCCGGGGCAATGGCGCGCACCCGTCCCCCACGCTCGCCCCTCGTGCCCCCCGACGCGGTCCCCTCGGTGCCGCCATCCGGACAGCGCACCGCCACCGTGCACCACCCCGCCGGGCGCTCCGGCGCCCACTGCACCAGCGCCCGCCACTGCGCATCGATCCGCGCCACTCCCAACAGGCGCGGCCACGCCGCCGAGGTGCCATCTCCCGCAGGCGCGGGCTCCGGCATCCCCGGGCCCTCGGGGGCGGGCAACGCCAGCGGATCGCGATAGCGCACCACCGGGGCGCGCCGCCGCGCGCTGAACAGGTTGTGCCGGACCACCCGGGCCACCGCCGTGTCCAGGGCATCGGTGCGCCCCGCACGCCACGGCGCCGCCGGGGGCAGGGGCGCCACGTGTGGCGCCGCCGCAGGCACGGTCGCCGGCA
>JBILKP010000366.1:0-2911 GCA_044376625.1 Gemmatimonas sp. | reverse complement strand
GTACTGCGACGGCATGAGGAACAGGTCGGCCCCGGCCATCAGCCGGTGCTCCAGGCGGTCGGTGAACTCCAGTTGCACGCCCACGTGCCGCGGGCGCGACGCGGCCAGCGCGGTGAGCGCCCGTTCGAACGCCGGATCCCCGCCCCCCAGGAAGACGAACTGCGCGTCCAGCGTGCGCACCAGGCGCGACTGGAGCACGAGGTCGATCCCCTTCTGCGCCACCAGCCGCCCGGTGAGCCCGAACAGCGGGGTGCGCCGGCGCTGCGGCAACCCGAAGGAGCGCTGCAGCCCGGCCTTGCAGCGCGCCTTGTTCTCCAGCGCGTCCCGGGTGTAGGGCGCGGGGATCTGGGGATCGGTGGCCGGGTCCCACGCCTGCTGGTCGATGCCGTTGATGATCCCCGCAAAGCGGTCCCCCAGCCACCGGAAGACGCCGTCCAGCCCGAAGCCGCCTGCCGGCGTGCGCAGCTCCTGCGCATGGGTGGGGCTGACCGTGGTCACCGCGTCGGCGTGGGTGAGCCCGCCCTTCAGCAGGTTCACCCGCCCGTGCCACTCGAGGTGGCGCGGCGTGAACAGCTCCGGCGGGATGCCGCACCCCTGGAGGACCTCGGGCGGGAAGTGCCCCTGATACCCGGCGTTGTGCACCGACAGCACCAGCGGCGTGTCGGCGAAGCGGTCCCGCAGGGCGGGGTAGCGCCGGGCGTACACGAGGGCCAGCGCCGCGTGCCAGTCGTGCGCGTGCAGCAGCACGGGGCCCGCCACCAGCCGAGGGATCCCGTCCAGCACGGCGCGCGCGAACAGGGCGAAACGCCGGGCGTTATCGGGGTAGTCGCGCCCCCCGTCGCCGTACAGCCCGCCGCGGGCGAACGCCGCGGGGATGTCCACGAACACCACGCGCGGGCCCGGCGGTGCGTGCACCTCGCGGAAGAAGCGGACCTCCTCGTCGCGATAGCCCAGCGGGACCGTGATGGCGCGCCCCAGCGGGGCGAGGTCGGGCGCCTGCTCGCGCACCGACCGGTACAGCGGCAGGAACACCACCACCGGCGTCCCCGCCGCCGCCTGCACCGTGGCCAGACCGCGCACCGCCTCGGCCAACCCGCCCGTGCGCGCATACGGGGCGTACTCCGCCGCCAGGTGCACCACGGTGGGGCGCGCCCCCCCCGTCATGACGGCGCCCCCGCTCTCCATGCGTCAGGCCGTCGGCGGGTCGTCGGGGAGGTTGTCCCCGAGGATGGCCGGCGCGTAGTAGGCGCGCGCGTACTGCTCCAGCATGCGGCGCGCCGTGAAGTGCTGCCCGGCCACGCGCATGGCGTGCTTCATGGTGCCCAGCCAGCGCCGCGGGAGGCCGTGGGCGTCGCGCGTGTAGTAGCGTGGCACCACCTCCTCCTCGAGCAGCGCGTACAGGCGGTCGGCGGTGGCCGCGCCATCCTCCCCGTCCACCTCGGGGGGAATCGCCCACCCGTTGGTCCCCTCGAACCCCTCCTCCCACCAGCCGTCGATGGTGGAGAGCTGCGGCACGCCGTTGAGCGCGGCCTTCATCCCGCTGGTCCCCGACGCCTCCAGCGGCACCCGCGGCAGGTTGAGCCACAGGTCCACCCCCTGCACCAGCAGGTGGGCCAGGTGCATGCCGTAGTCCTCCACGAACGCCACGCGCCCCTCGAAGGCCGGGTCGCGGGTGAAGTCGTACACCCGCTGCAGCACCTGCTTGCCGGGGGTGTCTGCGGGGTGCGCCTTCCCGGCGAACACCAGCTGCACCGGGCGGTCGGCGTGCGTCACGATGCGCCGCAGGCGCTCGACGTCGTGGAACACCAGGTCGGCGCGCTTGTAGGTCGCGAAGCGGCGCGCGAACCCGATGGTGAGCACATGCGGGTCCAGCAGGGGGCCGGCGCCCACGAGCTGCGCGGCCTCCATCGTCCGCTGGCCGAAGGCGCGCCGCGCCTCCTCGCGGATGAGCCGCAGGAGGACGTGCTTGAGCTGCCCGTGCGCCTCCCAGAGGGCGGCGTCGTCCATCGTGAGCACCTGCTCCCACAGCGCCGGGTCGTGGGTGTGCCCCCACGCCGGCCCCAGGTGCTCGTCCAGCAGCCCCATGATGGGGTTGGCCATCCAGGTGGCCAGGTGCACCCCGTTGGTGACATGCCCCAGCGGCACCGTCTCCGCGGCGCGTCCCGGCCACATCGACCGGCTCATCTCGCGCGTCACGATGCCGTGGCGGCGCGACACGCCGTTGACCCGTCGCGCCAGCCGCATCGACAGCGCCGTCATGTGGAACGTGGCCGCCCCGGCCTCGGGCTGGTACCCGAGGCGCAGCACCTCGTCCACCCCCACCCCCAGCTCCCCCCACGCCCCCTCGGCGCACTGCCGCACTTCCTCCACCGGGAAGTGGTCGTGGCCGGCCGGCACGGGCGTGTGGGTGGTGAAGATGCTCGCCGCGCGCACCTGGGCCACCGCCTCGCGGAACGACACCCCCTCGGCGCACCGTTCGCGGACGCGCTCCAGCATCATGAAGGCGGCATGCCCCTCGTTGGCGTGCCAGGCGGCCGGCGCAATCCCCAGGGCCCGGAGCGCGCGCACCCCGCCCACCCCCAGCAGCCACTCCTGCCGCAGCCGCATCGCCGGCCCCCCCGAGTACAGCTTGGAGAGCAGCGGCCGATCGTCGGGGTGGTTGGTCTCGAGGTCGGAGTCCAGCAGGTACACTGGCACGCGACCCACCTGCATCTTCCACACGCGGATGTGCACGTCGCGCCCGAAGGTGCGCACCGTGACCAGGTGCGCGGCGCCGTCCACCCCAGGCACCGGGTCGATGGGCACGGCGCCGAAGTCGAGGCGGGCGCTCGAGTCCTCCTGCCAGCCATCGGGGCGGATCCGCTGGTCGAAGTAGCCGTTGCGGTACAGGATCCCCACGGCCACCAGCGGA
>JBILKP010000105.1:0-9465 GCA_044376625.1 Gemmatimonas sp. | reverse complement strand
GTGGAGCCGACCGATATCGGGGCGTTCGTGGTCGAGGTCCTCCCCCTGCTGGCCGCGGCGCTCCCCGCGACGGTTGCGGTGGTCCCCGCGCTGGCGGCCGAGCGGGTGGTGGCGGCGCTGGACCGACGGGAACTGCACGATGCGCTGCTGGCGCTGGTCGAGCACGCGTGCCAGCGCATGCCCGAGGGTGGCACGGTGACGGTGCGCACCGACGTGGAGCTGCGTGCGGCCCCTGACGGGGGGGCCGCCGCCCCGTGGGCGGTGCTGGAGGTGCGGGATACCGGCTCGGAGATCGGCGAGGCGATGCGCCGCCGCCTCTTCGAGCCGTATTCGTCCACGGCGCGCGCGGGCGGGTGGCGCGGACTGGGGCTGGCGGTGGTGCAGGGGATGGTGCACCAGGCACGCGGCTTCATCGAGTGCGACTCGGCGCCTGCCCAGGGCACCGTCATCCGGCTCTGTTTCCCGGCGGTGGCGTAAAGGGGTCTAGCGGGAGCCTAGCGGTAGCGTAGCGGGAACGTCGCCAGCCGCCGGCGGGGCGTCCCGGTGCCCCCTTAACGGCAGGGGACGGCCGTCGTCTACGCCGTCCATGGAACGCTCCCTCGCCCGTCCTGGACGCCCGTTCCCCCGGCTCCGGCCCATGTCACCTCGCGCCCTGGCGCTGGCGGCCGCTGGTGTCCTGCTGATGGCCTGCGCCGGCACCCCAAGCGAGGCGCCGCCGGCCACGACGCCACCGACGACCCCCACCACGCCGACACCCCCCACCACGCCTGGGGGGGCGGCGCCCATCCCGCCCCCGCCCGTGGTGGCGGGCTTCCTGACCGACGTGCCGGCGATGGATTTCAACGTCATCCCGGCGCGTCCCACCGCGACCGCCGTGTCGCTCAGCCTGTATTCGGGGATCCCGCGCACCGTCACGCTCACCCTCCTGGGGGAGAACCGGGTGGTCACGCAGGCGCTGGCTGCGGGGATCCCGAGCGTGGTGGAGCTGGGAGGCCTGGCCCCCGACCGCACCTATCGCTATCGCGTGGATGGCCCGGTCCCGGCGTACACCGGGCAGTTCCGCACGGCGCGGTCCCCGGGCATGCCGTTCCGCTTCGTGATGCAGGCCGACTCCCACCTGGACACCAACAGCGCCCCCGGCGTCTACACCAACACGCTGCGCAACATGCTCGCCGATAGTGCCGACTTCCTCGTCGACCTGGGCGACACCTTCATGTCCGACAAGTACCCGGCCTACCAGGACGCCACCGCGCACTACTATGCGCAGCGGCACTACTTCGGCCTCGCCGGCTCCCAGCTGGCGCTCTTCCTGGTGCAGGGGAACCACGACGCCGAGAACGGCTGGCTGGGGCCCAACGCAACCTGGGCCGAGGGACAGCGCCTCAAGTACTTCCCGCCCGTGCTGGCCAACGAGTTCTACCGCACCACGCCGGTGCTGCCGGTGCCGCGGAACTACTACGCCTTCCGCTGGGGGGACGCCCTCCTTATCGCCCTCGATCCCTATCGCTTCACGCTCACCAAGCCCGGTGCCAATGGCTCGCCCTGGGGGTGGACGCTGGGGCGTGAGCAGTACGACTGGCTGGTGTCGCTCCTGCGCGCCAACACTGCTCCCTACACCTTCGTGTTCCTGCACCACCTGGTGGGGGGGAACGGGCCGGAGGCACGCGGCGGGGCCGAGGCCAGCCGCTTCTTCGAGTGGGGCGGGGCCAACCTGGACGGCACCCCGGGGTTTGCCGCGCAGCGCCCGGGGTGGGCCCTCCCCATCCACGACCTCCTCGTGCAGCACGGGGTGTCCGCCGTGTTCCACGGCCACGACCACCTGTACGTGAACCAGCAGCGCGACGGCATCCGCTACCAGGAGGTGCCACAACCCTCCTTCGCCCGCGAAAACGCCACCGCCAGCGCGGCCGGCTACGGCTACCTCTCCGGCGTGCTGCTGGGGAGCTCCGGCCACCTGCGCGTCACCGTCACCCCCGCCAAGGCCACGGTGGAGTACGTGCGCTCGCGCACGACCACGGGCAACGGGGTGGTGGCCGATGCCTACGACATCCTCCCCCGACGCCCATGATCCCCAGCCTTCCGCTCCCGACGCCGGGGGCCATGCGCCGCCTCCTCCTCTCCTGCGCCGCCGCGGGGCTCGCGGCCTGCGGCGGCACCGGCGAGGGCCCCACCCCCACCACGCCCGCCTCGCCCACCACTCCCACCACGCCCCCGGCCGGCACGACGCTGACCGTCACGGTGGCCGGCGCCACCGGGGCCACACTCCCGGTCACCTACACCTGCGACGGCGCTGCGACCTCCCCCCCGCTGGCCTGGAGCGGCGCGCCGTCGGCTGCCACGCACTTTGCGGTGCTCATGAGCACCGTCCCCGCCCAGGGGGCCACCAAGTACAACTGGGTGCTCTACAACATCCCCGCCACGGTGACCTCGATCCCGGCGGGCGGCTCGGCGGGGACCGTGGGACAGGCGGATGACGGTGCGGGCACCAACTATGCGCCCCCCTGCTCGCAGGGGCCCGGGCTCAAGCAGTACAGCTTCACGGTGTATGCGCTCTCGGCGGCCCCTGCGCTGGGGGCATCCACCCCCGCGCAGGTCACCGGGGCCGTGCTGGAGGCCGCGCTGGCCCCGCTCACCCTGGCCAAGGGCGTGCTGTCGCTGGGGGTGAATCGGACCGTGGCCATGATCAACTGCGCCTCCGTCCGTGCCTCCTTCGAGCCGTACCGCGTGGCCAACGGCGTGGGCGTCACCTGCGATTCCACGTACGCGGCCGTCAGCGGCACCGGGATCCAGTCGCGGCACCCCATGATGCACGGCATCACCGCCACCAACCAGCAGGTCCCCATCCCGCAGGCGTTCACGGGGAGCAGTGCGTGGCGCATCCCGCTGGTGCCGGTGGTCGCGGCCGCCAAGACCTCCGCCCTCGACGGCCCCATCGGCATCGCCATCAACGGCGTCCCCATCTTCAATCCCTGCAAGCAGGGCGGGTGCAGCGGTCCCGGCGGCGGCGACACGAAGGTCCTGGGGGAGCTGGACCTGTGCAACGGCCACGCCGGGCGCGCCGACGATTACCACTACCATGCCGCGCCGGTGTGCCTGATGAGCGACCAGGGGACGGCCTACTGGGACACCCATCCGCTGGGGTGGGCGCTGGATGGCTACGCCATCTTCGGGTACCGCAACCCCGATGGCAGCACGGCCACTCGCGATGCGGGGTGCGGCGGGAACACGGTGACGCACCCCAATGCCCCGTCGGGCTACGCCTACCATGTCACCGACCAGAGCCCGTATGTGCTGAGCTGCTTCCACGGCGTGCCCAGCCCCGACCTGGCCATCCAGTCCACGAAGTACAGCCCGATCCGTCCCCCGGGGACGCCGATGGCGGCCACCAACATGTCGCTCCAGGCCACGGCGCAGTCGCTGGCCGTGGGCGGGACCAGCACGCAACAGTGGCAGAACGGCGGCCGCAGCTACCAGATCCGCTACACTCGCACCACCGCCACCTGCTGGACCTTCACCTTCCTCACCGACGGCACCGTCACGAACAGCGCCGACTACTGCCGCCGGTGAGCCGTTCGCGCGCGTGTGCGGGCGCGGTGCGGACCGCGCTCCGCCGGGCAGTGCTGCCCCTGATGGCGCTTCCGCCCGTGGCGGGGGCGCCGGTGGCGTTGCCGGCCAGCCCGGCGGGGGCCCTGACGGCGGCGCGCCCGGCCCCCCTCCCGCTGCGCCACGAGCTCGAGGAATCCAGCGTGGCCCTGGTGGTGCGACCGGACGGGCTCCTGCAGCTGCGCCTGCAGCTCCCGTGGGGCACGGTGTTGCGGCAGCGCCTCGCCCCGCACACCGATGCGGTGGCGTTCCTTGCCACGCTGGTCAACCAGCCCTCGGCCACGTTTGCGCGCACGGTCGCCACGGTCATGGCCAGCGTGGAGCGCGACCTGCGGCTGCGCGAGGAGGGGACCGGGGGAGGCCCGGGGGCGTCCCACCGGTTTGCGCGGTGGCAGTGGCCGGCGCCTGGCACGATCCAGGCGGCGCTCCGCGAGGAGCTGATGTCGCGGATGGCCGAGGGTACCGCGTTCCGGCACGCATCGCGGCTGCCGGCCACGGCTGAGCTCCGCCTCGGGGCAGGGCGGGTGCGTGGGCGCCTGGCAGCACCGGCGCTGTTGGGTCCCGTGCTCCTGACCGTGACGCACCCGCAGGAGAGCTTCCTGCCCGCCGGCGGCGAGTCGCCCCCCATTCCCCTGCGTCGCGGCTGATCGGCGCCGCACCCCGGCCCCAACGCCGCCGCTACAACAGCTGCTGCTGCCCCTCGTCGCGACGCGGCACCTGATGGCAGGCGCGGCACCGGGCCTCGTAGCTGTCGGCGGCCCCCACCATGATCACGGGGGACTCGTACGGGGCCGGCCTGCCGTCCAGCAGCCGCTGCGTGCGGCTGGCCGGCGCCCCGCACATCACGCAGATGGCGTGCAGCTTGTCCACCACCTCGGCGGCGGCCATCAGCTGCGGCATGCAGCCAAACGGCTCCCCGCGGAAATCGGTGTCGATCCCCGCCAGGATGACCCGTCGCCCCCGGTCGGCCAGGCTGGTGGCCACCGCCACCAGCCCGCCGTCCAGGAACTGCGCCTCGTCAATCGCGATCACCTGCGCCATCGGATCGAGGCGCAGGAGGATCTGCGCCGAGGAGTCCACGGGGACCGCCTCGACGGTGCGCCGGTCGTGGCTGGACACCGCCCACAACCCGGCGTACCGGTCGTCCAGGTGCGACTTGAACACCTGCACCCGCTTGCGGGCGATGGTGGCCCGGCGCACGCGGCGCATCAGCTCCTCGGTCTTGCCGGAAAACATCGACCCGGCAATGACCTCCAGCCACCCGCCGGAGGTCACAAAGCCGCCGCCCAGGCTCATGCGTCCTTCCTCACGGGGTTACCCCTGGTCGTCAGCCCCGCGCCCGGGGGCGCGGCGGGGAGGAAACGGCCGCTTGCTATGGGCCAGCCGCTCACCACGCGCCTGCCACTCGCTGCGCCCTTCCACACGCTCCCGCGCGGGACGGTCGCCAAAGGCCCGCCGTTCCTCGTCGGCCCGCGGCGGACGCCCCTTGCCGCCACCGGCGCCGCCACCAAAGGACGGGCGCGACGGACGTCCCTCACGGTCGCCGCCAAACGACGGGCGCGACGGACGCCCCTCGCGGTCGCCACCAAACGACGGACGCGACGGACGCCCCTCGCGGTCGCCACCAAACGACGGGCGCGACGGGCGCCCCTCGCGGTCGCCACCAAACGACGGGCGCGACGGACGCCCCTCGCGGTCGCCGCTAAACGACGGGCGCGACGGACGCCCCTCACGGTCGCCACCAAACGACGGGCGCGACGGGCGCCCCTCGCGGTCGCCACCAAACGACGGGCGCGACGGACGCCCCTCGCGGTCGCCACCCCCGCGGTTGAACGGCCGCGACGGGCGCCCCTCGCGATCGCCACCCCGATCGGGGCCGCCACGGAATCCGGGGCGCGCGGGGCGCTCAAACGAACGGCCGCCGCCCCGTCCCTCCCCACGTCCTTCAAACCGGCCACCACCACGGCTCTCGCCACGGCTCTCGCGGGGCGCACTCTCGCGCGCGGCGGGGGCGGCCGGCTCGAATGCCGCCGGTGCGGCGGGAGGGGCCGGCGGCAGCACCGGCGCCGACGCCCGCGCCACCTGCACGTCGCGGCGCGCGCTCTCCAACAGGCGCAGCGCGGCGGCGGCAATCTCCAGCGGATCGTGCGTCTCCAGCAGCGGCGCCAGCAGCGCCAACTCGCTGGCCGTTGCGCCGCCGCCGTTCTGCAGCACGCCCTGCAGCACGCGACGCAGCTGCGCCGCACGCCCCTCGGCGGCCGCCTTGCGCGGGGCCGGGGTCCACGCCAGCGCCTCTCCCTGCGTGAGGCGACGGAACGTGGGGAGCTCGTCGGGGAGCAACAGCGCGACCGCCTGCGCCGGGCGCGTCTCCAGCGCCTCGGCCAGCGCCTCCGCCGTGGCCGGCGCCTCCCAGAACACCAGCAGCGTCACATGGGAGGCCTCGGGACGGGCCACCACCTGCACGGCGCGGCCATCCACCGGCACCCCCACGCGCGCCAGCGCCTCCTGCGCCGCCGCCGCCCCGTCGGGGGAGGGGGCCACCACCACCAGCGACGGCGGGTCCACCTCGTCCAGCAGCATGCGCAGCGTCTCGGCACGCCCCGACGCCGAGGTCAGCGCCACCTGCGGCACCACCGCCAGCGGCGTCGCCGCCGCCGGCGCGGGCGCGATGCGCCGCGGACGCCGGAGCTGCGCTTCCACAAAGGCGGCCGCCGCGGGCGTTTCCTCTTCGATGGTCACCGTGCGGGCCACGTCGTCCGGGCAATCGGCCAGCAGCGCCACCAGCGCCTCCTGCGCGCCGCCCGCCAGCACGGTGTCCAGCCCGCACACCACCACCCCCCGCAGCCCTTCCAGCGAGAGCGCCGCCGCGCGCCGCAGCGCCAGCAGCGTCTCCACGGTGCCCGTCACCACCCCCACCGGGGCCGCGAGCACGCGGCGCGCCCGGGCCACGGCCGTCACCGGCACCACGCGGGTCCCCTCGTCGGCCAGCAGGCGGCGCGCCTGCTCGGCGGCCACCAGCGCCTGCTCGGGCGTGGGAGTGATGACCAGGCACGCCGGCGCGGCCACGCCCTGCGCCCCGCGGCTCCGCTCCACGGCCGCACGCATGGCGGCCGTCAGCATCCGCGAATCGGGCGGCCCCTGCAGCACCACGTGCTGGCTGCGCGTGGCGCCCGTTGACGGCGCCCCTTCCTGTTCGTGCTCCCCCACACCCCACCCCTTCGGTTGTTAGTCAGCGTCCAGCGATCGGCCCCCCGTGCCCGTGTGGCGTCCGGGGGCTGGCGGCGGTTAATTCCGGACAGACCCGTGGGTCGTATAGAACCGGCCAGTCCGGAAAGATAGCCCAATCCGGCCGCGATTCCCACTCCGCGGACGGCGTGCCCGTTCGTCCCCCGCTATCCACACCCCCTTCCGCGCCACCCCCATGGACTTCCGCCCCTCGGCCAACATCGCCCGCCTCAAGGAATCCGCCACTCTGGCCGTGGCCGCCAAGGCGCGCGCGCTCAAGGCCCAAGGGGTCCAGCTGCTGGACCTGGGACAGGGGGAGCCGGACTTCGACACCCCGGCCTTCATCCGCGAGGCCGCCGCCGAGGCGCTGAACCGCGGGGCCACCCGCTACACCGCCACCGAGGGGATCCTCCCCCTGCGCGAGGCCATCGCCGCCGATGCCAACCGCCAGTGGGCCGCCGGGGACATCTCCCCCGCCGAGGTGATGGTCTCCAACGGCTCCAAGCAGTCGCTCTACAACGCCTGCGTCTGCTGCTTCGGCCCGGGCGACGAGGTGCTCATCCCCACGCCGTCGTGGACCAGCTACTACGAGATGGTCGAGCTGGCGCGTGCCACCGGGGTACCCGTCATGGGCGACCCCGCCAACAGCCTCAAGGTGTCGGCGGCGCAGCTGGCGGCGGCGGCCACGCCGCGCACCAGGGGGCTGATGCTCAACTCCCCCAGCAACCCCACCGGGGCGGTCTACACGCGGGAGGAGCTGGCGGCCATCCTGGCACTCGCGGCGGAGCGCGGGTGGTGGGTGCTCTCCGACGAGATCTACCAGCGCATCAGCTTTGACGGCCCCGCCCCCTCGGCGCTGGAGGTTGCCTCCGCGCGCGACAACCTCATCGTCATCAACGGCGTGGCCAAGGCGTACGCCATGACGGGGTGGCGCATTGGCTGGACCATCGCCCCGCCGGCGGTCACCAAGGCGATGAACGCCTTCCAGTCGCACACCACCTCCAACGCCGCGGCGGTGTCGCAGCATGCGGCGCTGGCGGCGCTGGCGCGTCGCGACGAGGCCGACGCCGCGGTCGCGGCCATGGTGGCCGCGTATCACGCGCGGCGCGACGCCGTGCTCGCCGCCCTGCGCCCCTTCCCCTCGGTGCGGGTGGTGCACCCCGCGGGGGCCTTCTACCTGTACGTGCATGTCGGGGGCTTTGCCGGCGCCGCCGACGCCGGCGCGGCGTTCGCCGCGCGGCTGCTGGAGCAGGAGCAGGTGGCGGTGGTTCCCGGTGGGGCCTTCCTCACCCCCGACTGGGTCCGCGCCAGCTACGCCACCACCGAGGCCATCGCGGTCGAGGGGGTCACCCGCATCGCCCGCTGCCTCACCGCCGGCTGACTGGCCGCCCCCGTTCCCCGGAGCCCCGCATGATCACCACCATCGTCCTCGTCCAGGCCGACCCCAAGGTCATCACCCAGTGCGCCACCACGCTGGCCGGCATCGCCGGCGTGAGCGAGGTGTACTCGGTGTCCGGCGCGTGGGACCTCGTCGCCATCGTGCGTGTCCCCAACCTCGACCAGGTGGCCACCGTGGTCACCGAGGGGTTTGCCCACGTGCCGGGGATCCTGCGCACCCAGACGCTCACCGCCTTCCGCGCCTACAGCCGCACCGACCTGGAACAGGCCTGGGCCATCGGGGTGGAGTGAGGGCGGGGGGCGCCGCGCCAGGCGCGGGGCGCCCCGATTCAGCCCGTGCAGCGCCCCCGGGCGCTCCGCATCGACTCCACCCACCGGGTGCCGTCATGGCGGAGCACCAGCAGGTGCAGGGGTACGCGCGCATCGGCCGCGCCGAAGAACAGCTCGGTCCCGCCGTCGCCGTCGGCATCCAGATACCCCAGGAACTCCAGCGCGGGCGGGGCGCCGGGCACCCCCTGCGTGCTGTACTGCCAGGCGGCCCGGAACCCGTACGCGCCCGGCTCCAGCAGGACCGCCAGGAAGCGCGGGGATAGCGTGAGGCGATCGGTGCTGTCGGGGAGGGGACGCGGATCCTGGTACAGCGCCAGCAACGCCGGCCGCCCCGAGGCGCCGGCGGGCACCACGTGCAGGGTGCGACGGAACTGCCGCAGCGCCGCCATCCCGATCCCCGCCGAGGGGGCCACCAGCGTGGTGAGCGTCTGCAGCGCGTCGTCCACGGCAGCGGCGGACAGCGCGGCCGCCGGCAGGAAGCGCGGAGGGCGCCCCGCCACCAGCAACTCCACCCCGTCGGGCACGGTCACGTCGGCCCCCGGCAGCAGGAACCGACACCCCGGCAGGGAGTCCAGCGGGTCCCCCTCCCACATGCCGCGACGCGAGGTGATGGCGGGGAGCGGCGTCCCCGTGCGCAGCGGAGTGAAGGGGCGGCCGCCATACAGGTACGCCACATCGAAGGCCCGCCAGCCGCGAGGGCCCAACCCCAGCACGCCGAAGTCGCGCCCCAGGCGGGTGAGGGGGATGGCGCGCGTCCCGGTCTCGCTGCGCACCACCCGGAACAGCATCCCGGGCCCGTTGGCCAGGAAGGTGCTGTCGGTGCGCCACTGCGCCGTGGCGGGATCGCTGGAGGGCGGCGCGCCGCCGCCGTTGGCGGCCAGCTCGCGTACCCGGTCACACCCGGTGGCT
>JBILKP010000104.1:0-9482 GCA_044376625.1 Gemmatimonas sp. | reverse complement strand
CCGCCTTGGAGACCGAGCGCACCCCCTCGGTGCCGGGGATCCCCATGAGCGCCGACTCCACGGGGTAGGTGACGAGCCGCTCCACCTCCTCGGGCGCCATCCCGGGGGCCACGGTGATCACCTCCACACGCGTCCCCGTGAGGTCGGGGTAGGCGTCGAAGGGGATGTGCCGCAGGCTGAACATCCCGCCAGCCATGAGCAGCAGGGTGGCCCCCACCACGGCGACGCGGTGGCGGAGCGCCAGGCGAATGAGCCAGCTCATGCGCTCACTCCGCCGCGCCGCCGCCGCGCCGCTTGAGCAGCTCGGCCTTGGCGATGGCGGCACGCCCCACGATCACGGCGGTCCCCGCCGGCACCCCGCCCCGCAGCTCCACCAGCGGCCCCGCGCGGCGCCCCACCCGCACGGGGAGCGCGCGCAGGAACACCCCCGCCCCGCGCGGCTCCACCGCAATCACCACCGAGTCCCCTTCCATCGCCTGCACCGCGGCCGCGGGCACCACCACCACCGGCGCCTCGGCCACCCCCAGCACCTCAGCCTGGGCATACGCCTCCGCGCGCGCGCCGCTGGCCGGACCGGTGGGGCGCGCCAGCACCTCCACCGTGCGGGTGAGCGTGTCCACCGTGGGCGCCACGCGCGTCACCACCGCCTCGTGCCAGCGCCCGGGGGCGTCGGTGAGCTCGTAGCGCACGCCACTCCCCGCCCGCACGCCCGCGGCCGCCTCGGACGACAGCGCCAGCTGCAGCTGCAGCCGCCCCGGGTCCCCCACGGTCACCAGGGGCACGCCGGGGAGCACCACCGTGCCGGGCTGCGCGTCGCGCGCCGTCACCACCCCCGGCGCCGCGGCCCGGATGAGCACGTCATGCGGGTCCACTCCCGGCGGCAGCGGCCCCTCCCCCACCAGGTGCTCCACCAGCGCCTCGGCGCGCCCCTGCTCCGCCTGCGCCCCCTCCAGCGCCGCCGCCGCCACGGTGCGCGCCACGTCGGCGCGCTCCAGGTCGGCCTGCGCCACTGCCTTGGCCGCCAGCAGCCGCGCCGCCCGCTCGGCCGCCGCCACCGCCTGCCGGTGCGTGGCGGTGGCCGCCCGCACGTGCGCCTCGGCCTGCGCCAGTGCCCCGCGCGCGTCCATGATCTCGTGGCTGTGGATCACCACCAGCACCTGCCCGGCGGCCACCCGGTCCCCCACGCGCACCCGCACCTCCTTGATGCGCCCCTCGGTGATGGAGCCGATGGTCTGCAGCGCCGCGGGGTCCAGCATCACGCGGGCCGGCGCCCGCACCGCGGTGCGCCACGGCTGCTGCCGCGCGGTGTCCACCGTGAACTCGGCGATCGCCGCCGCCTCGGCGGACAGCGTGGCCGTGTCCGGCGCCGCAGCGGGCGCCGGCACGTCCGCCGCGCCCCCCTGGGGCGTGTCCCCGCACGCCCCCGTCGCCAGGAGCACCCCCGGGAGGGCGGCCAGCAGGGGGAGCACCGACGGACGGCGGGAGAACAGCGGCGACACGGTCATGGGCGCGATCCGGAAGGCGACGGAGGGGTCGACGGTGAAGGTGGCGACGCAGGGGGCAGGGTGGAGAGCAGCGGCAGGTCATACGGGCCGTCGGGGGCCAGGCGCGCCCCCAGCGCGTGCTCCAGCTCCAGCCGCACGGCCCACGCCTCGGCCGCAAAGCCCAGCGCACTGCGCGCGGCCTCCACGGCCGCGCGCTCGGCGTCCAGCAGTTCCAGCAGCGACGCGTGCCCCTCACGGTACGCCACCCGGGCGCTGGCCACGATGGCCGCGCCACGCGCCCCGAAGGCCGATGCCGCCCCCGCCGTGGCCCGCAGCGCGCGGTAGGCCAGCCACGCGGCGTGCACGCCCCCCAGCACCGCCAGCTCCGCGTCGGCACGCGCCGCCTCGGCCTCGGCCAGTTCGCCGCGCGCCCGCTGCCGCGCCCCCGCATTGCGGTTGAACAGCGGCAGCGGCAACGCCACCCCCACCTGCCCCGTGAGGAACCCGCCCGTCACCTTGCTGCCTCCCTGCAGCTGCGCGTCGCCCAGCATGCCGCGCTGCTCGGCGCGCAGGCGCGCCGCCGCTTCCCGCACCCCGGCCTCCCGTGCGGCCAGTTCGGGGCGCGTCCGACGCGCCACCGCCGTCACTTCCGCACTGTCGGGCGCCGTCGGGAGCACGGGGGGCGCCAGCGGCGCCAACGCGGGCAACGCCGCCGGCGCCACCCCCAGCAGGCGCGCCAACTCACCCCGCGCCCGCGCCGCCTCCCCCTGCGCCGAGGCCAGCGCCACCCGCGCGCGGTCGGCCTCGAGCCGCGTGCGCAGCGCCACCGCCTCGGCCACCTCTCCCTCGCGCAGCCGCGCCGCATCGGCCGCGGCCAGCGCCTCCAGCGCCGCGGCCTGGGCCTCGAGCGCCTCGCGCATCCCGTCCGCCAGGGCGGCGCGCAACCACCCCTGCGCCACCTGCCACTCCGCCCCCCGCCGATCGGCCACCGCGTCGGCCGCGGCGCGCCGCACCCCGGCGCTCCCCGCCTCCCGCAGCGCCAGGCGCCGGCCGGTCACGTCCACCGGGATGTAGGCCGTGGTGAAGATGTCGGGGAGCAGGGCGCTCCCCAGGTTCTCCCGCCGCCACTCCAGCGTGGGGTTGGGATACTGCGCGGCCTCGCGGGCGCGGCCGGCGGCCGCCTCGCCGCGGGCGTCGGCGGCGCGCAGCGCGGGAGCGGTGCGGCGGGCCTGCGACAGGGCGCCCGCGAGGTCCAGTGGCGGTGCGGGCTGGGCCGCCAGGGGGGCGGTCCCCAGCGCCGCCGCCGCGCCGGCCGCCCGCCAGGCAGACCGCCAGACCGGCAGCGCCCGCCACCCGGATGCGTGCCGTCGCGCGCGCGGCGCGATGGGAAGGACAAGGGAATCCATGGGCGCAACCTACCTCGCGCGCATGAACCCACGATGAACGGTCGATCCCGGGCGACCAGCCCCTGCCGAGTGGACCGTTCAAGTTGCTCCCCCCCGCGGTCGAAGAAGGACGAGGGGCGACGCCGCCCTTGCACCGTCCGCCTCCAGTCCACGATGCCGTGCCCCCTGCCCCGTCTGCGCTGCTGCTGGTCGCCGAGCCCCATCAGGCGCTCCGGGACCCCCTGGCCGTGGTGATCCGGGCGTATGACGCCGCCATCGGCGCCTGCGAGGCGTTTGACGAGCGCGGCGCCCGTCAGGCGCTGGGGCTGCTGCGGGCGGCGCTGGCGCTGGACACCCCGGCGTCGTGCGGCTTTGACGCCCTCTATGCGTGGTGCGAGGGGGCCGTGGGGCGCCGCGACTTCCTTGGCGCCGCCCAGCGGCTCCGCGGCCTGCGCGACGCGTGGGAGCGGGCCACCGCCCCGGAACCCGGGGAGCTGAGCCGCATGCGCCCCGTCGGGCTACTGTGCTGACCCGGCCCTGACCGGCGTCGCCGCCGTCAAGACGCCCCGCGCGCGAACGCCCCCGCGCGCCCGTCGCGGAGCGGCATCCGCACCGTGAAGCGACTCCCCGTCGGGGCCACGGGCGTCACCGACACCGTGCCCCGGTGCGCCGCCGCCACCCACGCGGCAATCGACAGCCCCAGCCCGCTCCCGTCCGGGCGCACGCGGCGCGCCTCGCGCCCGCGGTAGAAGCGGTCAAACAGCCGCGCCCGCTCCTCGACGGGGATCCCGATGCCGTCGTCGACCACCTCCAGCACGGCATCGCGCCCTGCCGGGTAGGCCGCCACGGCCACCGTGCCCCCGGGTGTCCCGTAGCGCAGCGCGTTGTCCACCAGCACCCCCACCAGCCGCGCCAGCCACAGCGCGTCCCCCTGCACCGGCGTCTCCTCCAGTCGCGCGCACGCCAGCGTCATCCCCAGGTGGCGCGCGTCGGGGGCCCAGTGTGCCAGCGCGTCGGCCACCACGTCGTCCAGGAACAGGGGCGCCAGCCGCACCACCTGCTGCCCCAGCCCCTCGTCCGCCTGCGCGGCATCGGCCTGCGCCAGCAGCAGCAGCTCGTCCACCTGCCGCGAGGCGGCCTGCAGTTCCCCCGCCAACGCGTCGGCCAGCCCCGCCCCGCCCGCCGGGCCATCGGCGCCGCGGGGCCCGCCACCCGCCGGCTCCCCCTGCGCCAGCTCCAGCCGCGCGCGCAGCCGCGCGATGGGGGTGCGCAGTTCGTGGGCCGCGTCGGCCAGGAAGCGCCGCTGCTGCGCCAGCGCCTCCCCCACCGGGCGCAGGGTGCGGCCGGTAAGCCACCAGCCGGCCAGCGCAGCCAGCGCCGTCAGCAGCGCAATGGCCGCCACGAACCACCGATCCAGCCGGGCCAGCAGCGCCCGCAGCGGCGCCTCGCTGGCCTCCACCTCAATCTGCCATCCGGGAGCCAGCCCCGGCTCCAGCGGCAGCCGCACCACCCGCACCGGCCCCGCCAGCGGGGGGAGCGGGGCGCGCCGCACCGGCGTCCCCACCCGCTGGTACAGCGTGCCGTCGGGGCGGCGGATGCGGATGGCCCGCTCCTCGACCACCAACTCCCCCGCGATGTGCGCCAGCGTCCCCTCGATGCTCCGGTACTCGGCGATCTCCAACCGGAAGAAGCGCTGCACCAGCGTGGCCGACGCCGTCACCGTGTCGGTGAACTGCCGCGCCAGCGTGGCGTGCAGCGCGAAGCGGAGCGCCAGCGCCCCCCCCACCAGCACCACCAGCAGCGTCCCCGTGTACAGCGCCGTGAACTGCGCCCGGGCCCGGGGCCACGCCGCCTCGGGCGCGCGCGCCACGCTCACGACGGGGCGCCGGCGGCGGCCAGCCGGTAGCCGGCGCCGCGCAACGTGGCCAGCAGCGGCGGCTCCCCCGGCGCGTCCACCTTGCGCCGCAGCCGGGCGATGTACACGTCGACCACGTTGCTGGCCGGGTCGTAGTTGTCATCCCACGCGTGGGCGCTGAGGTGCTCGCGGGTCATCACCTGCCCGGGGTGGCGCATGAGCGCCTCCAGCACCGCGAACTCCTTGGTCGTCAGCGCGATGGCGCGGGTGCCGCGCCGGGCCTCCCGGGTGGCGGTGTCCAGCGCCAGGTCGGCCACCCGGAGCACCGGCGGGGTGGCCTCGGCGGGACGGCGCAGCAGCGCCCGCACCCGCGCCACCAGCTCCCCCGGCGCATACGGCTTGACCAGGTAGTCGTCGGCCCCCAGGTCCAGCCCGGCAATCCGGTCGGCCACCGCGTCGCGGGCCGTGGCCATCAGCACACGCGGCGGGGGGCGGTGGCGCCGGAGGGCCTGCAGCAGGGCGAACCCGTCGTCGTCGGGGAGGCGGACATCCAGCACCACCGCGTCGTAGGGGGTCAGGGCGGCCAGGGTGCGGGCCGCCTCCCCCGTGGGCGCCTCGTCCACCGCATAGCCGGCCCCCCGCAGCCACGCGGCCGCCCCCGCCCGCAGCAGGTCGTCGTCCTCCACCAGCAGGATCCGCATCCCCGCAATCTACCGCCCCCGTCCGGCACGGGGGATGCCGTGCCCCGGATGGTGCGCGCGCGTGACGGTGCCGATATTCCCCCACAGCCTCGTCGGCACCGGGGGCCCTGGGCGGGCTCCGCGGCACGATGAGTGGCTCCGTCCCGGACGCGCGTGGCCACCCGAGGGGCCCGGCCCGCGCCGACCTCCCAATCCGCATGGCGCACCCCAATTCCTTCGGCAGCCGGTCCACCCTCCCCGTGGGCGACCGGTCGTACGCGTATTTCCGGCTGGACGCCCTCGACGCGCTCCCCGGCAGCACGGCGCGCACCCTCCCCTTCTCCCTGCGGGTGCTCCTGGAGAACCTCCTCCGCGGCGAGGACGGCGCCTTCGTCAAGCGCGCCGACGTGGAGGCGCTTGCCCGCTGGGACGTGAAGGCCCCCGTGGACCGCGAGATCGCCTTCCGCACCGCCCGCGTGCTCCTGCAGGACTTCACCGGCGTCCCCTGCGTGGTGGACCTCGCGGCCATGCGCGACGCCATGGTGGCGCTGGGGGGCGACCCCACCCGCATCAACCCGCTGCAGCCGGTGGACCTGGTCATCGACCACTCGGTGCAGGTGGACGAGTACGGCAGCGAGGCGGCGCTCCTCCTCAACACCCAGCACGAGTTCGACCGCAACGGCGAGCGCTACCAGTTCCTCAAGTGGGGGCAGGCGGCGCTGCGCAACTTCCGCGTGGTCCCGCCGGGCACCGGCATCTGCCACCAGGTCAACCTGGAGTACCTCGCGCAGGTGGTGTTCACCGCCCCGGCCGACGGCGAGACGCTGGCGTACTGCGACTCGCTGGTGGGGACCGACTCGCACACCACCATGATCAACGGGCTGGGCGTGCTGGGGTGGGGCGTGGGCGGCATCGAGGCCGAGGCGGCCATGCTGGGGCAGCCGGTGAGCATGCTCATCCCCGAGGTGATCGGCTTCCGGCTGCACGGCCGCCTGCCGGCCGGCGCCACCGCCACCGACCTGGTGCTCACCTGCACCGAGCTGCTGCGCAAGAAGAAGGTCGTGGGCAAGTTCGTGGAGTTCTACGGCCCCGGGCTGTCGTCGCTGGCGCTGGCCGACCGCGCCACCATCGCCAACATGGCCCCCGAGTACGGGGCCACCATGGGCTTCTTCCCGGTGGACGCCGAGACGCTCAAGTACCTGCGCCTCTCCGGACGCAGCGAGGCGCAGGTGGCGCTGGTGGAGGCCTACTGCCGGGCGCAGGGGCTGTTCCGCACCGATGACACCCCCGACCCGGTGTTCACCGACACGCTCGAGCTGGACCTGGGCACGGTGGTCCCCTCGCTGGCGGGCCCCAAGCGCCCGCAGGACCGCGTCCCGCTCTCGCGCAGCAAGGCGATGTACCGCGAGGCGCTGGCGGCGCAGCAGGCCGCCTCGGCCCCCGCCCCCGCGGCCAACGGGGGCACGATGGTCGCCGAGGGGGGTGCGGTGGCCGCCGAGCCCGCCACGATGGTCACCTACCAGGGGGAGACCTTCCCCCTCGAGCACGGCGCCGTGGTCATCGCCGCCATCACCAGCTGCACCAACACCTCCAACCCCAGCGTCATGCTGGCCGCGGGGCTGCTGGCGCGCAACGCGGTGGCCAAGGGGCTGCGCACCAAGCCGTGGGTGAAGACCTCGCTGGCCCCCGGCTCCAAGGTGGCCACCGACTACTTCGTGAAGGCCGGGCTGATGGACAGCCTGGACGCGCTGGGCTTCAACGTGGTGGGGTACGGCTGCACCACCTGCATCGGCAACTCCGGCCCGCTCCCCGCGGCCATCAGCGAGGCGATCGACGCCGGCAAGCTCCACGTGGCGGCGGTGCTCTCGGGGAACCGCAACTTCGAGGGGCGCGTGAACCCGCAGACGCGCTTCAACTACCTGGCCTCGCCGCCGCTGGTGGTGGCCTACGCCCTCGCCGGGCGCATGGACATCGACCTCGACACCGAGCCGCTGGGCGTGGGCCCCGACGGCCCCGTCTTCCTGCGCGACATCTGGCCCTCGGCCCAGGAGGTCGAGGACACCATCCTGTCCAGCGTCAAGCGCGAGCAGTTCACCACCCAGTACGCCAACGCCTTCGACGGCGATGCGCACTGGCAGGCGATCCCCGCCGGCGGCGGCGACCAGTACGGCTGGGACGCCGACTCCACGTACGTGCAGCACCCGCCGTACTTCACCGGCATGACCATGACCCCGCCGGGGATCCGCCCCATCACCGACGCGCTGGCGCTGGGGATGTTCGGCGACTCCATCACCACCGACCACATCTCCCCCGCCGGCTCCATTGCGGCGGCCAGCCCGGCCGGCAAGTACCTGCAGGCGCTGGGGGTGGCCAAGGCGGACTTCAACTCCTACGGGGCGCGCCGCGGCAACCACCAGGTGATGATGCGCGGCACCTTCGCCAACATCCGCCTCAAGAACGAGCTCGTCCCCGGGAAGGAGGGGTGGTGGACCGCCACCGCGCCGGGCGCGGAGCCCGAGGCCATCTACGACGTGTCGATGGCGCGCCAGGCCGCCGGCGTGGCGCAGGTGGTGATCGCCGGCAAGGAGTACGGCACCGGCTCCTCGCGCGACTGGGCGGCCAAGGGGACCATGCTGCTGGGGGTGCGCGCGGTGATCGCCGAGAGCTTCGAGCGCATCCACCGCAGCAACCTGGTGGGGATGGGGGTGCTGCCGCTGGAGTTCCTGGGCGGCGAGACGCGCCAGTCGCTGGGGCTCACGGGCTTCGAGCGCTTCACCATCGTGGGGCTGGATGCCTCGATGGCGCCGCGCGAGACCCTCACCGTGCGCGCCACCGCCCCCGACGGCACGATCCGGGCGTTCCCGGTGCGCTGCCGCATCGACACCCCCGAGGAGCTGCAGTACTACGTGCACGGCGGGATCCTCCCCTACGTGCTGCGCTCCCTCGTGGCGCGCTGACGCCGCGCGGGGTGCCCCTCCCCGCCGCGTCCCCTGCCCCCGTCCTGCTGCTGGTGAACCCGGCCGCAGGGCGGGGGCGGTCCCGTTCCCGGGTGCGCGACGCGGTCGCCGCGCTGGAGACCGTGGCGCCGGTGCTGGTGCGCGAGAGCGCGGCCCCTGGGGACGAGGCGCGCATCGCCGCCTCGGGCGAGGCGCAGGCGGCGCGCGCGCTGGTGGTGCTGGGGGGCGACGGCACCGTGTCGCACGCCGCCCGGGGGCTGCTGACTGCCGGGCACCGCACCCCGCTGGCCGTCCTCTGCGCCGGCACCGGCAATGACCTGGCCAAGTCGCTGGGGACGCCGTCGCACGACCCGCGCGCCCTCGCGCGGTGCCTCGCCGCCGGGCGCACCCGCCCGCTGGACGTGGGCACCGTCAACGGCGTCCCGTTCGTGAACGCCGCCGGCGTGGGCTTTGACGAGGCGGTGCTGCACGACGTGCGCGACCCGGCGCTCGCCCCCTGGCTGCGCGGCGCCGCGCGCTACGTCGCGCTGGCCGGGCGGCAGCTGTTCCGCTATCCGGGGCTCCCCGGGGTGCGCGTCCCCCAGCTCCCCCACGCCCCGTCCCGCTGGCTGATGCTGGTGGCCGCCAACGGCCAGTGGTTTGGCGGCGCCTTCCGCATTGCCCCGCACGCGCGGCTGGACAGCGGCACGCTGGCGCTGGTGGGGGTGGCCGACGCCGGCCCCGTGGCACGCGCCGCGCTCTTTGCCCGGGCCCTGCGCGGCGCGCACCTGCGCCACCGCGCCGTGACCACCGCCACCGGGGTGGCCTTCACCCTGGACGCCCCCCTCCCCCTGGCGTTCGAGGCCGACGGCGAGTGGCACCGGGCCGCCGGCCCCACCCTGGCCATCGGGGTGATCCCCGGGGCCCTGCGCGCCGTGACGGCCGAGGCAGGCGCACCGCCGGGAACCTCTCCCCCCCCGCCGGATTAGTACCCGAGGATAGAATGTCCGTATCCCCGTGTCGCCTGACGCGCACGCCCCGGCGTGCCCACCCCTCCCGCCCATGACCCGCTCGCTTCGTCCCCTGGCGTTCGCCGCGCTGCTCGCGCTGGCCCCCTCGTTCTCCGCCGCCGCCCAGGAGCT
>JBILKP010000364.1:0-2926 GCA_044376625.1 Gemmatimonas sp. | reverse complement strand
AGCAGCATGGCCACCGCCCCGGCCACCCCGCTCCACACGGCCTGCCGCGTGAGCGTCCGCGCCTCCTCCCGCTGCGCCGCGTCGCGCGCCACCTGCTCGGCGAACGCATCGTCGGCCGTGGCCGGCAGCGCCGCCCCGTACCCCGCCCCCTCCACCACCGCCACCAGCGCCGCCGGCGACGTGACCGCCGGGTCATACGCCACGGTGGCGCTCTTCATGAGCAGGTTCACGGTGGCGCCCCGCACCCCGGGCGCCTTCTGCAGCGTGCGCTGCACCCGCGCCTGGCAGGCGGCGCAGGTCATCCCCGTCACCGGCAGCCGCACGGTGGCCCCCCCGTCTTCCGGGGAAACGGGGGGAGCTGGCGGCGGCGCCTCCTCGGCGGACGCCGAGGGGGTGGTCAGCACCGGGAGCGAGCGCACGCGCCGCTCAGGCCGCGGGGTCGTGGTGCCCCAGCACCGGGTAGCCGGCCTCCCTGATGGCCTCGCTGATCTGCTCCAGCGACGTGACGGCCGGGTCGTAGTCCACGGTGGCGGCGCCCAGGGTGACGGACTGCGGCGTGACCCCCGGCAGCGTTCCGAGCGTGTCGCGCACGGCGCGGGCGCAGTGGGCGCAGGACATGCCGCCAAGGGTGAGGGCCACGGTCGTCATGGAATGCTCCTTGAAAGGGTTGGGGCCGGGAGGATCCCCCTCCCCGCAATCTACCGGTCATCCCCCGGGAAGGGCCGTCAGGTTCCCCGTGGGGCACCGGTTGCGCCCCCGTCCGTTTGTCGTCTCCCGATCGTGCCACCGTCCCCTGTCGCCCCCGCCCCTGTCCACGCCCCCGCCGGGCGCCTCCCGCAGCCGCTCCCGCCGGCGGTGGTGGCCGGCGCCTACCAGACGGGGGTGCTGGCCGTGCGCGGGCTGCGCCGCCACGGCGTGCGCGCGGTGTGCTTCGACTGCGACCCGGCCATGCCCGGCTTTGCGTCGGCGCACGGTCCGGCCCGCCGCTGCCCCAACCCGGACACCGACCCCGACGGGTGGGTGGCGTTCATGGTGGCGCTGGCCGCGGAGCTGGGAGACCGCCCGGCGCTGCTGTGCAGCGCCGACCAGTTCGTGAGCGCCATCGCGCGGCACGCCGAGGCGCTGGGGCCGCACTACCGGCTCTCGCCGGGGGTGGCGCGGCAGGGGCAGCTGGCCAACAAGGATTCGCAGTACGCCCTGGCCGAGGCGCATGGCATGCCGCTGCCGCGCACGCGGCTGGCGGCGTCGGCGGCGGAGGTGGCGGCGTTTGCGGCGGTCGCGCACTACCCGTGCCTGCTCAAGCCCATCCACTTTCGCGAGTGGCACGCCTTTGCGCCGGGGCACCCGCTGGCGCGGCAGAAGATTGCCATGGCCGCGTCGCCCGCGGCGCTGGAGGCGCTGTACGCGCAGGCCGCGCCGGTGACGCCGCGGGTGATCCTGCAGGAAATCATCGAGGGGGACGACGCGGCCAAGCGGGTGTACCTGTCGTGCTACGCGCCGGACGGCACGCGCACGGGGCACGCGGTGCTGCGCGAGCTGCGGTGCGACCCCGTGGGGTTTGGCCCGGCCAGCGTGACGGAACCGGTGGAGGACGAGGAGGTGGCGGTGCTGTGCGACGGCTGGCTGCGCCGCCTGGGCTATGTGGGGATCTGCGAGATCGAGGTGAAGCGCGATGCGCGGGACGGACAGGTGAAGCTGATCGAGGCCAACCCCCGGCTGTCGGGGTCGGGGGACGCGGCGCCGTACGCCGGGGTGGAGCTGGCGTGGCTGGACTACCAGGCGCTGGTGGGCGCCCCTCCCGCGCCGGTGGCGCCCGCGCGGCGCGCCTTCCGGCACGTGGTGCTGCGCGCCGACGCCACCGCGGCGCCGCGCTACCTGCGCGCCGGGCTGCTGACGTGGCGCGGACTGCTGGCCAGCTACCGGCCGCCGCTGGCGTTCTACGACCTGGACCCCGCCGACTGGCGCTACTCGCTGGAGACGGTGCTGGTGGCGGCCAAGTCGCTGCTGCGCGAGCTGCTGCACGCGCTGGCGACGCCGACGCGGCGCGGGGGGACGGCATGAGCGCCCGGTGCACGCGCACCGTGGTGGCGGGGCACGAGGCGTTCGTGCTGGAGAATCCGCACCTGCGCGCGGTGGTGATCCCCGCGCTGGGGGGGCGCGTGTGGTCGCTGGAGGACCTGGCGCGCGGGCGGCAGTGGATCTGGCACCGCCCCGGGGTGCCGCTGGCCGCGCAGCCGGTGGGCGCATCGTACGACGACGTGTGGGCGGGCGGGTGGGAGGAGCTGTTCCCCAACGATGCGGCGGGCCCCTTTGAAGGGCGCGACCTCCCCGACCATGGCGAGTGGTGGGCCACCCCCTTCACGGTGGCCGAGGTGGTGGATGGCAACCCGCTGCAGCTGCGGATGGTGTCCGAAACGCGCGTGGTGCGGGCGGCGTGCGAGAAGACCGTGGTGCTGGCGGCCGACGCGCCCCGGCTGACGGTGCGCTACGCGATCCGTTCGCTGGAGGACGCACCCTTCCACTTCCTCTTCAAGCAGCACCTGCCGGTGGCGCTGGCCCCCGGGTGCCGGCTGCGGCTCCCCGGGGGGGAGGCGGAGGCGGTGGAGGCGTCCTTCGGCAGCGCCATCCACAGCACGGCCCCCTTTGCGTGGCCGCTGGCCCCGGTGGACGGCGGGACGCTGGACCTGACCACGATTCCGGACGCGGACAGCCGCACGCGCGAGTTCCTGTACGTGCGCGACCTCCCGGCGCCGTGGTGCGGCGTGGACGACCCCGAGGCGGGGGCGAGCCTGCGGCTGCGCGTGGACGCGGCGGCGTTGCCGTTCACGTGGCTGTTCCTGTCGTACGGCGGGTGGCGCGACGTGCACACCGCGGTGCTGGAGCCGTGCACCACCATGCCCAAGGCGCTGGAGGCGGCGGTGGCGGC
>JBILKP010000363.1:0-2927 GCA_044376625.1 Gemmatimonas sp. | reverse complement strand
CGGGTCTCGTCGGTGAGCGGGACGTGCAGCGTGACGATCTGGCTCTCGGCCAGCAGCGCCTCCAGCGACGGGGCGCGGCGCACGCGGAAGGCGGTGAACCGCTCCTCGGGGATGTAGGGGTCGTGCGCGATCACCGGCATGCCGAAGGCGTGGGCGCGCGCGGCCACCTCGCTGCCGATGCGCCCGAGGCCGACGATGCCGAGGGTCTTCCCCTGGAGCTCGCGTCCCATGAACTGGCTGCGGTCCCAGCGCCCGGCGGCCATGGAGCCTGCGGCGGCGGGGAGCTGGCGCAGGAGGCCGATGAGGGCGCCGAAGACCAGCTCGGCCACGGCGACCGTGTTGCCGGCGGGGGCGTTGATGACCGCCACGCCCAGGGCGGTGGCGGTGTCGAGGGCGATGTTGTCCACCCCCACGCCGGCGCGCCCCACCACCTTGAGGCGGGGGGCGTGGCGGAGCAGCTCGGCGGAGATGCGGGTGGCGCTGCGCCCCACGATGGCATCGTAGTCGCCGATGCAGCGCAGGAGCTCCTCCGGCGGGAGCGTGGGGCGCTCATCCACCTGGAGCGCCGGCTCGGCCATGAGCAGCGCGACCCCCTCGGGGTCCACCTGGTCGGTGACCAGGACGCGCCACGTCATGGGCGCGGGGGCCAGGTGGTCAGCTGTCGCCGCGCCCGCCCAGGGCGCGGAGCGTGTCGCGCAGGGCGTCGCGCAGGGCCAGCAGGGTATCGTCGCGGGCGGCGGCCAGGTCGTCGCGCACGGCCAGCTCGATGCCGTCGGCCACCGCCAGGCGGCGCCACGCCGACACGGCGGTGGCATCCCGCCCCGGGGCGGGGTCGAAGTTGAGGGCCAGCGCCGGCGCCAGCGTCTGGGCCACCCGCCGCTCGAGGGCGTCGCCGGTGACCTCGCGCATCTCCTGCTTGATGGCGTCGAGCGTCTGCCCTTCGCGCTGCCGGATCTTGATGGCCAGCAGCTGCAGGAGGTGCCGGTAGCCGTAGGTGGCCGTGGTGCCCGCGCCCTCGGGGCGGTCGAGCAGCTGGTTGGCCACGTAGAAGCGCACGGCGCGGGCGCTGGGCGTGGCGCGCGCCGAGGCGTTGGTGGGCTTCACCCCCGCGGCATCGACGAGGGCGGCGGCGTGGGCCGCCAGCCCCCGGGCGTTCCAAGGGGCAAAGCGGGCGTGTGCGCGCAGCAGCGGGACGGGGGATTCAGCCATGACGCCGGAATATAGGCACGCCGAGCCGACCCTGCGCCGCCGCCGGGGTGAGGCCGGGGCGGCGCGTCGTGCACGGCACGGGGCTACTGCCCGTCGGTGGTCAGCGCGGTGCGGATGCCGCCGCTGGCGGCGTGCTGGGCGATGGTGGCCAGGTCCACCGGCTTTTCCAGGAAATGCAGCGCGCCCAGCCGGAAGGAGGCCTGCCGGTTGGAGTCGTCCGGGTAAGCGGTGAGCACCAGGACGATGGCGTTGGGGGAGAGCATCCCGGCCAGCGCCAGCACCTGCAGCCCGCC
Source organism: Gemmatimonas sp. (assembly GCA_044376625.1). Taxonomy (GTDB): domain Bacteria; phylum Gemmatimonadota; class Gemmatimonadetes; order Gemmatimonadales; family Gemmatimonadaceae; genus Gemmatimonas. Next base: position 1,425 of record JBILKP010000363.1, on the reverse strand, counting down.
GTCCCGCTTGCCCCCCAGGCGGAGGTCGGTGACGATGAGGTCGTACGGGTGCGCCCGCAGCAGCTCCAGGGCCACCGGCAGCACCTCGGCGGCGGCCACCGTGTTCCCCTCCACGTCGAACAGCTCGACGAGGGCCTCGCGGATGGATTCCTCGTCCTCGACAATGAGGACGTTGCGGGTGGCGATGGCGGAAGCGGTCATGGCCGTAATCTGGCAGGGTCCGGAAACGCGGGCGATGGAACGGGGGGGCACCCCGGGACTCCGGACCAATTGGCCACCGGCGCGGAAAGTTCCGGCGGGCGGGGGGCGATCAGCTGGCGGGGGCGGGGGGGAGGGTGATGGTGAGGGTGGTCCCGTCCTCGGGGGTGCTCTCGATGCCGATGGTGCCGCCGTGGTCGTGGACAATGCGCTGGCACAGCGCGAGGCCGATGCCGGTGCCCCCCGGCTTGGCCGAATAGAAGAATTCGAAGACGTGGGGGAGGACGTCCGGGGGGATGGCGGGGCCGCCGTTGGAGAGGCGGCAGCGCCATCCGCCAGCGGGGGAGACGCTGGACACCAGCTGCAGCGCCGAGCCGGGGGGCGCCGCGTCGCAGGCGTTCCCCAGGATGTTGCGGAACACCTGGCCCATCTGGTCGGTGTCGAGGCGGGTGCGTACCGGGGGGGTGGCGCGGACGCGGCGGAGGGTGAGGCGGCGGGGCTCCAGGCGCCCGCGCTCCCCTTCGAGGATGTCGTCCCACACCTGGTCGGGGTCGCCGCTCCCCAGCCGGACGGCATTGGGGCGTCCGAACTCCAGGAGGGCGGTGACCATGCGCCCAAGCCGGTCCACCTCGCGGAGGATGCGCCCGATGTTGCGGTCGACCGCGGGGTCTTCGGCCGTGCGCGCGCGAATGAGCTGGGCGGCGGAGGAGATCCCGAAGAGCGGGTTGCGGAGCTCGTGGGCCACGCCGGCGGCCACCTCGCCGATGGCCTCGAGGCGGCGCTTGTGCTCGACGCGCTGGACCAGCCAGGCGCGCTCGATGGCGACCGCCGCCTGGGCGGCGATGACCGTGACCACGCGCACCGCCTCCTCGAGCGCCTGCTCGGATTCCGGGGGGCGGGCGGTGAGGGTGATGGCGCCCAGGGCCCCGTCGGAGGAGATGAGGGGCGCGGTGATTTCCAGCGCCCCCGGGGTGGGCTCGCGGAGGGTGGCGCCGGAGGAGAGCGCCCGCTGCCACGCGGGCGCCAGGCGCCGCGGCAGGGTGGGATCGGGGGGGTGGCCGTGCCCCTCGGCGTGGGCCACCTCGAAGCGGTCGGCGCCCGTGGCCTCCCCCTCGGTGACGATGCCGATGACGAAGCCGGTGGAGGGGACGGCGCGGCGGAGCTGCCGCCCCACCTCGTCATAGACCCGATCGATGGCGATGGCTTCGGCCAGCGCGATGCCGGTGG
>JBILKP010000103.1:0-9491 GCA_044376625.1 Gemmatimonas sp. | reverse complement strand
GGACCGAGTCGGACGATCCGCTCGTGTCCCGGCTGTGGCGCCAGCTGCAACGCCGGGTAGCGATGATCGGTGGCGATAACCGCTGAAAGCATCTAAGTGGGAAGCGCCCCCCAAGATGAATTCTCCCTGGAGCCTCGAGCTCCCTGAAGGGCCGGAGGAGACTACTCCGTCGATAGGCGGCACGTGGAAGCACCGCGAGGTGTTCCGAGCGCAGCCGTCCTAATCGCCCGTGCGGCTTGACTCCCCCATGGTTTTTCCATGGGACACAAGAATTCCGCAGAGCACACGCTCGTCATGGCGATGTCGCCCCAAGCGGCGAATCGCCCCACGATCACTCCCGTCCCGTTCGTCATTCCGCGAACAGTCACAGTTCGCTGGCGACTAGAGCGTCTGGGCCACACCCGTTCCCATCCCGAACACGGTCGTTAAGCCAGACAGCGCCGATGGTACTCCGGTCGAGAGATCGCGGGAGAGTAGGCCGTCGCCGGCACCCCTTCGAGGCCCCCGTCACCCCGGTGACGGGGGCCTCGTGTCGTTTCCGACCCCGCACCCGCGGACGACAGCACCACGCGCCCCAGTCCACGGCTCCCGCACGGCTCCCGCACGGATCCCGCACGGATCCCGCACGGATCCCGCACACCCCGACGACGTCCCGACCCCATGACTCCCCTCCACAAGGCCGGGCTCGTCGCCGTCGCCGGACGACCCAATGCCGGAAAATCCACCCTCCTCAATCAGCTCGTCGGCGAAAAACTCGCCATCACCTCTCCCAAGGCCCAAAGCACCAGGCACCGCATCGTCGGTATTCGCTCCGACCCAGGGTGCCAGATGGTCCTCCTCGATACCCCAGGGCTCCTCGAACCGCAGGACGACCTGCACCGCGCCATGCGGGTCGCCGCGCTCGGCGCCCTCCGCGACGCCGACCTGATACTGCACCTCGCCGACGCCGGCGCGGGATACCCGCCACCCGTGCAGCAGGTGGCCGCGCTCGAGACCCCCCCGCGGGCACCGGTCCTGGTGGTCCTCAACAAGGTCGATCGCCTGAGCGAGGAGCAGCGCACCACCCTCGCGAACGCCCATCCCGAGGCCGTTCTCGTCTCCGCACTCACCGGGGAAGGAATCCCGGCCCTCTTGGCGGCCATCGCGGGACGTCTGCCGGATAGCCCGTCCCTGTACCCCGAAGACGAGCTCTCCACCCAGCCGGTGCGCTTCTTCTGCGCCGAGTTGGTCCGCGAAACGGCCCTCGAGCAGTTGGGCGACGAACTGCCCCACGCCCTGGCCTGCGAAATCGAGGAGTTCCGCGAAGGGTCCACCCCGCTGTACATTCGGGCGGTCCTGCACGTCGAACGCGACAGCCAGAAAGCCATCGTGATCGGAGCCAACGGCCAACAGATCAAGAAGCTCGGACGGTCCGCTCGGGAAAAGATCGAGCGGCTGGTTGGTGCTCCCGTGTATCTCGACCTGTGGGTCAAGGTCCTCCCCAATTGGCGGCGGAAGCGCCACGCGCTCCTGCGATTCGGGTACGACGACCCCTCGCGCGCGGGGTGAGCGCGGCATGAGGTGGGGGGCCCCCGCGTTGGTCAGGCGTATGCTGGTCGCCGTCACCCTCGGCGTCGGGGGATTGACGCCGCTTGGGGCGCACGCGCAGTCTGGCGCCCTCTTCCTGCTGGTGCCCTTCGGGGCCCAGACCGTGGGCCGCGGCGAGGCGGTCGTTGCCGACCGGTCGGTGGGCACGGAAGGGATCTGGTGGAACCCCGCGGCGCTCGCCCGGCTGGAGAAGCGCGAGGCGGCCGTCCACCACGGGCAGAGCGTCATCGCCACCACGGACATGCTTGCGATGGCCGTCCCGAACCGCGTGCTGGGGACCCTGGCCGCTGGCGCGTACCTGGTCAACTACGGCGACCAGCAGGCGACCGATCCCGTCAACGGGGCCCCCATCGGGGTGATCACCAATCGCAACTACCTGGTCGCGCTCTCCTACGCCACCCCTGCGGGGAAGCGCCTCAATGCCGGCTTGACGTACAAATTCCTGATGCTGCGGTTTGCCTGCAGTGGGCTCTGCGGGCAGGTCCCGGCCATCTCCGGCTCCACCAGTGCCCTCGATGCCGGGATCCAGTACCTGCTCCCGACCGCACGGCCCATTACCCTCGGGGCCGCGGTCCGCAACATCGGTCCGGCGTTGCAGCTGAAGGATGCGGAGCAGGCCGATCCCTTGCCGCGGGTGGTGCAGCTTGGCGGGGCAGGGGAGCTCCCCCTCGCCGCGCTCACGGCCGCCGGTGCCTCCCTCGAGGTGAGTGGCGACCTGCAGTTTGCGGAGGCGCTCGGCGGGACCGCCCTGGGAATCGGCGCCGTGCTGGGATACCGCAAGGAGCTGTTCCTGCGGGCGGGCTACAAGGTGCAGGAGGGTGATGCGCGCGGCCCGTCGTTCGGCATCGGCTACCGGCGCGGTGGATTTGCCGTGGACTTCGCCCGCCGGCTTGGTGGATTGTCGGCCCAGTTGGGCGAGCCCCCGACCTTCGTCTCCCTGCGCGCCCGGTTTTGATGGCCGCCAGCCCACCGCTTCGAGCCCATCCGCCCCGCATGGGGCCACCGGCTACCGGGAGCGGCGCATCGCGCCCGGGTCGACCTGTTCGCCTTCTGGCGTCGATGGTGGCCGCGGTGTGGTCGGCGGCGGCCCTGCCGCTACGCGGACAGGCGGTCGTGACCGGCTCGCCGGCTCGAGAGCCAGGTCCGGTGGAGTCACCCGCCGCGCTCAGCAGGCGCCCGTCGGGGATAGCTGAGGGGGCGTGGCCAGCGTCCACGGTCCAACGCGTGCTGGGGCCCTCCTTCCGTGCGCCCGCCGACTCGGTCGGGACCAGGCGGGCGCCTTGGTGGGCGCCCGTGGCGTCCGCCCTGCTCCCGGGAGCCGGGCAATTTGCCCTGGGCCAGCAGCGCAGCGTGGGGTATGTGGTGGCCGAGGCGTACCTGCTGCTGCAGGTCCTGGGCGCTCGGCGCGACGGTGACCGGCAGCGAGACGCGTACCGTGAGTTGGCGGCGTCCGTGGCGCGTCGCCGCTTCGGGGCGCAACCGGCCGTCGGGTCGTGGGACTATTACGAGTCGATGGAGAAGTTCCTGGAAAGCGGGGGGTACGACCGCATTCCCGGGGGAGTGGTGGACCCCGAGCTGGATGAGTCCACCTTCAACGGCGCGCGTTGGCTGCTGGCGCGGCAGATCTACTGGCGCGACCCCCGTGTTGCGCCGGCCGCGACGTCCCAGGAATACCAACGGGCGCTGGCGTTTTACGAGGCGCGGGCCGTGCGTGACGGATTCCAGTGGAGTTGGCGGGACGCCCAGTTGGAGCAGGACCTGTATCGCCAGACCATCGCCGAGGCCAATCGCAGCTACCAACGGGCGGTGACGCTGACCGGGGTGGTCTGGATGAACCATCTGGCCAGCCTGATCGATGCGTATGTGTCGTGGCGCATCCGTCGATTCGGTGGGGCCGGTGTGGCGGGCCTCACCGTGGAATCGGTCCGGTTCGAGGCCCTGCCGCAGGGCTCCCACCTGGGAGGGGGGCTGGTGTTCGGTGGCCATGTGCGTCTCGTGCCCGCACAGGGGGGGCGGTGACGCCGCGCTCGGCGGCCGTTCATCGGCGCGATCGCGGGCTGTTGACCGAGAGGACCGTAGCACTGGTCGGCGGCCGAAGGCCCCCGCCCCGATGGCTGTCCGCGTGGTGGACCGCGGTCGGGGTTCGCGGTGAGCGCTTCGACCCGGGCGAGCCGGTACTCGCCGCCTTGCTGGTGTCCCGTCCCCGGGCCGTGGTGCTGGACGCCCGTGACGCGGACGCGGAGGACGCGGGGGGGGCGGGGATGCTGGCGGTCTGTGCCGCCATCAAGGCGCAGCCCTTCACGGCGTTGATCCCCGTGGTCATGCTGGTCCGCCCCGCGATGGCGGCCGCGGCGCTGGCTGCTGGGGCCGATGAGGCCCTGTCCACGGCGTTGCGCCGGGACGAGGCCGTGGCCCGCCTTGATGCGATGCTCCGCCGGAGTGAGCGGGACACCGATGTGCACCCCTCGTCGCGACTGGTGGGGACCCGCGCCATCGCGGCCGAGCTGGAGCGTCGCGTCCTCGACGGGCATCCGTTTGCCGCGGGGTACGTGGACCTGGATCACTTCAAGGAGTTCAACGATCGCTACGGATACCACCAAGGTGATCGCGTCATTCGATTGCTGGCCCGGATCCTCCATGACACGGTCGTTGGGGTGTGCGGCACGGATGGGTTCGTCGGGCACATTGGCGGTGATGATTTCCTGTTCGTCATCCCGCTGTCGGCGCTGGCCACGGTGGCGGACACCGTGGTGGAGGTCTTTGACGCGCTGATCCCGTGGCAGTATTCCGATCAGGACCGTCGGGTGGGATATTTCCTTGGCAAGGATCGGCGCGGGCAGCTGCACCGCATCCCGGTGATGACCCTGTCGATCGGGGTTGTCACCAATCAGCATCGGCGCTTCACCCGGGCACATGAGGTCAGCGAGTTGGCGACGGAAATGAAGGGCTACGCGAAGACGTTGCCGGGGTCGGTGTGGGCGCTGGACCGCCGGCGCGAGGGGGTGTCATGACGGTCACCTGTCCCGAGTGCCGCTCCGTGTTTCGGGTGGATCCGGCCAAGGTGCCGGTGTCAGGGGTGCGGGCCCGGTGCGCCGTGTGCGGGGGCATCATTGCCCTCGCCGGCGGTACGCTTCCGGTGACCGTGTCGTACGAGGCACCTGGCGGCGGTCGGGCCGCGACGTCTGGTCTCACCGGTGGGGGTGGTCGGGCCGTCGGGGCGGTCGACGTGGCGACTGGGGCCGTTGCTGCGGCCCCCGTGGTGCCGGCTGTGGCGGTGGCGCCCGTTGTGCCGCCTGCGGAGCCGCCCGTTGTGCCGCCTGCGGAGCCGCCCGTTGTGCCGCCTGCGGAGCCGTCCGTTGTGCCGCCCGTTGTGCCGCCCGTTGTGCCGCCCGTCGTGGCGCCCAGTGTCGTGCCGAGGCAGCCGACGCCGGCGTACACGGATATCCCCGTGGCGTTTCCGGTGTTTGGGAGAACCAACGCCACACCGGCCGCCGTCACGGCGGTCTCCGCTGCGGCTCCCGTGGTGCCTCCGGATGTGCCCCCGCCGGCCCCCCCGGCGCCCGCATGGGAGGCCCCACCCCGTCCGCCGGCGGTGGTCAGCGCCCCACCGGCGTTGGCGGGGAGCGGAGCGCGCGTGTCCATCAATCCGTTCCTGCGCGCCGACCCCGACACGCGGGCGCGCCGGTTGGCCCGGGCGCTGGTGTCCGATTTGGTGGCGTACCACCCGCAGAAGCGCGAGGAAGGGGTGCGGGAGGGAACGTTGCGACAGCTGTTTCGCGACGACATCCGCAAGAGCTACGAGGAGTATGTGGAGCAGGTGGGGCGTGAGGTGGCCGAGCAGTCGCGCCACTTCCAGGACGCCCTGAATGACATCCTGGCCGGGGGGCGGGCGCTGTTCTAGCATGGGCCGGGCGCTGGTTGCCGGGGGCGGATTCCGATAGCTTCCGGGAGACCCCGGGGACGACCGTCATCCGGGCGGGGTTCGACTGGCGGGCCGCCTTTCCGAGCGGAGGGCGGCCCGCGCCGTGCGCGGAGGCTCGGAATGCAGGACGGAGAGCGAGAGAAGGTGCTGGGGTTGGCGGCGTCGCGGCTGTCCGACATGCGGAGGTACCTTTGACGTCGAGACCAAGCGCGAGACGCTGAACGCGTACGAGGCGGAGATGGCCGAGGGGGCGTTCTGGGACGACCAGGAGCGCGCCCGCGACATCGTGCAGCAGGTCAAGGAGCTCAAGGGGTGGGTGGAGCCCCACGAGTCGCTGACCGCGCGCGTGCAGGCGGCGCTGGAGCTGGGCGAGCTCCTGGCGCTGGAGCCCGACGACGCGATGGCCGCGGACCTGGACACCGAGGCGCAGCGGATTGCGGAGGAGCTCGAGGCGTTCGAGCTGCGCACCCTGTTGCGCGGGCGCGACGACCAGCGCGACGCGCAACTGGAGATCTCGGCGGGGGCGGGGGGGACGGAAGCGCAGGATTGGGCGCAGATGCTGCTGCGGCTCTACACGCGCTGGGCCGAGCGCAAGGGGTATGCGATGGAGATGCTCGACCTCAGCGAGGGGGAGGAGGCCGGGATCAAGGGGGCGGTGCTGGAGATCAAGGGGCCCTTCGCGTACGGCTTCCTGCGTCCGGAATCCGGGGTGCACCGGCTGGTGCGCATCTCCCCCTTCGACTCCCAGGCCCGCCGGCACACCAGCTTCGCGTCGGTGTTCGTCTATCCGGTGGTCAACGAGGAGATCAACATCGAGATCCGCGAGGAGGACCTGCGGGTGGACGTGTATCGCGCCTCGGGGGCGGGTGGGCAGCACGTGAACAAGACGTCGTCCGCCGTGCGCATCACCCACCTCCCCACGGGGATCGTGACGGCCTCGCAGCAGGAGCGGTCGCAGTTCAAGAACAAGGCCACCGCGCTCAAGATGCTCAAGAACCGGCTCTACCAGCTGGAGGCGGAGAAGCAGGCCGCGGTGAAGGCCGCCTTTGACGCGAACAAGCAGGACGTGACGTTCGGGAGCCAGATCCGCAGCTACGTCTTCCAGCCCTACACCATGGTGAACGACCACCGCACCGAGCTCAAGATCGCCGACGTGCAGAAGGTGATGGACGGGGGCATCGACCCGTTCATCCAGGCGTACCTGAAGCAGGAGAGCGCGGCCGGGGCCGGGGGGGCGGGCGCGTGAGCGACGACCTGAACCAGGTGATGCGGGCCCGGCGCGACAAGCTGGAGCGGCTGCGGGCGGCGGGGCGGGAGCCGTTTGCCTACGCATACGATCGCACGCACAGCACCCGCGAGGCGCTGGCGCTGCTGGGCGAGGGGAGCGACGGGCCCGCGGTGTCGCTGGCCGGGCGGCTGGTGTCGTGGCGGTCGCAGGGCAAGACGGCGTTTGCGCACCTGGCGGACATGGACGGGCGGATCCAGCTGTACCTGCGCCGCGACGCGCTGGGGGACGCGGCGTTCGACGGGCTGGCCGAGCTGGACCTGGGGGATTGGGTCGGGGTGCGCGGCGCGCTGATGCGGACGCGCACCGGCGAGCCGACGGTGCAGGTGGCGGCGCTGGAGCTGCTGGCCAAGGCGTTGCGCCCGCTCCCCATCGCCAAGGAGCAGGTGGTGGACGGGCGGGTGGTGCGGTACTCGGCCTTTGCCGACACCGAGCAGCGGGCGCGGCAGCGGTACGCGGACCTGGCGGTACACCCCGAGGTGCGCGCGCTGTTCCGCGCGCGCTCGGTGCTGGTCCGGGCGATTCGCACGCAGCTGGACGGGCTGGGGTACCTGGAGGTGGAGACGCCGGTGCTGCAGCCGCTGTACGGCGGCGCGGCGGCGCGCCCGTTCGTGACGCACCACAACACGCTGGACATGCCGTTGTACCTGCGCATCGCCGATGAGCTGTATCTCAAGCGGCTGATCGTGGGGGGATTCGAGCGCGTGTACGAGATCGGGCACGACTTCCGGAACGAGGGGATCGACCGGACGCACAATCCCGAGTTCACGATGCTCGAGTTCTACGAGGCGTTTGCCGACTACACCACCATGATGGAGCGCGTGGAGTCGCTGCTGGTGGCGGCGTCCGACGCCGTGCGGGGGGTGCCGGGGCTCGAGGCGGAGGTCCCGGTGTTCGCGACCCCCTTCCCGCGCATCCCGTGGGCGGGGTCGCTGTCGCAGGCGGCCGGGGCCGACGTGCTGGCGCTGGAGGACGGGGCGCTGCGCGCGCTTGCGGAGCGGGTCGGGGTGACCAAGGTGGGGGCGCTCAGCCGGCCCAAGGTGCTGGACGAGCTGTTCCAGGCGCTGGTGGAATCGCGCATCGACACGCCGACCTTCGTGGTCGACTATCCCCTCGAGCTGTCGCCGCTGGCGAAGCCCAAGCGGGGCGGTCCGGCGGGGCTCACGGAGCGCTTTGAGCTGTTTGCCAAGGGGAAGGAGCTGGCCAACGCGTTCTCCGAGCTCAACGATCCCATCGACCAGCGGGAGCGGTTCGAGGCGCAGGCGCGGTTGCGCGACGCCGGGGATGAAGAGGCGTCCGGGGTGGACGAGGACTACCTGCGCGCGATGGAATACGGGATGCCCCCCACCGGTGGCGTGGGGATCGGGATTGACCGCCTGTTCATGTACCTCACGGGGACCGCGAACATCCGGGATGTGATCCTGTTCCCGACGATGCGCCCGGAGTGAACGGCCCGTGACCCGGCTGGAACTGTCGATCGCCTGGCGATACCTGCGCAGCCGGCGGGGCTCGCGGTTGCTGTCGCTCATCAGCGTGATCGCGATCGCCGGCGTGCTGGTGGGGGTGAGCGCGCTCATCGTCATCATGGGGGTGATGAACGGGCTGCAGCGGGACTTGCGCGAGAAGATCCTGATCGGCAGCCCTGATGTGCGGGTGCTGCCGTACGGGTCGGACATGCGGCTGGCGGATTGGCAGGTGGTGCTGGGGGCGGTGCGGGCGGTGCCGGGGGTGACCCGGGCGGCGCCCTTCGTCCAGACGCAGGGGCTGGTGCGCAACCTGGGCGGGTACCGGACCGGGGCCCAAGTGGTGGGGATGGAACCGGCCGGGGTGCCTGGCGCGGACGTCACCGCCATCCGCTCGCATGCCATCCTGGGGGATTTCCGCTTTCGTCGCGACGGGGTGGGGCTCCCCGGGGCGGTGGTGGGCAAGTTGCTGGCGGCCAAGCTGAACACCTTTCCCGGTGACACCATCGTGCTGCTGGGGGAGGCCGGGCTGGTGATGAACTCGGCCACGGGGCTCCTGCTGCCGCGGGCGGACAGCATGGTGGTCAGCGGGGTGTTCGAGACGGGGATGTACGAGTACGACGATGCCTACCTGTACCTGGACCTGCGGACGGCGCAGCGGTTTGCCGGGTTGGGGGAGGACGTCACCGGGGTGGAGGTGGCCACGGCCGACCGCTGGGCAGCCCCCGCGGTGGCGGCCCGCGTGCAGCAGGCGCTGCAGGGGGTGGCCCCGGTGCGGGCGGTGGACTGGCAGGAGCAGAACCGCTCGCTGTTCCAGGCGCTCAAGCTGGAGAAGCTGGGGATGGGGGTGATCCTGCTGCTGATCGTCCTGGTGGCGGCCTTCAACATCGTGAGCACGCTGACGATGGTGGTGGCCGACAAGACCCGGGAAATCGGCATCCTGCGGGCGATGGGGATGCCGGCGCGGGCGATCCGCCGGATTTTCCTCTTTCAGGGGATCGTGGTGGGGGCCGTGGGCACCGGGGGCGGCCTGGTCCTGGGGACGGGGATCGCCGTGCTGCTGGAGCGCTTCCGCCTGATCGCGCTGGACCCGTCGGTGTACTTCATCGATCACCTGCCGGTGGCGCTGCAGTGGGGGGATGTGGCGCTGATCGTGGTGGCGAGCCTGGCGGTGGCGGCACTGGCCACGCTGTACCCGGCGGGGCAGGCGGCGCGGCTGTACCCGGTGGAGGCG
>JBILKP010000362.1:0-2931 GCA_044376625.1 Gemmatimonas sp. | reverse complement strand
TCCCGGCAAAGGCCAGCGACAGGGCCGGGGACCCCGGTGCGCCCTCGGCCGCGCGACGGGCCAACTCGCCCGCCACGCGCGCGCCCACGGTGAGGTGATGGTTGCGGATGGCATAGCGCCCCGAAAATGCGGTGCCCTCGCGCAGCGCCTCCGCGGCGTCGGCCAGGATGGCCTCATCCAACGACGGCCCCGCCGGGCGCACGTTGGCCGCCACCGTGCGCACCCGCGGCTCCCCCTCGCGCGCGGGCGCCGCCAGCAGCAGCGACAGGTCCAGCATGGCGGCCCGCGGGACCTCCGGGCGCTCGGCGCGCTGCAGCCGCTCCACCGCCCCCACCAGCGCCTGCAGCGACGGCACCCCCAGCCGCGCCAGCTCCTCGCGCACCCCCTCGGCCAGCCGCGTGAAGTACGCCACCACCTGCTCCGGCGTCCCCCGGAACTTCGCCCGCAGCTCCTCGCGCTGCGTGGCGATCCCCGCCGGGCAGCTGTTGAGGTGGCACTGGCGCGCCATGTCGCAACCGATGGCCACCAGCGGCGCGGTGCCAAACCCGTACGCCTCCGCCCCCAGCAGTGCCGCGATGATCACGTCGCGCGGCGTGCGCAGCCCGCCGTCCACCCGCAGCTCCACGCGGTGCCGCAGCCCGTTGGCCACCAGCACCTGCTGCGCCTCGGCCACCCCCAGCTCCCACGGGGACCCGGCGTGCTTGATGCTGGACAGCGGCGACGCCCCGGTGCCCCCGCTGTGCCCCGCGATGAGCACATAGTCGGCGAACGCCTTGGCCACCCCCGCCGCCACCGTCCCCACCCCCGCCGCGGCCACCAGCTTGACCCCCACGCGCGCCCGCGGGTTCACCGCCTTGAGGTCGTGCACCAGCTGCGCGAGGTCCTCGATGGAGTAGATGTCGTGGTGCGGCGGCGGCGAGATGAGCGGCACCCCCGGCGTGGCGTGGCGCAGCCGCGCGATGAGCGCCGTCACCTTGTGCCCCGGCAGCTGCCCCCCTTCGCCGGGCTTGGCCCCCTGCACGACCTTGATCTCGATCTCCTCGGCGCGCGCCAGGTACGCCGTGGTCACGCCGAAGCGCGCCGACGCCACCTGCTTGATGCGGCTGTCCCCGCGCGCCTCCGCTGCCCGCGCGTACAGCGCCGGGTCCTCCCCCCCCTCGCCGCTGTTGGAGCGCGCGCCCATGCGGTTCATCGCCACCGCCAGCACCTCGTGCGCCTCGGGCGACAGCGACCCCAGCGACATCGCCGACGTGATGAAGCGCGCGCGGATCGCCTCCATCGGCTCCACCGCCGCCAGCGGCATCGGCGTCCCCTCGCGCACGGCCAGCAGGTCGCGCACCGTCACCGGCGCCGCCCCGTCGGCGCGCGCCAGGAAGGTGCGCCACGCCTCCTCCCCGCCGGCGCCCGCCCGGGCCGCGCGCGCGCTCCCCGCGGCCTGCTGCAGCGCCAGCACCGTGGGGGGCGCCCACGCGTGCGGCTCGCCGTCCTTGCGGAAGCGCACGCGCCCCGCGTCGGGGAGCGCAGCCGCCGCCTCCGCCCCGTAGCCGCGCCGGTGGCGGTGCAGCAGGTCCTCCGCCAGCTCGCGCAGCGAGATCCCCCCCAGCGGCGACGCCGTGCCGGCGAAGGCGCGGTCGATCACGTCGGCGCCCAGCCCCAGCGCGTCGAAGGTCTGCGCACCGCAGTACGACGACAGCGTGCTGATCCCCATCTTGGCCAGCACCTTGAGCAGCCCCTTCTCCAGCGCGGCGCGATAGCGCGACTGCGCCACCGACGGGGTGGGGCGCTCGGGGTCGGCGTCGGCGCGCCCGTGCGCCTCGGCGAACAGCGTGGCCACCGTCTCCATGGCCAGCCACGGGTGCACCGCCTCCGCCCCGTAGCCGAACAGCGCCGCCACGTGGTGCTGGTCCAGGGCGTCCCCCGCCTCCACCACCAGCCCCACCCGCGCGCGCAGCCCGGCGCGCACCAGGTGCTGGCGCACCGCCCCCAGCGCCAGCAGCGCGGGGATGGGGACGCGCTCCGCCCCCGCCTTCCGGTCGCTCAGGATGAGCAGCCGCGCCCCCTTGCGCGCCGCCGCCTCCGCGCGCCGCCCCAGCGCATCCAGCGCCGCCTCCAGCGCCTCGGGGCGCGACGCCACGCCGTAGGTCAGGTCCAGCGTGGCCGCCGGGAACCCCGGGAACGCCCGCAGCGCCGCCATCTCGTCGGGGAGCAGCACCGGATGCTCGACGCGCAGCATCCTCGCCGCGTCGGGGCGCTCCGCCAGCGGCGACCCGCGGCGCCCCAGGTGCATGCGCAGCGACATCACCATCGACTCGCGCAGCGCATCCATGGGCGGGTTGGTCACCTGGGCGAACCGCTGCCGGAAATACGCGTACAGCGGCGGCGCGGTGGGGGAGAGCACCGCCAGCGGCGCGTCGTCCCCCATGCTGTGCACCACCTCGCCGCCGTGTGTCGCCATCGGCTCCAGCACCAGCCGGAGCTCCTCGTGCCCGTAGCCGAACGCCAGCTGCTGCGGGCGCAGCTGGTCGCTGGCGCGCACCAGCGGCTCGGTGCCGTCGCTGGGGGGGAGCGTGGCCATCTGCTGCGCAATCCACTTGCCGTAGGGACGGCGCGCCGCCACCTCGCGCTTGGCGGCCAGGTTGCGCACGATGCGCCGCCCGGCCGTGTCCACCAGGAACACCCCGCCGGGCCCCACCTTGCCGGTCTCCACCACGTCGCGCGGGTCGAAGTCCACGATCCCCACCTCCGACCCCGCCACCACCATCCCGTCGGCGCGGATGGTGTAGCGGCAGGGGCGCAGCCCGTTGCGGTCCAGCGAGACCGCCACCTGCACCCCGTCGCTGTACGCCAGCGCCGCCGGGCCGTCCCACGGCTCCACCAGGCACTGGTGGTACTCGTAGAACGCCTTGATGGACGGGTCCACGTCGGGGTAGC
>JBILKP010000102.1:0-9517 GCA_044376625.1 Gemmatimonas sp. | reverse complement strand
AGGCGGGGGTGCGCATCCCCCCCGACGGTTTCCTGCGCGGGCTGTCGGCGCTGTGCCGCAGCGCCAACGTGCTGCTGCTGGCCGACGAGATCCAGACCGGGCTGGGGCGCACGGGGGCGTGGTTCGGGTGCGACCACGAGGGGGTCACGCCGGACCTGTACATCCTGGGGAAGGCACTGTCGGGGGGGTGCTATCCCGTGTCGGCGGTGGTGGGGCGGCGCGACGTGCTGGGGCTGTTCGAGCCCGGGTCGCATGGCAGCACGTACGGCGGCAACCCGCTGGGGTGCGCCGTGGCGCGCGAGGCGCTGGCGGTGCTGGACGACGAGGGGCTGGTGGCGCGGTCACGCACGCTGGGTGCGTGGTTCCTGGAGGAGCTGCGCACGCTGCGCCATCCGGCCATCGTGGAGGTGCGCGGGCGCGGGCTGCTGTGCGCCATCGAGCTGGCGGAGCCGGCGCGCCCCTACTGCGAGGCGCTGCAGCGGCGCGGCGTGCTGTGCAAGGAGACGCACGGCACGGTGATCCGCCTGTCGCCGCCGCTGGTGGTGGCGGAGGACGACCTGGCGTGGGCGGTGGCGCAGCTGCGGGCGGTGTTGGGGTAGGGGACGGGGGTGGTCGGTCATCTGCCCGATGGGATGATGATCCTGCACCCAGTCAAGCAGTGTCAGGTGTCCGTGGGCACACCCAGGATGCGCTCCACCTGGGCGCAATGCGCGAGATCGTGCCCCGCGATGATGCGCACCATGGTGCGGAGCGACTCCTCGCCACGATCGCCGTGCACCCCCACCCGCTCCCAGTCGGCAGCCGTGAGTCGGGCATACAGCGCGAGGTGCCGGGTGCGCAGGGCGGCGAAGAGCGCGAGGGCTTGGTACGCCTCCCCCTCCGCATAGCGGCCGACGGTGGCCCACCCCTCCTGGTCAAAGCTGGCCAACGGCGGGGCCTCTTGCGTCAGGACCTGCCGGACGCGAAACCCGAACACCAGCTCCGCGTCGGCGAGATGCTCGATCACCGCCGCCACGGACCACCGGCCGGGCGCCTCCGGGCGCTGCAGCTCCGCGAGCGACCGGCCACGCAGCAGCGCCTCCAGGCGGGGCGCCGTCGCCGCCAGGATCTCCAGCGGATCGCGCGTACCGACACGCGCCGCGATGCCGACACTGAACGCGCGCCACCCATCGGCATCGCCAAGCGCCGGCGTCGGCACCCGCTCCGGGGCCCCGTCGGTCGAGCTCATCGCCGGGCGGGCGCGTCGGTCCGCCCGCTCCAGTCCCCGGGGGAGACTCCGCCGGTCAGTGTCGCAGAAAAACGACGCATGCTCCGTCCTGGAAGAGTGCTGGTCAGACGCCGAACACGCAGCGTTCGGCAGCGGCGCTGCAGCTCATGTGCGCGCGGAGCGCGCATTCCGACACAAGCGATTCGTCGCGCGCCTGCAGGGCCCGCCGCCCCCCTTACCGCGTCAGCACCCGGTATCCGTGCGGCGGCAGCGTCAGCGTGCCGCTGGCCGCCAGCGTCTCCGTGCCCCCGCTGAACGCGTCGCGGTACGCCCCCGGCGCGGCCAGCCCCGTGTACCGCACGGTGGCGGGCTTTGCCCCCAGGTTCACCGCCACCAGCGCCACGCTGCTCCCCTCGGTGCGCGTGAAGGCGTACGCCGTGGCCGGGACGCTCCCGGCCAGCCTGGCCATGTCGCCGCCGTCGGCGCCGTTCCACAGCGCGGGGGTGGCCGCCTTGAGCTCCAGCAGCGTGCGGTAGAACGCCCCCGGCGACGGGTCGGCCCACGACACGGTGTCCTTCTCGAAGAAGCGCAGCCGCTTGGCCAGCCCCGCCTCCTGCCCCGTATACACCAGCGGCAGCGACCCGCGCAGCGTGGCCGCCAGCACGAACATCGCGCGGTGGTTGTCCCCCATCCGCTCGAACTCGGTCCCCTGCCAGCTGTTTTCGTCGTGGTTGCTGGTGAACATCATCCGCATGGCGTTGGCCGGATACGTGCGCGCCTCCTTCGCCAGCAGCGTGTCCAGCGACGGGAACGAGTCCTTCCCCTGCGCCAGCTGGTTCATCAGGTGGTGCAGCGCCCACCCGTACGTGGCGTCAAAGGCCGCGTGGTACTCCGCCCCTTCGGCCTCCGCCAGCAGGAACAGGTCACCCCGCTCGCGCAGGAGCGCCGCGCGCGCGGCGCGCCAGAAGTCCATCCCCACCCCCCACGCCACGTCGCACCGGAAGCCGTCCACCCCCATCTCGCGCACCCACCACGCCATGTCGTCGATCATCGCCGCACGCATCGCCGGGTTGCCGTAGTTGAGGTCGGCCACGTCGGTCCAGTCGGTCTCAGTGCCGTCGGCGTTGCGCGGGTTGGACACCGTGCCGTCGGCGCGCCGCGTGTACCAGTCGGGGTGTGCCGCAATCCACGGGTGGTCGCGCGCGGTGTGGTTGGCCACCCAGTCCAGGATCACCTTGAGCCCCAGCGCATGCGCCGAGTCGATGACCGCCTTGAGGTCGGCCGGGGTGCCGAACTCCGGGTTGGTGGCCCGGTAGTCCTTGATGGAGTAGTACGACCCCAGCGTCCCCTTGCGCCCCTCCACGCCGATGGGCTGCACGGGCATGAGCCAGAGGATGTCCACCCCCAGCGAGTCCAGCCGCGCCAGGTGCGGCAGCAGCGCGGTGAAGGTCCCCTCGGGGGTGAACTGGCGGATGTTCACCTCGTAGAGCGCCGCGTCGCGCGCCCACGCGGGGTGCGCGTCCAGCGGCACGGCGGGGGTGCTGTCGGCCACGGCCACGGTGGCGGCGGGGGCGTCGTCGCGCGGGGTGCAGGCAGCGGCAGCGGTGGCGGCGGCAACCCCGGCAGTCAGGAGGGCGGCAACGGAACGGAAGGGACGCATGGATCGGAGGCGAGGGACACGGGGAACGGCGCACGCGCGCGCCCACCGGCGCACGGGACGGGGGAAGTATGCGTCAGGGGAGGGAAAACACCACCAGCCGCGCGCTGCTCCCCGTCCCCGTGGCGAGGGCCACCCGCTGCACGCCGTCGGTGCCGCGCCACGTCATGGGATTGCTGTAGCCGATCCCCTCCAGCGGGTGCTCCCACAGCACCGTGCCGGTGCGCGTGTCCAGGGCGTACAGCGTGCGCCCGCCCCCGGCCGCGAACACCAGCCCCCCCGCCGTCACCAGCGCCCCGGGGGATCCCGCCACCCCCAGCCGCTCGGGGAGCACCACGTCCTTCAGCGCGGGGTGCCCCCGCACCTCGGGGGTGTCCCCCAGCGGCACCTGCCACCTTATGGTGCCCGTGGTCATGTCCACGGCGGTGAGCGTGCCGTACGGCGGCGCGTTGATGGGAAGCCGTCCCGCCTCGCGCACCGCCCCCTCGGCGTTGTCCCGCTGCGACACCCCCAGCGTGGAGTTGGGGAGGTCCACCATGTACGGCGCGTCCACCGTGTCGCTGGCCGCGTCGCGCCGCTGCAGCCGGAACAGCGCCGGCGAGTTGGTGGCCTTCACGAACAGCCAGCCGGTGGCCGGGTCCGCCGCCGCGCCCCCCCAGCCGGCGCCGCCGATGACCCCGGGCATGGCCACGGTCCCCTGCAGCGACGGCGGGGTGTACAGCGGCCCCAGGCGGTACGGTGCGATCTCCTGCAGCGCCGCCTGCCGCAGCGCCGGCGTGAACGCCAGCACGTCGTTGGCGCTGAACCCCTGCGTGGAAAAGGGCGCCGGCCGCGTGGGGACGGGCTGCGTGGCGGCCGCACGCTCGCCAGGCACGTCGCTGCCGGGCACGGGGCGCTCCTCGATGGGCCACAGCGGGCGCCCCGTGGTGCGCTCGAAGGCGAACAGGAACCCCTGCTTGGTGGGGGCCACGACGATGTCGGTGCGCCGCCCGCCCTGCGTCACCGTCATCAGGTTGGGGGGCGCGGGGAGGTCGTAGTCCCACAGCCCGTGGTGCGCCACCTGGAAGTGCCACACCCGCTTGCCGGTGCGCGCGTCCAGGCACACCAGCGACTCGCCAAAGAGGTTGTCCCCCGGGCGCGTGCCGCCGTACCAGTCGTTGCTGGGGGTCCCCACGGGCAGGTAGACCAGCCCGCGCGCGCTGTCCACGGTGAAGGGGGCCCAGACGTTGGTGTGCCCCGTGGTGCGCGCCGACGAGTCCCCCCACGTCTCGGCGCCCACCTCCCCCGGTTGCGGCACCGTGCCAAAGCGCCACACCCGCCGCCCGGTGCGCACGTCAAACGCCTGCACATCCCCTGGCGGGTCGCCGCGGTACACCAGGCGGTCCCCCACGCCGTTCCCCAGGATCACCAGGTCGCCCCACACCACCGGCGGCGACGTGTTGGTGTAGTGCTCCCGGCGCACCGCGCGCGACAGCCCGGCGGTCAGGTCGATCTCGCCATTGGTGCCAAACCCCGGGATGGGACGCCCGGTGGCCGCGTCCAGCGCAATCAGCCGCCACCGCGAGTTGATGAACACCCGCCGCGAGCGCCCGTCGCTCCAGGTGGCCACGCCGCGGTGCACGAAGCCGGTGCCGTTGCTGGGCTGCCCCAGCTCCTTCCACGGCTTGGGGTCGAACGACCACAGCTCGCGCCCCGTGCGCCCGTCCAGCGCCACCACGCGGTTGTACGACGTGGGGAACAGCAGCGTGTCGCCATACGCCAGCGGCGTGGCCTGGAAGTGCCCCGGGCGCGCGGGGCGCTGCCCGGGGCCGGCGGGAATGGGCGCCTCCTTGGCCTCCCACGTGTACGCCACCCGCAGCAGCGGCACGGTGGTGCGGTTGATGTCGCGCAGCGGGCTGTGCTTCATGCCGCCGGCGTCGCCCCCGTAATGCGCCCACCCCACCGCCGCGCCGCGCGGGCGATCCTGGCGCGGGGGCGCCACGATGGGGCTCCCTTCCTGCATCACGAAGCGCACCCGCTGCAGCGCCGACGGGTCGGCCAGCGGGTCCCCCTCCACGGCCACCAGGTCGGCCAGCATCCCCGCCGCCACGGTGCCCACGCTGTCGGCCAGCCCCAGCGACGCGGCGGCCAGCGACGTGGCCCCCACGATGGCGTCCATCGGCGCCTGCCCGCCGCCCACGATGCGCGTGATGATCTCGCGCGCGTTCTGCCCGTGCGCGCCGGCCACCGCATCGGTCCCCATCACCACCTTGAGCCCGGGGGTGGCGATGGCGGCCCGGTACAGCGCCTGGTTGACGGGGATCACCGCCTCCATGAAGCGGAACCCCTCCTCGGTGTAGTTGCCGATCCCCAGGAAGCGTGCGCGCTGCTCCAGGTAGTTCTGGATCACCAGCCCGATGTTGGGCTCGAAGTACGTGCCGCGCTCGGCCATCAGCGCCAGCTCCGCGGCCGTCACCTGCGTGCCGTGCGTCACCGCCGTGCACCCCGCCAGCGCCGCGTCGCGCACCGCGCTGGCCGCGTGCGCATGCACCCAGCTGCGCCGCCCCAGCGCGCGCGCCTCGCCGCACGCCGCGGCAATCTGCGCCGCCGACATGGTCTGCCCGCCCCCGTCGCGGATGCTTTTCGACGCGAACAGCTTCACCACGTCGGCGCCGCGCGCCACGGTGGCGCGCACCCACCCACGGATGGAATCCGGCGTCAGCGACGCATCGGTGAGTTGTGCCACGCTGGTGAGCAGTCGCGGCCCCTCCGCGCGCCCGGCGCGCAGCTCCGCGCGCAGCGTGAGGTCGATGGGCGCCCCCAGGCTCTGCACCGTGGTGAAGCCGGCGCGCAGCGTGCGCTGCGCGTTCTCCGCAGCCGCACGCAGCCGTTGCTCCGGCGTCTCGCCGCGAGTGTCAGCGTGCCCCGAGGGGCCGAAGTGCCCGTCGATGTGCACGTGCGTGTCGATGAGGCCCGGCAGCAGCGTCATCGCCGACAGGTCCCACGTCACCGGCGCGCCGGCGCGGTACGGCGCAATCGCCACGATGCGCCGATCGCGCACGGTCACCACCACGTCGCGCCGCACGCCGCCGCGCCCGTCCAGGAGGGTGCCCGCGCGGATGGTGACCGTGCCCGCCGGCTGGCGGGGAACGGCGGGGACAAAGGCCAGGACCAGCGGTATGGCGGCCAGCAGCCACCAGGGGGAGCGACGGCGCACAAGGACCTCAGGAGGCGGGCGTGACGGGGAGCGCGACGGGGTGGGGTGGAGCTGAAGGTGTCCAGCTTGCACGGGTCCTGGCGGACCCCCGTGATCAGGGCTGCGCGTCAGGACCGGAGGTGCGGTCCACGCCGCGCACCAACTGCTCGACCGCTTCGGCGGGCACGGCGCCGGTGGCGACCAGGAGGCGGGTGAGTTCCGCCACGACGAGTTTCAGATCCGTGACCTCGCGGCGCAGCGTGATCAGCGCCTCATCCTGGCTGCGATCCGTGGACCGCTGATTGCGGAGGCGGGAGCGCAGGCGGACGACATCCGCCTCGACATCCTCGATGGCAAGCTGCTGACCCCAATCCCCCAACAGCAACAGGCGAGCCCAACTCATGTGCGTTCCCCCAAGCCAAGATGAAGACGGGTGCTCACACGCGCGGCCCCGTCAGGGTGTGGCACTCGTGCGGCGCTCTCCCCGCCACCGCACCACCCCCCAGTGCGCCGTGGCCACCGTGGCCACCAGCAGTAGCGACCACCCCTCGCGCGCCGTCATCCGCGACGCCAGCACCAGCGCCGCCCCCATCCCCAGCACCGCCACCAGCACCCCGGCCGGCACGCGGAACGCCGCCGGCGCCACCACGCCCCCCACCGCCGTGCGCCCCGCGCGGTCCCACCGCCGGAACACCGGCAGCGTGGCGCACACGCCGCCGTACACGAACAGCCGCGACACCGCCGACAGCGACAGGTTCTGGATCACCGACGCCGACAGCGCCAGCGCGCATGAGATGGACGCGAAGGCCACGATGGACACCCACGGCGTGCGGAAGCGCGGATGCACCCGCGCCAGCACCGCCGGCAGGTCCCCGCGCTCGGCCATGGCCATGGTCATCCGCGGCACGTTCAGCATCCCCGCTGCCAGCCACCCGTACAGCGCGGCCAGCGCGGTGAGCGTCACCAGCGTGGCCCCCACGGGGCCCGCCAGCGTGGTGGCCGCGTCGGCTAGCGGCGTCTTGGACGCGGCCGGGTTGGCCACGGTGGCCAGCACGGTGGCCTGCGCCGCCAGGTACACCAGCGTGGCCACCCCCAGCCCGGTCAGGATGGCAAAGGGCGCGTCCCGCCGCGGGTCCTTGGCCTCGGCGGCGGCAATCACCGCCGACTCGAAGCCGCCAAAGGCGAACATCAGCAGCAGCACCGCCGCCAGCCACCCGTCGGTCCCCGACACCGTGGGCGCCGTCACGGGCACCGCGCGCCCCATGGCCAGCCACGCCAGCCCCCCCACCCCCACCGCCAACAGCATGGCCGTCTTGGCAATCGCCAGCAGGTTGCTGGCACGAGCCCCCGACGACACGCCCCGGATGTTCACCGCCGCCAGCCCGCCGAAGAACGCCACCGTCACCACCCGCGCGCCCATGGTGGTGCCGGCCCACGGCCACAGCGTCCCCAGGTAGGTGCTGAACACCCCCGCCTGCGTGGCCGCGGTGATGCACCGCACCAGGTACGCCATCCACGCCATCTGCAGCCCCGGAAAGCGCCCGAACGCCTCCTGCGCATACACGTAGGCGCCCCCCGCCACCTCGAAGCGCGAGCTCACCTCGCAGAAGGCCAGCACCATGGTGGCGGTGCACAGGCCGGCCATCACCCAGGCCAGCAGCGCGGGCCAGCCAAAGCGGCCGCCAATGTCGCCCGGGAGCACGAACACGCCGGAACCAATGATGCCGTTGACCACGAAGGCCACCAGGCTCCAGCGCCCGACGGCACGCACCACGGTGGGGGAGAGGGGCGCAGCCATGTCAGCCACGCGGATCAAGGATGGCGCCAATCCGATCGCCCAGGTCGTCCCAATGCGCCTGCGCGGTGCCGGTGCTGCGGCGCGCCCGCGCCGTGACATCCTGCCGCAACGCGCGCAGCTGCGCGCGTGCCAACGCCGGCAGGTCGCTCAGCGGCACGGTGGGCGCGCTCACGAATGGCGTATACCGCGGCGGCCCCCCCGCCCCACCGCCCCCGCCCGGCGGTGCCGCGGGGGCCGGCGGCGGCGCAATCAGCGCCTCCAGCCGCTGTACGTACACACGCTGCAGCGCACGCCGCCCGGCGTCGGGGGCGCCGGCAGGGAACAGCGCGCGCCGCAGGTCGGCCATGTACGTGGCCAGCGGGTAGGCCTGCGCCGCGTCATACCCCTCGGCTTCCGCCATGCGCCCCAACCGCGCGGGGGACAGCAGCGACGCCACCACCGCCGCCTGCCGCTGGGCCACTACGTTGGTGGGGCCGATGCGCGACGTGATCTCCCGGGGGGACAGCCACGTGGGGGTGGCAAACACCTGCTCCGCCAGGAACCGCAGCGCCTCCTCCTGCCGCGCCCGGGGCACCACGCGATACACCGCCCCCGCCTGCTCGGCGCTCTTGAGCTCCACCTCCACCCCCCCAACCACGGTGGCCACGTGCTGCATGTTCCCGAACCAGCGCCCCACCGCCTCCTCGTACACCTCCCGCAGCTCGGAGAAATCCTCCCCGGGCACCCGCGTCCACGCCACCAGGTTGGGGATCATCCGCCGGTAGTTCATC
Organism: Gemmatimonas sp.; assembly: GCA_044376625.1. GTDB lineage: Bacteria > Gemmatimonadota > Gemmatimonadetes > Gemmatimonadales > Gemmatimonadaceae > Gemmatimonas. Next base: position 910 of record JBILKP010000102.1, on the reverse strand, counting down.
GTGCTGTAGCGCCCCGCCCGCACCGGATCGTCCCCCAGGTCCTCCGTCTGGTTGCGCGGGTCGCCCGCTGCCACCCCCTGCGAGGCGAAACGGTAGGGGAAGGGCCCGGTCTGCTGCGTGAGCCAGCGGTTGAGCGTGGCCCGCTCTGCGGCTGGGGTGGGGGCGTCAATGAGCCGATAGCCCCAGGTGATGGCGAAGTCGTCGAAGGGACCCACGCGGCGGATGAAGTCCCGCGGCTGCAGCCCGTCCTCGGGCTGCGCCACGTAGTTCTGCCGCGCGTAGTCCATGATGGTGGCGCTCACGCCATACACCCGCGTGAACGAGGGCTTGCGCAGCGAATCCACCGGGAAGCTGGCCGAGGCGATCATGTTGTGCTGCAGCCCCAGCGCGTGGCCGATCTCATGGGTGATCACCTGGCGCATCGTCTCCCCCATCAGCTCGTCGGGGATGTCCAGCGACCGCGCCATCGGGTTGGCGGCGCCCGTCTCCATGATCAGCCAGTTACGGTACGAGCGCATGTGGTTGTGGTACCACGTGATCTCGCTGTTGAGGATCTCCCCCGAGCGCGGGTCGTGCGTGTGGGGCCCCGTGGCGTTGCGCACCAGGCTGGCCGCCCAGCGCACGATCGAGTAGCGCGCATCGTCGAGGTCGAAGTCGGGGTCCTCCGCCTTGGAGGGCGCCTCCCGGGCCACGATGGCGTTGCGGAAGCCGGCCTTCTCGAACACCGGCTGCCAGTTCTCCACCCCCTCCTTCACGTAGCGCTTCCAGCGCGCGGGGGTGGCCGGGTCCAGGTAGTACACGATGGGCGTGACCGGCTCCACCAGCTCGCCGCGCGCATAGGCGGCGGGATCCTTCGGCTCCAGCCGCCACCGGGTGATGAACACCTCGCGCTCCGCCTTCTGCACGTCCA
>JBILKP010000361.1:0-2946 GCA_044376625.1 Gemmatimonas sp. | reverse complement strand
CATGCCGGGGCGCAGCGGCACGCCGCGCACGCGCCCCACGTCGTGCACCGCCATCCCCACCGGGTGCTGGAAGTGCCCGCGGAAGCGGAGCCCCTCCTCCACCGCGCGGCGATGCGCCGGCGTGGCGAAGCTCTTCCCCTCCAGGTACGCGCGCATGTCGGCCGCGGCGCGGTCCAGCACCTCGTCGGCGGTGACGCCGGGGCGGATGTGGCGGAAGAGCGCATCGCGGTACGCCACGATGTACGCGTACAGCGCCGCCTGCGCCGGCGTGAAGGTGCCGTTCACCGGCCAGATGCGGGTGACGTCGCTGGTGTAGTAGCGGTAGTCTGGCGCATAGTCCATGAGCACCAGGTCGCCGTCGCGCAGCGGGTCCGCCTTGCGGAAGTAGTGCCCCAGGAAGGCGTTGGTCCCCCCGGCAATGATCGAGGCGTAGCCGTCGCCGCGCGCGCCGTTCAGGTGGAACACGTACTTGGCCGCCGCGTCCAGCTGGTACTCCATCACCCCGGGGCGCGTGGAGCGCATGGCCTCGATGATCCCCAGCCCCGCCAGCTGCGTGGCGCGGCGGATCAGCGCGATCTCCGCGGGGCTCTTGATGGTGCGCAGCGCATCCAGCGTGGGGGAGAGGTCGCGCACCTCCAGCTGCGGGAAGCGCGCGCGCACCAGCTGCACGAAATGCGCCTCGCGCGACGGGCGCCCGTCCCAGGGGTCGCTGGCGGCCCGCGCCTGCGCGGCCAGCAGCTCGTCGCGGCTGTCGTTCCCCACCTCCATGGGCGCCAGCGGCGTGTACAGCGCCAGCGCCGGTGGCCGCAGCAGGTCGGCGCCCACGAGGTCCTGCGCCAGCCCCTCCAGCGGACGCACCGCATCCACGCCGGTGAGCTGCTTCAGCAGCAGGCTGTCCTCCACGGCCAGGACCTTCCCCTCGGAGCGCTCCCGCGCGGCGTCGCGGTGCGGGAGGTACAGCGTGGCGGTGCGCGCGCGCCCGTTCAGCAGCAGGTACGCGTGCGCCGACTCCACGCCGGTGAGGTAGTAGAAGTCGTTGGCCTGCCGGAACACGCTGAAGCCGGGGAGGCCGGTGGCCCCCTGCACCACCGCCACCGCCTGCGCCCCGATGGACTCCAGCACGCGGGCGCGGCGCGCCACAAGCTCCCCGGCGGCAACGTCCGCCTGGTAGGGGACGGGCTCTTGCGCCGCGGTCGCGGCGGGGTGGGCCAGCGCCGGCAGGATCAGCGCGGCCAGGCGAACGAGGGAGCGTGCAGGCATGGCGCGGGGTTGCGGTGGAAGGTTGCGACGGGGGGCCGGGGGTGCCGTTCCAGCGCCCCGCCGGGGCGCGGGCGCTCCCTTAGCGCACCACCCACTCCGTGGTCAGCAGCACCGCGTCCCAGCCAATGCGCAGCTCGCCGCGCTGCGCGCCCGGTGCGGTGGAAGGCACCAGCCACATGCTCAGGCTCTCCAGCGGCGTGGTCAGCGTGCTGCTGCGCATCGGGATGCGCGCGGCATCCTTCCTGGCGTCATACGGCGTCACGTTCACCTGTGCGGCGCCGGTGGTCTCGGCCTGCAGGATCAGCGTCCAGCCGCTGGTGGCCGGGAGCATCTGCGCCACGTAGCGCCCGGCCGGCACGGCCACGCCACCCATGGTGAGCGGCACGTCGGTGGTGAACAGCGTGGCCGCGTTGGCGCCCAGGCGCCACACCGTCCCCAGCGGCACCAGGCTGTCGGTGAGGATGTGCCGGCCGCGCAGGTGCGGCTGGCCGTAGTCCAGGCGGATGAGCGCCGGCTTCCCCGCCGCGCGCTGCGCCGCGGTGTCGGCAAAGGTCAGCGCCACCTCCGCGGTGGCGCGCGTGCTGGGGGCGGCGCGGCGCGCGCCAGCCTGGGCCGAGAGCAGCGCCGGCGCACCGGCAAGCAGGAGGAGCGAGGCGGTCAGGAGGCGCATGGCGTGACGAAGCGGGAGGGGTGCACGAGGCCGCTGGGCGGCAGGATGCGGGAATCTAACCGCCGCGCTTGCGAGCGTGTCCGTCGCGCCATAGGCTCACGGGACCGCTGATACGGCCGCTGCACGAGCACCGCCCTCCGAGGCCTTGATGACCACCCTCCGTCTCGCCCTCGCCGCCCTCCGCTACCCCGACTCGCCGCAGGTCGCCGTCGCGTTGGCGGTGGACGCGGTGCACGAGGCGGCTCGCCACGGCGCGCAGATGGTGGTGTTCCCCGAGTGCTACATCCCCGGCTACCGCTGGCCCACGCGGCACGTCCCGCCGGCGGACGCCGCCTACCTCGAGGCGGCATGGAGCACCGTGGCGGCGGCGGCCGCGGCGGCGCGCATTGCCGTGGTGCTGGGCACCGAGCGGTTCACCCCCGCGGGGCTCGTGCTCACCGCGCTGGTGATCGACCAGGAGGGGCGGCGCGTGGGGTGGCAGGACAAGGTCCAGCTCGATCCGTCGGAGGACAACGGCTACGTGGCGGCCGCCGAGCGACAGCTCTTCGAGGTGGGGGGCGTCCCCTTCGGGATCGTCATCTGCCATGAGGGGTGGCGCTATCCGGAAACCGTGCGCTGGGCCGCGCGGCGCGGGGCGAAGCTGGTGGTGCACCCGCACTACGGGGAGGCCGAGCCGGGGAGCTTCCGCCCGGAGCAGTACGGCGACCCGCGCAACACCTTCCACGAGGCCGCGGTGCGGTGTCGCGCTGCCGAGAACACCGTGTGGTTTGCCACCGTGAACTGCGCGGGCCCCGGGGCGCCCACCACCAGCGCCGTGGCCGCCCCCGACGGCACCATCGTGGCCTGGCAGCCGTACGATCAGGCGGGGCTGCTCGTGGTCGACTGTGACCTCGCCCTGGCCACCGGTCAACTGGCGGCGCGCTGTCGCACCGTGCCATGAGCGCGCATCGCGACCGTGATGCCCGCCACCGCCCCCGAACGCTGCTCCCGAACGTTTCGCGCCACCGAGGCGAGGG
>JBILKP010000360.1:0-2951 GCA_044376625.1 Gemmatimonas sp. | reverse complement strand
TACGCCCTGGTGTTCACCGCCGCGCGGCCGGCGAACGTGGCGGGGCTGGTGCTGGTGGACGCGTCGCACCCGGAACAGGAGGCGCGCCTTCGGCCGGCGGTGGGCGACCTGACGGGGAAGATGGCGTCGCAGATGGGCGTCGCGCGCGTGCTGGCTGCCAGCGGCGGGATGCGTCTCTTCCTGCAACCGGACACGGCGCAGTTCCCCGGCTTCCCGCCCCCGCAGCTGGCCGTGGCCGGGCGCTTCCAGCCGCAAGGCATGCCGGCCGTGATGGCGGAAGCGGCGGCGCTCGGTGCCAGCATGGAGCAGGCGCGCGTGACCACCGCGGTGGGGGACCGCCCGCTGGGGGACCGCCCGCTGGTGGTGCTCACGGCGCTGCGCCCCCTGGGCGCCAACGAGCTGGCCCAGATGCAGATTTCGGAGCGGCAAGGCGCGGCCATGCGCGCCATCTGGGATACCCTGCACGTGGAGGAGGCGACCTGGTCCACGCGCGGGCGCCACGTGCGCGTCCCCGACAGCGGGCACTACCTGCAGTTCGACCGCCCGGACCTGGTGATCGCGGCGGTGCGCGAGGTGGTGGACCACGTGCGCGGACGGGCGGCGGCGCCGGCGACGACGGGCGGGTCCCGGAACTGATGGGGCGGCCCGCGCCAGCGGCCAACCGCTGACGCGGGCTCCGGGGTCGCCGTAGCTTGGGGGCACCCCAAGCCCCCGCCGCCATGCGCTTCCCCCATCGCCTGTTCGTCACCCTCCCGGCCGCACTCCTCCTGGCCACCCCGGCCGCCGCGCAACCCGCACGCCGCGCCGCGCCGCCCCCGGTCGAGGTCACCGAGGCCTCCGTGGCCGACCTGCAGGCCGCCATGGCCGCCGGGCGCACCACTGCCGTGGCGCTGGTGGACGCGTACCTGGCGCGCATCGCCGCGTACGACCACGCGGGCCCCGCGCTCACCAGCCTCATCCGCGTGAACCCCAGGGCGCGCGCCGAGGCGGCCGCGCTGGACGCCGAGCGCCGCGCCGGGCGCGTGCGAGGGCCCCTGCATGGCGTCCCCGTCATCGTGAAGGACAACTACGACACGCGCGACATGCCCACCAGCGCGGGATCGCTGGCGCTGGCCGCCAGCCAGCCGGCGCGCGACGCCTTCGTCATCGCGCGGCTGCGCGAGGCGGGGGCCATCCTCCTGGCCAAGAGCAACCTGCACGAGCTGGCCGCGGGGATCACCTCCATCTCCTCGCTGGGCGGACAGACGCGCAACCCGTACGATCCCACCCGCTGCCCCGGCGGCTCCAGCGGCGGCACCGGCGCGGCCATCGCCGCCAGCTTTGCCGCCGTGGGGTGGGGCTCCGACACCTGCGGCTCCATCCGCATCCCCAGCGCCTACGCCAACCTCGTGGGGCTCCGCCCCACCATGGGGCTGGTCAGCCGCACCGGCATCGTGCCGCTGTCGCACACCCAGGACATCGGCGGCCCCATGGCGCGCACCGTGGCCGACCTGGCCGTGGCGCTGGACGTCACCGTGGGGCTGGACGAGGCCGACACGACCACGCACCGGCTGCGCGGGCGGGCGCCCGTGCGCTTCAGCGCGGCGCTGCGCATGGACGCGCTGCGCGGCGCGCGCATCGGCGTGTTCCTGCCGTACTTCCGCGACACCGACGGCGAGGTCGCCGACACGGTGCGCAGCGCCATCGCCGCGCTGCGCGCGCAGGGGGCCACGGTGGTGGACGTGGCCATGCCGGAGTTCGACACGCTGCTGGCCAACACCAGCGCCATCAACGCCGAGACCAAGTTCGACCTCTTGCGCTACCTGGCGGCGGTCCCCGGCGCGCCGGTGCGCAGCGTGCGCGAGATCCTGGACCGCGGGCTCTTCGACCGGCAGCTGGAGGCGCGCTTCCGCGTGGTGGACACGGTGAGCGCCGAGGACACCCCCTGGCACCGCACCATCCTGGCACGGCAGGGCGCCCTGCGCGCCCGCGTGGACGCGCTCATGGACTCGCTGCGGCTGGACGCGCTGGCCTACCCCGCCATGCGGCAGAAGCCGGTGCCGCTGGGGGAGGTGCAGGGCGGCGGCACCTGCAACCTCAGCGCGCAGAGCGGGCTCCCGGCGATCAGCCTCCCCGCGGGCTTTGGCGCCGACGGGCTCCCCATTGGCCTGGAGCTGCTGGGGCGCGCCTTCGCCGACACGCAGCTGGTGGCGTACGCGTATGCGCTGGAGCGCGCGCGCCCGCTGCGCCGTGCGCCGCACACCACGCCGCCGCTGGTGGCGGGGCGCGCCCCGGTGGCACGGCCGGTGACGGTCACGCTGGCGCAGCCGGGGGTGGTGGCGCGCCTCACCATCACGGCAGACCCGGTGCGCCACGAGTTCCGCTGGACGGCACAGGTCACCGGCCCGCGCGCCGGCGCCGTCCACGCGCTGGTGATGCGGCGGCGTGGCGGCGGGCAGCCGCTCATGGGCGTCATCAGCGGCGCCAGCGCCACCGGCACCGTGTCCACGCGCGTGGAGGTCCCCGCCAATGCCCAGCGCGTGGACAGCCGGCTGCTGGGCCCCGGGATGACCTCGGCCAGTGGCACGCTGCCGCTGGGGGGCGTGCTGCGCGCCGCGTGGGAGGCGGACGCGCTGTCGGTGGCGCTGGTGGGCGACGGCGGGGTGATGACCGAGCGGGGGGTGCCGCGGCGGTAAGCGGCCGCCCCGGGGTCGCGCGCGTTACCGGGGCAGCGTGGCGCGCCCCGTCGCCGGGTCAAAGCGCGATCCCGCCGGCAGCACGTGCGTCACGATGCCGCTCCCCCCCAGCGGCAGCCCCGCCGGCCCCGGCTGTGCCTGTCGCGCGTCGTACACCACCACCGTGCTCGCCCCGCTCACGCGCCACCGCCGGTCGGGGCCGATCACCAGGGCGGTGGACTCGTCAATCCCCGCCCCCAGGCGCACCGGCCCCTCCAGCACCAGCGACAGCAGCCG
>JBILKP010000101.1:0-9552 GCA_044376625.1 Gemmatimonas sp. | reverse complement strand
GGCTGGCGCGCTGGCGGGGGAGCCGCTGGGGGATCCCGCCGCGGTGGACGCCGAGGTGCGGGCGCTGGCGGCGTCGGGGGCGGCGCTGTTCACGCTGGACGAGGCGCGCATCCGGGCGCTGCATCCGCGGCTGCTGCTCACGCAGGCGCTGTGCGACGTGTGCGCGGTGTCCGAGCACGACGTGCGGGCGCTGGCGGCGCGGCTGGACCCGGTCCCCGCCGTGGTCACGCTGGGGGGCACCACGGTGGCCGGGATCCTGGACGACATCCGCCGGGTGGCGGCGGCGGTGGGGGCGACGGACGAGGGGGCGGAGCTGGTGGCCGGGCTGGAGGCGCGCGTGCGGCGGGTGCACGAGGTGCTCAAGGCGGCGGCGGCGCCCCGTCCGCGGGTGGCGCTGGTGGAGTGGACCGCGCCGGTGTTCGTGGCTGGCCACTGGGGTCCCGAGCAGGTGAAGCGGGCCGGCGGGATCGACGTGGCGGGGACGGCGGGGGCGCACTCGGTGCCGGTGCCGCTGGAGGCGCTCGCGGCGGCCGATCCGGCCATCGTGCTGGTGGCCCCCTGCGGCTACGGGCTGGAGGCCGCCGCGGCGGAGGCGGCACGGCTGCTGGACGACCCGGCGTGGGGGTGGCTGGCGGGGCGCGCCGTGTGGGCGCTGGACGCCAACGCGCTGGTGAGCCGCCCGGGGCCCCGGGTGGTGGACGGCATCGAGGCGATGGCCCGGATCTTCAACCCGGCGTGCTTCACGCCGCTGGACCCGGCCCACGCCCGGCGCATCACCCCTTCCACATCTTCCACGCCATGAACACCAGCAGGAGGGCGAATCCCTTGCGCAGCAGCGGCCCCTCCACGTTGGTGGCCAGCTTGGAGCCCAGCCAGGCCCCCACGAACATCCCGCCGGCAATCAGCAGGGCGTTGCGCCACGCCAGGTGGCCGGCTTTATAGTACGTCAGGGCGCCGATGGCGGCGCCCAGTGGGAGCATCATGGCCCCCAGGGAGGTGCCGGCGGCCTCCTGCGGCGAGTAGCGCCCGAGGAAGATGAGCGCCGGGACGATGATGATCCCGCCGCCGATGCCGAAGATTCCCGAAAGGAACCCGGCACCCGCGCCGATGGCGAGGAGCAGGAGGGTGGCAGTCATCTTGTAAGTCTACCACGTATATTTCCCCGATGCTGACGAACTCTGCCATTGCCTTCCTGAAGCGATTGCTGGACACCCCGGGCCCCTCCGGATTCGAGGCGGCGGCCGCCGCGGTGTGGCGGGAGGAAGCCGCCCCCTTCGCCGCCGTGCGCGGCGACGTGCTCGGCAACTCGCTGGCCACCGTGGAGGGGACGGGGGGGGACGACGCGCCCACCATCCTCCTGGCGGGGCACATCGACGAGATCGGCGTGATCGTCACGCACGTGGACGACCGGGGGTACCTGTACCTCGAGGGGATCGGCGGGTGGGATCCGCAGGTGCTGGTGGCGCAGCGGATCCGCTTCCTGGGGCGCGACGGCGACGTGTTCGGCGTGGTGGGGCGCAAGCCCATCCATGCGCTCAAGCCGGAGGAGCGTGACAAGGCCGCCAAGATGTCCGACCTCTGGGTGGACATCGGGGCCACGTCGCGCGCGGAGGCGCTGGAGCGGATCGCCATCGGCGACCCCGGCGTGATCGACCAGCGGGTGCTCGAGCTCCCCAACCACCGGATCGTGTCGCGGTGCATCGACAACCGGATCGGGGCGTTCGTGGTGCTGGAGGCGCTGCGGCGCTACGCCGAGGCGCCGGGGGCGGCGCGCGTGGTGGCGGTGGCCACCACGCAGGAGGAGATCGGCTATGCGGGGGGCGGCGCGCGCGTGGCGGCGCAGTCGGTGCACGCGGCGATGGCCATTGCCGTGGACGTGACGGTGGCCACCGACCACCCCGGCATCGAGAAGAAGGAGCACGGCGAGGCGACGATCGGCGGGGGGCCCGTGCTGGCGCGCGGCTCGGTGATCCATCCGGTCCCCTTCCGGCTGCTGGCCGACGCGGCCGCGCGGCTGGCCATCCCGTACGGCGTGGCGGCGGCGGGGCGGATGACCAGCACCGACGCCGACGCGATGCACCTGGCGCGGGGCGGGGTGGCCACGGCGCTGGTGTCGGTCCCCAACCGCTACATGCACTCGCCCAACGAGCTGGTGTCGCTGGAGGACCTGGACCGGGCGGCGGCGATCATTGCCGAGGCGTGCCGGCAGGTGACGGCGTCCACGGACTTCACCGCGCGCTGACGGCGCGCGGTCCGCGGGCGGGCGCCTAGCGGACCTCCACCACCGGCGCCAGCCGCTGCGCCGCCCCCACCACCTCGGGGTCGGCGTCCTCCAGCAGCGTCTCGATGGCGGCGCGCGCGTAGTGGCCGCGGGCGCGCACCATCGCCTCCAGCGCGGCGATGCGCATCCACGAGTCGTGCGGCACCGCGCGCTCGGTCAGCTCGATCGACGCCTTGGGCGCGGGGAGCGCGATGCGCACCAGCCGCTGCATCGCGTCGGCGCTCCCCATCGAGCCCAGCGACGCGAGCATCTCCAGCACCACGTCCTCGTCGCGCTCGCGGTCCAGCGCCGCCACCAGCCGCTGCGTGACCGGGCGCCCGCCCCCGGGGCCGCTCCCCGGCACGCCGAACGCCGCGGCCGACACGCGCCGCACCTCCGCGCTCGGGTCGCTGATCGCCGCGTGCAGCGCCTGCAGCCCCTTGGGCGTCGCGAGCTGCAGCAGCGCGCGCGCCGCCGCCATCCGCACCCGCTCCTCGGCGTGCGCCAGCGTGGCGATGAGCGCGGCGTCGGCCCCCGTCACCCCGAGGTTGCCCAGCAGGCACGCCGCGTTGCGCACCACCATCCACCGCGCGTCCTGCAGCTGCTCCACCAGGAAGGTGGCCCCCAGGTCGGTGGCCTCGATGGTGTCGAAGTAGGTGCGGCGCGCAAACGCCCCCTCGTCGGCCGGGAGACGCTCGAACAGCTGCCGCACCACCACCTCGCCGCCGCGCGCCAGCAGCTGGTGCAGCGCGCGCGGGGCGGTGGTGTGCGGCAGCCGGTTGATGAGCAGCGGCAGCACCGCGGGGGCCACCAGCGAGCGCAGCACCCACTCGGCCGCCAGGCGCCCGGCCCCGGTGCCCAGCGCCTGCTGCCACGCCAGCGCCGCCACCGCGATCGCCTCCACCCCCTCCGCGTCCCCCTGCTGCGCGGCCGCCTGCAGCGCGGCCACCACCGGCGGCGCCGCCTGCACGGCCTCGGCGGTGGTGCGCGCCGCCGCCAGCGCCGCCAGCGCGCGCTCGGCGTCAGGGCTCACACGCAGCGGCGGCGGCGGCGCGTCCCCCGCCACCGAGGTGACCTTGGAGCTCCAGCTGTGCAGCAGCAGCGCCGGGCGCGGGGCTGCCGGATCGGGGCGCCGCCCGGTGGCCAGCAGCCGCGCCACCGCCAGCACCTCCCCCGCCGTGGTCCACTGCCGGATGACGATGGTGCCGATCTCCAGCTGCTGCATCCGCTTGAGCAGGCGCCGCAGGACGGCGTCGTTCACCAGCTGGTTGGCGTCCACCGGCACGCCGTCCAGGAGCATCCGGTCGCCCTGCACCTGGCAGTGCAGCGTGCCGTCGCGCAACCGCGCGGTGCAGCGGCGCAGCGCCACCTTGGTGGCCTCCTCGCGCGCGGCCAGCTCGGCGGGAGGCGCCGGCGCCCGTCCCGCAGCCGGGTTGCCTGCGGCGGCCCCTAGCAGCGCCACCTGGTCCACCAACGCCACCAGCGCGCGCACCAGGGTGCGCGACTCGCCGCGCACGCCACCGGTGGCGCGCGCAAAGCGGGCTTCCTTCTCCAACTGGGCGGCGGCGGCGCCCGAGGCGGGGCGGTCCTGGCGGGGGGGCTGGGACATCCCCGTAAACTAAGCGACGACGGCTTGCGCGCCCCCCCCGGGCGCCGCGTTGTTTGCACGCATGCCTCCCATCCCCCCCGCGGCGGCCGATGGCGCCACCCGCACCACCCCCCTGCCCCTCTCCTGGCGCGCCGATGGCCCCGAGGGCGCCCCGCCCCTCCTGCTGCTGCACGGAGGCCCCGGGGCGCACCACGACTACCTGTACCCGCAGGCGCTGGCGCTGGCCGACCGGTGGCGGCTGATCACCTACGACCAGCGCGGCGGGGGGCGCTCGCGCACGGACGATCCGGCGCCGGTGACGTGGCGGGTGCAGGTGGACGACCTGGCCGCCGTGTGCCGCGAGCTGTGCCCCGTCCCGCCGGTGCTGGTGGGGTACTCGTGGGGCGCCCTGCTGGCCATGCTGTACGCCCTCGAGGGGCGGCAGCGCCCGCTCCCCGCCGTGCGCGCGCTGGTGCTCCTCTCGCCGGCCCCCATCGCCCGCGGGTGGCGCGCCGAGTTCGAGGGGGCGCTGGCCGCCCGCGGACGCGCCCCCGCCGTGGTGGCGCTGCGCGAGGCGCTGGCCGCCTCGGGGCTGCGCGACACCGACCCGGCGGCCTACCGGCAGCGCACCTTCGAGCTCAGCGTGGCCGGCTACTTTGCCGACCCGCAGCGCGCCCGCGACCTCACCCCCTTCCGGGTGACCGCCAAGGTGCAGCAGGCGGTGTGGGAGAGCCTGGGGGACTACGACCTGCGCCCCGCGCTGGCGCAGCTGGGCGCCACCCCCGGCGCCCCCCCGGCGCTGGTGGTGCATGGGCGCGAGGACCCCATCCCGCTGGCGTCGGCGGAGGCCGCGGCGACCGCGCTCCGTGCCCGCCTGGTGGTGCTGGACGGGTGCGGCCACGTGCCCTACGTGGAGGCCCCCACGCCGCTGTGGGCCGCGGTGCGCGCCTTCCTGGACGATCCGGCGGGGGGAGGCCCGCGTTAGCTTCCCCGCCATGGACTGCCGCACCGCCGGACACGCGCTGACCCACCTGGCCACGCTGCTGGAGCTGCACGGAGCCCCGCGCGAGGTCGTGGGGGCCGTGCAGGGGGCCGGGCGGCGCGCCGTGGCCCGCGGCGAGGCCCCGCTGGACACGGCGGCGCTGGACGCGGCGGCGGCGGCGGCCGTGGAGGCCCAGGCACCGCTCCCCGAGGTGGCCACCGCGGTGCTGGCAGAGCTGGCGGCCACCGGGGGCTCGGCGCGGCTGGAGGGGCTGCAGGAGGCCACGCCGGAGGGGCTGCTGGAGCTGCTGCAGCTGCCGGGGTTGGGCCCCGCGCGCATCCGCGCCCTGCACGAGGGGCTCCACGTGGAGTCGGTGCAGGCGCTGGAGGCGGCGGTGCACGACGGGCGCGTGGCGGCGCTCCCCGGCTTTGGCGCGCGCAGCGCCGAGCGCATCCGCGCCGCGCTGGCAGAGCGGCGCGACGCCGGCACCCCCATGCTGTGGCCGCACGCCGCCGCCACCGCCGACCGCCTGCTGGCCGCGCTGCGCGGGCACCCGGCGGTGCGCCAGGCGGAGACGGCGGGGGACGTGCGCCGCGGCGCGGAGACCGTGGGGACGGTGGCGCTGGTGGTCGCGGTGGACGGTCCGCCGGCGCTGGTGGCCGACGCCCTGCTCCAGCGGCTGGGCGGCGCGGGGGGCGGTGGGGGACGCACCCGCCTGGTCCGCCTGGCCGACGGGGTGCGGCTGGCGCTCACCTGCGTGCGCCCCGACCAGTTCGTGCACGCGCGCTGGCACGCCACCGGCAGCGCGGCGCATGTGGCGGAGGTGGTGGCGCATGCCGCCGCGCGCGGCGTGACGCTCACCGCCGACGGGTGGGACGGTCCCCCGGTGGCCGATGAGGCGGCGCTGTACGCCGCCGTGGGGCTGCCGTGGCTCCCCCCCGAGGCGCGCGAGGGGCGCGGCGCCGTGGCGGCGGGGGAGCGGCTGCGACGGCTGGTGGGGCTGGACGACCTGGTCGGGGCGTTGCACTGCCATTCGCACGATTCCGACGGCCATGCCACGCTGGCGGACATGGCGGAGGCGGCGCGCACGCGCGGGCTGCGCTACCTGGGGGTGTCCGACCACTCGCAGTCCAGCACCTACGCCGGCGGCCTCACGCGCGACGCCATCCTGCGGCAGCACGACGAGATCGACGCGCTCAACGCCGCGTGGGCCGCGCAGGGCGCCGACTTCCGCGTGCTCAAGGGGATCGAGGCGGACATCCTCCCCTGCGGGCGGCTGGATTACGACGCGGCGTTCCTGGACCGCTTCGACTTCGTGATCGGGTCGGTGCACGCGCGCTTCGGGATGCAGGCGCGGCAGATGACCGACCGCGTCCTGCGGGCGCTCGACGACCCGCACCTGACGATCCTGGGGCACCCCACGGGGCGGCTGCTGCTCACGCGCGAGCCGTACCCGCTGGACCTGCCGGCGGTGGCCGCCAAGGCGGCGGCGGTGGGGGTGGCCCTGGAGCTCAATGCCGACCCGCACCGGCTGGACCTCAACGGGGACGGCTGCCGCGTGGCGCGCGAGGCCGGCGCGCTGGTGAGCATCGGCCCCGACGCGCACTCGCCCGACGGCTTCGACCACCTGGCGCTGGGGGTGGCGGTGGCGCGCCAGGGATGGCTGGCGCCTGCGGACGTGCTCAACCATCGCGACGCCGACGGCGTGCTGGCGTTCGCGCGGGCGCGGCGGGGCTAGCGCATGCCGGCGGGGAGGCGCGCGCGGGGGGACAAGCCGTCGCAGCAGGCGCCGCCGGTGGCGCGCGCGCCGCGCACCGTGGCGGCGCGCGCGGCGCTGGCCGCCGTGGTGTGGGAGCGGCTGGCCGCCGAGTACCCCGACGCCCACTGCGAGCTGGACCACCGCAACGCCTTCGAGCTGCTGTGCGCCACGATCCTGTCGGCGCAGTGCACCGACGCGCGGGTGAACCTGGTCACCCCGGCGCTCTTTGCCCGCTACCCCGACGCGGCGGCGCTGGCGGTGGCCGAGCAGGGGGACGTGGAGGCGCTGGTCCGCTCCACCGGCTTTTTCCGCGCCAAGGCCCGGGCGCTGGTGGGGATGGCGCAGGTGCTGGTGGCGGAGCACGGGGGGGAGGTGCCGGCGTCGCTGGAGGCGCTGGTGCCGCTCCCCGGGGTGGGGCGGAAGACGGCCAACGTGATCCTCGGGAACGCCTTCGGGATCAATGTCGGGATCGTGGTGGACACCCATGTGCAGCGGCTGGCGCGGCGGCTGGGGCTCACGCGGGAGCCCGACCCGGTGCGGATCGAGCGCGCCCTCATGCCGCTGTTCCCGCAGGCGGGGTGGGCGCTGCTGAGCCACCTGCTCATCTGGCACGGGCGGCGGGTGTGCCTGGCCCGGACGCCGGCGTGCGACCGGTGCCTCCTGGCCGACGTGTGCCCCTCCGCCGGCGTGGTGGCGGCGCGGTCCGGCCGTTAGCTTCTGGTCGCAGGCTCATCACCCCATCCAGGAGTCCCGTGGCCAAGCAGGCAACCATCGAGACCACCAAGGGCACCCTCGTCGTGGAGCTGTTCCCGGCGGAGGCCCCCAAGACCGTGGCGAACTTCGAGCAGCTCGCCAACAGCGGCTTTTACGACGGCATCAAGTTCCACCGCGTGATCCCCGACTTCGTGGTGCAGGGCGGCTGCCCGCACACCAAGGACGGCAAGGGGCCCGTGGGCACCGGTGGCCCGGGGTGGACGATCCCGTGCGAGACGGCGGGCAACCCGCACACGCATGAGGTGGGGGCGCTGTCCATGGCACACGCCGGCAAGAACACCGGCGGGAGCCAGTTCTTCCTGGTGCTCAGCCAGGCCAACACCCGGCACCTCAACGGGGTGCACACGGTGTTCGGGCAGGTGCGGCAGGGGCTGGAGCTCCTCCCCACCATGGTGCAGGGCGACACGATGACGTCGGTGCGCGTGGCCGACGTCGACTGACCGGTTCCTCGACCGACCCTCTTTCCGGAGCAACGCCAGATGGGTGAACACCACACGCCGGGCGCGAGCCACGGCGGCAGCGACATGGGCGCGGCCTTCACCGGGCTCATTGGCGGCGCCATCGTCATCGGCCTGGTCCTCTACGGCATCGTCCTGTGGACCAACAGCATCTTCGCCGGCCACAAGGCCGAGGCCAAGCCGGCGGCGGCGGTGCAGGGTGCACCGGTGCGGGTGGGGTAACCCCCCGCCGTCGGTCGTCGCCTTCCTGACGCCCCCCCGTCGCCCCAGGGCGCCGGGGGGGTTCCCATTGAGTGCGTTCCGTTCGGGGCCTCCCTTCCCGCCTCCCGCCCGCCCATGTCCCACGCCGCCCCGCTCCCCTCCCGCGCCGACGCCCTCGCCCTGGTCCACGCCTGGACGCAGTCGCCCTCGCTGCGCACCCACATGCTGGCGGTGGAGTGCGCCATGCGGCACTACGCCGCGCGCCTGGGGGAGGAGGTGGAGCGGTGGGGGCTGGCCGGGCTGGTGCACGACTTCGACTACGAGCGGTTCCCGAACGCGGCGCAGGCCGCCGAGGCGGAGCACCCCGCCGAGGGGGTGCGGGAGCTGCGCGCGCTGGGGTGGCCCGAGGACATCTGCGAGGCGGTGCTGGGGCACGCGCCCTACACCGGCGTGCCCCGCGTGACGCGCATGGCGCAGGCGCTCTTCGCGGTGGACGAGCTGACCGGGCTGATCACGGCGTCGGCGCTGGTCAAGCCCAGCCGCTCGGTGCACGACGTGGACGTGGCGGGGATCCGGAAGAAGATGAAGGACAAGGCCTTCGCCCGGGGGGTCAACCGGGACGACATCGTGCAGGGCGCCGCCGCGCTGGGGGTGCCGCTGGACGAGCACCTGGGGGTGGTGCTGGCCGCCATGCAGGCATCGGCCGAGGCGCTGGGACTGGCGGGGACCCCCGGGGGGTCAACGTCTCCGGGCGCCGGCGCGTAGCGTGGGCAACCCCCTCGCCCGCAATGACTGCCTTTCTGCTCCCGCGTTCGTCCGCCACTCCCCCGCGCTCCGGAGGCCCGCTGGTGTTGCTGCCGGATGATGCGGCCGCCGAGCAGGCGTTGGTGCGGGCGGCACAGGCGGGGGACGGCACCGCCTTTGCCGGCCTGGTCCGACGCCATCAGCGGCGGGCGTACGCCGTGGCGCGGGCCATCGTGCTGTCGCACGACGACGCCGAGGACGCGGTGCAGGACGGGTTCCTCCACGCGTATCGGGCGCTGGACCGGTTCCGTCCCGAACAGGCGTTCGGGGCGTGGCTGCATCGCATCGTGGCCAATGCGGCGCTCGACATCGCGCGGCGGCGCAAGGTGCGCGACGCCGACGAGCTGACGGAATCGCTGGCCTCCCCCCACCGCGACCCCGCCGAGGCGGACGAGCTGCGCGACCGGCTGCAGCGCGCCCTGGCGCAGTTGGGTGCCCGGCAGCGGGCCGTGATCGTCCTCCACGACGTGGAGGGGTACAAGCACGCGGAAATCGGGGCGCTGCTCGGGATTCCCGAGGGGACCGCCCGGTCGGACCTGCACCACGCCCGCACCCAGTTGCGGCGCCACCTTTCCAACCTCAGGTTAGCCCCATGAGCCACCCTCGGCGTCCCGCCCTTGGCGCCCGCGCGGTGCCGTCATCCCCCGACCCTGCCGTCACCGCGGCGCTGCGGGCGCAGTACGCCCCGCCGGCGGACGCGGCCTATTGGGATGGGCTGGAGGCGCG
>JBILKP010000359.1:0-2953 GCA_044376625.1 Gemmatimonas sp. | reverse complement strand
CCTCCAACGCGTCAAAGGTGCCCGCCACCATCCGGCTGCGCGCCTCCTGCTCCTCCGACAACGCCGTCACCCGCTCCGCCCGCTCCGCCACCTGCGCCATCCCCCCCACCAGCGTCGTGAGCGCCTGACGGGCCTCCTGGGCAATGGTCCGGGCCCCCGAGAGCCCGCTCGTGGTGTCATCCATGGCCCGCACCGCCTCGGCCATCTCCTCGCGCACCCGCTGCACCGTGGCCGCAATCAGCTTGGACGCCTGCGCACTCTCCGTGGCCAACGCCCGGATCTCGTCGGCCACCACCGCGAACCCGGCACCCTCCTCGCCGGCACGCGCCGCCTCGATGGCGGCGTTCAGCGCCAGCAGGTTCGTCTGCCGCGCAATGCGCGCGACCCGCGCCACGAATTCCCCCACCTGCTCCGACGCCGGCCCCAGCCGCCGCACCCGCTCGGCCGCCGCCTCCACGCTCCCGCCCGCCACCAGCAGCATCTGCGCCGCCTCGTCAATCGACTCGCGACTCGCCACCATCACCGCGTCCATCTGCTGCGCCGCCGCCCGGTTGGCCAGCGCCACCGCCCGCGCATCCGACGCGCTCCGCGCCGCCTCCTGGCTGGCCTGCATCCCCTCGCGCACCGCCGAACGCTGGCGCGCCACCTCGACGCGCAACGAGTGGGCGCCAGAGGACACCTCGCCGCTGCGCCCACGCAGCGCCGCCATCGTCCCCTCCATTTCGCCGGCCACCTGCACCAGCGCCTCCGCCTCCCGCTGCACCGTCTCGATCACCGCCGTCAGCTCGTCCAGCATGCGGTTGAGGCTCCGCTCCAGGAACCCCAGCTCGTCGTCATGCCGCGCCGCCATGCGCACCGACAGGTCGCCCCGCTCCACCAGCGCCATCTGCGCCCGGGCCCGCCGCATCCGCCCCTCCAACCGCGCCGGAATCCCGATGGCCTGCTGCGCCGCCAGCACCAGCAACAGCGCCGCCAGCATGGCGTCATTCCACGGCATCATCTCCTGGTTCACCTGGGCATGCGCCCACAACGCCCCCAGGAACCCGGCCACCCCCGCCAGCGTGGCCACCTGCCCCACCGCCGCCCCACGGTCCAGCGCATACGGCACAATCGACAGGAAGTAGATCACCACCAGGATCGGCTTCCCCCCCAGGAACACCGCGCAGCTGATCATGGCGGAATCCAGGATCGCCGCGCCATAGCGCCAGAAACGCAGGTACACCCGCCGCGTGACCGCGGCAAAGAGCACGTTGAACAGCAGCGCCGTGCCCGAGACCAGCGCCGTCATCCAGAGCGTGCCGTCCACCACGCCCAGCAGGTTGGCCACGGCAAACAGCGCCCCCAGCAACAGCGTGATCCGCACCCGGTTCTTTCCGGTGTGCTTGATCAGGGCCAGGTCCTTGGCCTTCTCCTCCTCGAACAACGAGGGCGCCACCGGCACGCCACGCGGCAGCGTGGTGCCAGCCCCGGGGGTCAACGCCGGGGAATTCAGGGGGGTGGAAGAACGCGCCTGAGGAGCCATGTCCCCACAAGACGACCCAATCCCCCCCGGGGGAACTCCCCCCGCCGTCCCGCTACGCCGTCGGCAGCTCCGTCGGCAGCTCGGCCGGCATCACCGCCAGCAGCTCGTGCGCCCGCACCATGGCCACCACCGGCAGCCCGGCCGCTTCCAGTACCTCGCGCCCCCCCTCCTCGCGGTCCACCAGCGCCAGCACTCCCAGCACCTGGCCCCCCGCCTCCCGGACCGCCTCCACCGCCTTCAGCGCCGAACCCCCGGTGGTGATGACATCCTCCACCACGATCACCCGGTCCCCCGCGACAAACGGACCCTCCACCCGCTTCCCCGTCCCGTGCTGCTTGGGCTCCTTGCGCACGGTAAACCCCCGAACCAATGGCCCCGCCGGCGCCCCGCCGGCGTCGTGCCCGCCCTCCTGCGCCAGCGCGCTGGCATGGGCAATGGCATAGGCAATCGGGTCGGCGCCCAGCGTGAGCCCCCCCACGGCGTCCACCCCCCACCCCGTGGCGCGCACCGCCGCCAGCCCCTCCCGCCCGATGAGGAGCTGCCCCTCCGGACTCATCGTGGTCAGGCGGCAATCGATGTACAGCGACGACCGGCGCCCCGACGCCAGCAGGAAGTCCCCGCGCTTGGCGGATCGGGTGGCAAGCAGGTGCACCAGCTGGTCGTGGGCAGTCATCGGCCAAACAGTCCCTTCATCAGGTTCAGGAGTCCCCCGGACGAGGACGCTTCGTCCGGCGCGGAGGCGTCCGCGCCGCCGCCGGCCGTGGCCGAGGCAAACGCCTCGGTGAACGCCGACACCGATGGAAACCGGTCGGCGGGCTGCCGCGACAGCGCGCGCATGAGCACCGCCTCCACGGCGGGGGCAAACCGCTTCCCCGGCTTGGCGCTGTTGAGCGGCGTGGGGGGCTGCGTGAGCAGCTGCGTGAACAGCTCCCGCGGCGTCTTCCCCGGGTAGGGGAGCACCCCCGTCAGCAGGAAGTACGCGATCGTGGCCAGCGAGTACTGGTCGGCCGCCGGCCCCACCAGCTCCCCCGAGAGCGCCTCGGGGGCCACGTACATCAGCGACCCCACGAAGAACCCCGCCCGCGTCAGCCGCTGCTCCGCCGGCGCCTCGGTGTCCACGGCAATCCCGAAGTCCAGCAGCTTCACGTGCCGCTGCTCGGGGTCGTACATCACGTTCTCGGGCTTGAGGTCGCGGTGCACGATGCCGGCCCGGTGCGCGGCCGCCACCGCCTCGCCGATCTGCGACACCACCAGCACCACCTCGCCCGGATCCAGCGTCCCGCGCCGGTCGGCGTACTGCTCAAGGAGCTCCCCGCTGGCCCATTCGATGGCCAGGTAGTGCCGCCCCCCCTCGGGCGCCTTCCCGTAGTCTAGGGTGCGGACGATGTTGGGGTGTATCACCCGGGCGCCGTACTGCGCCTCGCGCAGGAA
>JBILKP010000358.1:0-2967 GCA_044376625.1 Gemmatimonas sp. | reverse complement strand
GCGGCGGAGCAGCGACGCGTGGCGGCGCTGCTGGAGGAGGACGACGCGGTGGGCCGGCATCGCGCCGCGGTGCACCTGCTGCACGGCACCCTGCCGCTGGAGGCGCAGGAGCGCGCGCTGGCGCCGGCCGCGCCCGGCACGCGCAAGGTGGTGCTGTCCACCAGCGTGGCGGAGACCAGCCTGACGGTCCCCGGCGTGCGCGTGGTGGTGGACAGCGGCGGGTCGCGGGTGCCGCGCTACGACGCGGCGGCGGGGCTCACGCGGCTGCACACGGTGCGGGTGACCCGCGCGTCGGCCGACCAGCGGCGCGGGCGCGCGGGGCGCGTGGCGCCGGGGGCGTGCTACCGGCTGTGGGAGGCGCACGAGGACGCCGCGCTGCTGCCGCGCGCGCGCGCCGAGCTGCTGGAGGCCGACCTGGCGCCGTTGGCGCTGCTGCTGGCGGAGCAGGGGGTGCGCGACGCGGCGCAGCTGCGGTGGCTGGACGCGCCCCCCGCCGGCGCGCTGGCGCAGGGGCGCGCGCTGCTGGCGCAGCTGGGGGCGCTGGACGCGGCGGGGCGCATCACCCCGCTGGGGCGGCGCATGGCTGCGCTGCCGGTGGAGCCGCGGCTGGCGGCGCTGCTGCTGGCCGCGCAGGGCGAGGGGCAGGGGGCGCTGGGGGGGGCGCTGGCGGCGCTGCTGGAGGAGCGCGACGTGCTGCGCGGTGAGGGGTGGGTGCGCCCGCCGGCCGACCTGCGGCTGCGCACCGAGCTGCTGCACCGCGACGGTGACGTGGGCGGGGTGGTGGCCGCCGCCACGGTGGACCGCGAGGCGCTGCGGCGCGTGCGCGAGCAGGCGCGCGCGCTGGCCCGTGCCGTGGGGGTGGCGCTGGGCGGGGACGCGTGGCGCTGGGACGACGCCGACGTGGGCGCGCTGGTGGCGCGCGCGTATCCCGACCGCATCGCGCAGCGGCGCGCCGGGGGGGAGCCGGGGCGCCCGGCGCGCTACCTCCTGCGCAACGGCAGCGGCGCGGTGCTGGCCCCGGGGGACGCGCTGGGGGACGCGCCGTGGCTGGCGGTGGCCGAGCTGGAGGGGACTGCGGGGGAGGCGCGCATTGCGCACGCGGCGCCGCTGGACGAGGGGACGGTGCGCGCGCTGTTCGCGGACGCGCTGGTGCGCGAGCCGGCGGTGGCGTGGGACGACCGCACCGGTCGCGTGGTGGCGGTGGTGCGCACGCGCCTGGGGGCGCTGGTGCTGGACGAGGCGCCGTGGCGCGACGTGGACCCCGAGGCGGTGCGCGCCGTGGTGGTGGCGCAGCTGCAGCAGGTGGGGGTGGCCGCATGGCCGCTCCCGGAGGGGGCGCGCCGGCTGCTGGCGCGGCTGCGGTTTGTGCAGGCGCAGGGCCAGGGGCTGGTGGGGGACGGGTTCCCCGACTGGTCGGACACCGCGCTGGCCGACAGCGCGCCCATGTGGCTGGCGCCGTGGCTGGACGGGGTGCGCCGCTGGGAGCAGCTGGCGGCGCTGGACTGGCACGCCGCGCTGCTGGAGCGGCTGCCGTGGGAGCAGCGCGCCGCGCTGGAGCGGCTGGCCCCCACGCACATCACGGTGCCCACCGGCAGCCGCATCGCGCTGGACTACGACGGGTGCGCCGAGAGCGGCGACGGCCCGGTACTGGCGGTGAAGCTGCAGGAGCTGTTCGGGTGCACCGCGTCCCCCACGGTGCTGGACGGGCGGGTGCCGGTGGTGCTGCACCTGCTGTCGCCGGCGCAGCGCCCGGTGCAGGTGACGCGCGACCTGGCGGGGTTCTGGCGGTCGTCGTACTTCGCGGTGCGCAAGGAGCTGCGGGGGCGGTACCCGCGGCACCCGTGGCCCGAGGACCCGCTGGCGGCGGAGCCCACGCGGCGGGCCAAGCCGCGGGGGACGTGAGAGGGACACGGCGCGCCCCGGACACCCCCCGCGTCAGCGGTACCCGATCACTTCAAGGTCGGCCACCCGCCGGAACTCGGCCAGGTTGGCGGTCACCAGCGGTACCGCATGGCGCACGCAGGTGGCGGCAATCCAGAGGTCGTTGCTGCCGATGAGCGCCCCATCGGCCCGCAGGGCGCGGGTGATGCGGGCGTAGCACAGCGCCGTCTCCTCGTCGACGGGGAGCAACGTGTGCAACTCGCGGACCGCCCGCACCACCGGGTGGTCGGGGTGATCGAACCCCTCGGCAAACTCCCCAAGCACCGTGGCGGGGAGCAGCAGCGCGGCGCCGGGATCACCCCGGAGGAAGGCGTGGGCAGCGCCAACCGCCTCCCCGCGCCGCCGCTCCCGCTGCAGGTCGATCAGGAACGTGGTGTCGAGGGCGATGCGGCGCGCCACGGGTCCTCTGGTGTGCGGTCATCCTGCTGGGCCTGCTCGAGGCGATCGAGCACGGCCGCGTCCACCGGGGGGAGCGCCGTCAGGGCATCCAGGAGCGCGCCCGCCGTACGGGGTGGTTCGGGCCAGACGGCCCGCTTGATCACCATGGAAAACGACTCATCGCGCGCCTGCCGGGCCCGGCGCAGCCGCTCATAGGCGTCGAGATCGATGGAGATGGTCTTGGAGGCCATGCATGGATACATGCATGTATGCTCGATGCAAGTCAACGGCGTTGCTGTACAGGCCATCAGGAGCGCACGAGGACCGGTCCGGCGGTGCACGCCGCGTCGCGCCCCGAGGTGGCCGCGCCCGGGTAGCTTGGGCCAGCGCTCCCCGCACCCACGTCCCCGGCCTCCACCGCCCATGAAGACCCAGTACTACACCGCCGCCTCGCTGGACGGCTTCCTTGCCACCCCTGATGACTCGGTGGACTGGCTCATGGCGCTGGGGGACGACGACGCCTCCACCTTCCCGGCGTTCATCGCCCAGGTGGGGGCGATTGCCATGGGGGCCAGCACGTATGCGTGGATTGTGCGGCACGCCGACGAGGCGGTGGCCCTGACCGGGTCGGCGTGGCCCTATACGCAG
>JBILKP010000357.1:0-2979 GCA_044376625.1 Gemmatimonas sp. | reverse complement strand
CCCAGCGTCTCCTCCACGTAGACCCCGAGCGACGCCGTCTCGATCGTCGCCTCGCCGGAGGTCTTCTGGGCGCCGGCATCGATGGTGGAGCCCCCCGGCGGGAGGATCTGCGACGTGCTCAGCGCCCCCGTGAGGCGGTCGCGGTTCCACTGCACCCCCACCGCCGTCTTGGAGTTGAGGCTCCACGGGAGGTTGAAGGTGGAGGTGGCGTTGAGGTCCACCGTGTAGCGCGCGTTCACCCACTTGTCGATGGTGCGCGTCCCCTGCCGCTCGATGCCGCAGACGCTGCACCCCTGCCCGTTGGCGATGCGCGCCTCGTTGTCATACGCCATCCAGTCCAGCCCCACGGTGCCGCGCGTGGACAGCCAGCTGGTGGGGCGCCACCCGGCGGTGGCCGAGTTGAGGAACTGGTTGGTGGTGCGCGAGACGCTCTTGGCGAACCCCTGGCTGGGGGGCGCGAACCCCCACTGGTTGGTCAGCGCCGGGTTCGGGTTGCCGAACAGCGCCGACCCGATGACGCCCTGCAGGTTGTCCCCCGTCTGCGGGAGCAGGTTCCACGCGTTCATGAAGCCGCTGTTGATCGACAGCTCGGCGTTGGGCGCCAGCTGCATCTGCAGGTTCACGCGCATGTTGCGCCGGTCCAGCTGGTTGGGGACCTCCTGGTTGTACGGGATGCTGGTGACGCCGCGCTCCTTGAACAGCGAGTCGATCTCGTTCACGGGCATGCGCAGCAACCCGGTCTCCTTCTCCCAGTCGGCGCTGATGAAGTAGCGCGCCGCGTCGGTGCCGCCGGTGACCTGCGCGCCCAGCTGCCGGCGGTCGCCCACGCCGATGGGCGTGGTGCCGGCGTCCTCCAGCAGGTTCTTGGTGTACGTCTGCGTGATGGTGCACTGCCCCAGCGCGGCCTGCCACTGCAGGCAGCCGCGGGCGGAGCCGTTGGGCGCCTTGCCGTCGGTGTAGTAGATCCCCGGGTAGCTGGCCGGGTCGTACGAACGCCCGCCCTCGCTGAACAGCGTCCACTTGGGCGGTCCCGCGCGCCCCTTCTTGGTGGTCACCACGATCACCCCGTTGGCCGCCTGCGTGCCGTACAGCGTTGCCGCCGACGGCCCCTTGACGACCTCGATGCTCTCGATCTCCTCGGGGTTCAGGTTGTTCAGGAAGCTGGGGCGGCCGCCGCCGATCCCCAGCGTCCCGGCCAGCGCCGGCGACCCCGACTCCATGCGCACGCCGTCCACCAGGATGAGCGGCTCGTTGGAGAGCGACGCCGAGCTGATGCCGCGGATGCGCACGCGCGCCCCGCCGCCCACCGTGCCGCTGGAGGCCAGCATGGACACCCCCGCGATGCGGCCGTTCAGCACGTCCTGCATGGCGGTGATGGGCTGCTCGGCCACGATCTTGGAGACGTCCACCTTGGCGATGGCGTTCCCCAGCTCGCGGGTGAGCTGCTGGCCGGTGGCGGTGGTGACCATCGCCTCCAGCTGATAGGGCGCCTTGGTGAGGGTGAAGTCGGCGGTGGCCGCCTCGTTCGCCCGGACGGTGGCCGGCGCCAGCGCCGACTGGTAGCCGATGCGGATGACACGCAGCTGGTACGCCCCCGGCGCGACGCGCGCGATGGTGTACCGGCCGTCGGGGCCGGTCATGGCACCGAAGTTGGTCCCTTCAATGCGGACCTGGGCGCCTTCCAGCGGGGTCCCGCCGGCCTTGTCGGTCACGCGCCCGGTGATGCGCCCTGGCGTCTGGGCCGGCAGGGTGCCGGCAGCCACGACGAGCGCCAGCAGCGCGGAAAGTCGCCTCGGGAACAGCCCTACCATGTCAGCCTCCAGGCAAGTGGTCGCCAGCGTGTGCGGATCGGGGTCCGTATGCAGGCCGGTATACAGTACAGGTCGCCGGACGATCCGGCAATGAAAAGTTTTGGCAGCCATTGAGCGGGCCGACGCGGTGCCGACACGCGATTCTCTATTCCGATAGGCGGAAATCAGGCGCCGCCGGATACCGCAGCCGCAGCGCCGCGATGTCCTGCGCCCCCAGCCCCTCGGCGATGGCCTCGCGCAGGAACGCCGCCGCGTGCGCCAGCACCGGCAGCGCGATCCCGTGCGCCGCCCCCGCCTCCTGCGTGATCCCCAGGTCCTTGGTGTACAGCTGCAGCGTGGCCCCCGCCGCGTAATCCCCCGCCTGCACCCGCGCCAGCGTGCGGTCCAGCATGCGCGAGTGCCCGAAGCTGGCGCGCAGCACCTCGGCCAGCGCCCCCAGCTCCACCCCCAACCCTTCGGCCAGCGCAATCGCCTCCGCCGCCGCCATCCCGTGCACGAAGGTCAGCAGCTGGTTCACCAGCTTGGCGTGCGTCCCGCTCCCCACCGGCCCCAGGTGGCGCACCACCTGCCCCATGGCTTCCAGCATGGGGCGCGCCCGGGCGAACGCCTCGCCGCTCCCCCCCACCATGATGGCCAGCGTCCCCTTGGCCGCCCCCTCGGGGCCGCCACTCACCGGGGCGTCCAGGAAGGCCGCGCCCCGCGCCTCGGCCTCGGCCCCCAGGCGCAGCGCCAGCGCCGGCGTGATGGTGGCATGGTCCACCCACAGCGTGCCGGGGCGCGCGTGCGCGGCCACCCCCTCGGGGCCCAGGAACACCGCCTCGCTGGCCTCCACCGTGTTGAGGCACGACGCAACCACGTCGCACTGCGCGGCCAGCGCCGCCACCGACGGCGCCACCGTGGCGCCCGCCGCCACCAGCGGCGCGGCGCGCGCGGCGGTGCGCGTGTGCACCACCAGCGGGAAGCCGGCGCGCAGCAGGTTGTGCGCCATGGGCAGCCCCATCGCCCCGGTGCCGATGAACCCCACCGTGGGGCGCGACGGCACGGTGTCACCCATCGGTCACGCACCCCGCGGAGGCCGACGCCACCACCCGGATGTACTTGCGCAGCACCCCCTGCGTGGCCGCCGGCGGCGGCGCGGTCCAGGCCGCGCGGCGGCGCGCCAGCTCCG
>JBILKP010000100.1:0-9617 GCA_044376625.1 Gemmatimonas sp. | reverse complement strand
GCCAGCGCATCGCCCAGCGCCACCGTCACCGTGGTGCTGGTGGTGGGGGCCAGGTCGTGGGGGCAGGCCTCCTCGCGCCGCCCAAGCGAGAGCACCTCGTCCGCGTGGCGTCCCAGCCGGGACGCCGGATCGGCGGTGATGGCGATGAGGCGCACGCCGAGGCGCACCAGCGCCTCGAGGAGCCCCAGCAGCTCCTCGCTCTCGCCGCTCTTGGAGATGAGGATGGCCACATCGTCCGGGCCCACCAGCCCCAGGTCGCCGTGCAACCCCTCGACCGGGTGGAGGAAGGTGGCCGGGGTGCCGGTGCTGGTGAAGGTGGCCGCCATCTTGCGCCCGATCAGCCCCGACTTGCCCACCCCGGCGATGATCACGCGCCCACGGCACGCCTGCAGCAGCGCCACGGCCCGTGCGAACCCCTCGTCCAGCGCGTCGGCCGTGGCCTGCAGCGCCTCGGCCTCCAGCGCCAGCACGCGCCGTCCGTTGGCCAGGATGTGCACGGCGCTCATGCGGCCGCCTCCGCGGGGTCGGCGGACCGCTCGCGCACGTAGCGCTCGACCGCGCCCTCCCATTCGCCGCGCGCCCGCAGCAGCGCCTCCGCAAACTCGCGCACCGCCCCGCGGCCGCCGCCGGCCGCCAGCTGCACCTGGCAGGCGGCCCGCACCTCGGCCACGGCGTTCCCCACCGCCACCGGCAACCCGACGGCACGCAGCACCCCCAGGTCGGGGAGATCGTCGCCCACGAAGGCCACCTCGTCCAGCGCCACGCCGCGTTCGGCCGCCAGCCGTCGCAAGGCCGGCAGCTTGCGCGCTTCCGGGTCCTGCACCAGCGCATCCACCCGCAGTTCGCGCGCCCGCTGCGCCACCGAGGCCGACACCCGTCCCGTGATCACCACCACCTGCACGCCGCAGGCACGCAGCAGCTGGATCCCCAGGCCGTCCTGGATGTCAAAGCGCTTGAACTCGAACGGTGCTGCCCCCTGCCCCGCCCCCTCGACGGCTCCC
This sequence comes from Gemmatimonas sp., assembly GCA_044376625.1. GTDB lineage: Bacteria > Gemmatimonadota > Gemmatimonadetes > Gemmatimonadales > Gemmatimonadaceae > Gemmatimonas. The sequence continues at coordinate 8,616 of JBILKP010000100.1, read as the reverse complement.
AGGTAGATGCCGCCATCGGTAAGGACACCGTCCACGTCGAGGCCGACCACGCGGATGCGGCGCGCGAGCGCGGGATCGATCACGGGCGCCGCACCCGGTCCCACACATCCACCGCGCGGGCCAGCAGCGCCGGCAGGTCGTGGAGCGGGATCATGTTCGGGCCATCGCTGGGGGCCTGATCGGGGGCGGGGTGCGTCTCCAGGAACAGGCCGTGCGCCCCGGCGGCCACCGCCGCGAGGGTGAGGGGCGGAATGAACTCGCGCGCCCCGCCGCTGGCGCCTCCCGCGCCCTGCCCCGGCCGCTGGACCGCGTGGGTGCCGTCGAAGATCACCGGCACCTCGCACGCGGCGGCCATGCGCGGGAAGGCGCGCATGTCGACCACCAGGTCGCCATAGCCGAAGAAGGAGCCCCGCTCGGTGACCGCCAACGGCCCCGCCGGGCGCCCGGCCAGCGCCGCCCCCGCCTCAACCTTGCGCACCGCCCCGCGCATCCCCTCGGGATGCATCCACTGCCCCTTCTTCACGTTCACCGCCCGCCCGGTGGCCCCGGCGGCCAGCAGCAGGTCCGTCTGCCGGCACAGGAAGGCCGGCACCTGCAGCACGTCCACCACCTCGGCCGCCACCGCGCACTGCGCCGGCTCATGCACGTCGGTCAGCACCGGCAGCCCGGTGGCCGCGCGCACCCGGGCGAGCGCCGCCAGCCCGGCGTCGAGCCCGGGGCCCCGCACCCCGTCCACGTTGGAGCGGTTCGCCTTGTCGAAGCTCGCCTTGAAGATGATCCCCCCGGGGAGCAGCTCGGCCGCGCGCGCCAGCGCCTCGGCCACCCGCAGGTTGAGTGCATCGTCCTCCAGCTGGCACGGGCCCGCAATGAGGAACAGGCGCTCGTGGTCCCACGGCAGCGCCCCCTTCGCCATCACGCGTCCCCCTGCTGCGTCCGCCGGCGCTCGTCCGCGGCCTGCACGAAGCCCGCAAAGAGCGGGTGCGGGCGGAGGGGGCGGGACTGCAGCTCCGGGTGGAACTGGCAACCCACGAACCAGGGGTGGGCGGGGAGCTCGATCATCTCCACCAGGGAACCGTCCGGGGACAGCCCGCTGAGGCGCAGGCCGTGCTCGACGAAGCCGTCGCGATACCGGTTGGACACCTCGTAGCGATGCCGGTGCCGCTCGCTCACCTCCGCCTGGCCGTAGAGGGCGGCCGCGCGCGACCCGGGCTGGAGGCGGCAGGGGTAGGCGCCCAGCCGCATCGTCCCGCCCTTGTCCGTCACCTCCCGCTGCGACTCCAGCAGGGAGACCACCGGATCGGCGCACTCCGGGGCGAACTCGCTGGAGTGCCCCTCGGCCAGCCCCATCACGTGCCGCGCAAACTCGATGATCGCCGCCTGCATCCCGAGGCAGATGCCGAAGAAGGGGATCCCCAGCTCGCGCGCCGCCCGGATGGCCTCGACCATCCCCTCCACCCCGCGCACGCCGAAGCCGCCGGGGACCAGCAGGCCGTGGAAGCCGCCCAGGATCTCCCGCGCGCGCTCGGGGGACGTGAAGTGGTCGCTGGAGGTCCACGCCAGCTCCACCCCGACATCGTTGGCGATCCCGCCGTGGATGAGCGCCTCCTGCACGCTCTTGTAGCTGTCCACGTAGTCGGTGTACTTGCCCACCACGCAGATGCGGACGCGGCGTGGCGGGTGCGTGATCCGCTGCACCATCGCGCGCCACCGGCCGAGGTCGGGGGTGGGCGCCGAGAGGCGCAGCCGCTCCATGACCCGCTCGGCGAACCCCTGCTGCTCGAAGGAGAGGGGGATCTGGTAGATGGTGGGGACGTCGGCGCTCTCGATGACGGCGCCGAAGTCCACGTTGCAGAAGAGCGCGATCTTGCGCTTCACGTCGTCGGCCAGCGGGCGCTCGCTGCGGCAGATCAGGAAGTCCGGCTGGATGCCGATCTCCATCAACTCGCGCACCGAGTGCTGGGTGGGCTTGGTCTTGACCTCCCCGGCGGCCGCGATGTAGGGGACCAGCGTGAGGTGCACGAAGAGGGCGTTCTCCTTCCCCACCTCGCGCCGGAACTGGCGGATGGCCTCCAGGAACGGCAGCGACTCGATGTCGCCCACCGTGCCGCCGACCTCCACCAGCACCACGTCGTTCCCCGGCGCGATCCGGCGCACGGCGCCCTTGATCTCATCGGTGATGTGGGGAATGACCTGCACCGTGGAGCCGAGGTACTCGCCGCGCCGCTCCTTGGTGATGACGTTGGAGTAGATCCGCCCGGTGGTGATGTTGTTCGCCTGCGAGAGCGGGCGGTCGAGGAACCGCTCGTAGTGGCCCAGGTCCAGGTCGGTCTCGGCGCCGTCGTCGGTGACGAACACCTCGCCGTGCTGGAACGGGGACATCGTCCCGGGATCCACGTTGAGGTACGGATCCAGCTTCATCATGGTGACGCGGAAGCCGCGCTCCACGAGGAGCCGACCCAGGGAGGCGGCCGCAATCCCCTTGCCGAGCGAGGAGACGACGCCGCCGGTGACGAAGATGTACTTCGGGGAGCTGGCGAGGCCGGCGGGAGAGGACGGGGAGGACATCGGCGGGTCGGGACGGGAGGCGGTCGGGAATCAGGCCACGGGACCAGAAACGCGGTGGGCCGCCGCACTGGCGTCCCACCGGCGATTGGCCTCGAGCAAGTCGTCTTCAGTATCGATGCCGGCCGGCGACGCGGCCACGCTGGCCACGCCGATGGACAGGCCGTGCGCCAAGGGGCGCAGCTGCTCCAGCCGCTCCACCAGCTCGAGCGGGTGCGGCGGCCATCCCACCCACTGGGCCAGCGCCGACGGGGTGTAGGCGTAGACCCCCACGTGCTGGCGGCACAGCGCCACGCGGTGCGCCGCGTCGGCGGCGTCGCGCAGCCACGGAATGGGGGCCCGCGAAAAATAGAGGGCGCGTCCGTCGTCGGTGCAGGTCACCTTGACCACGTCGGGATGGCCCAGACGGGCCGGATCCAGGGGGGCGGCTGCCGTGCCGATGGGGGCCAGCCCCTGCCGCACCACGTCCACTGCGCCGGTGAGCGCCCCGGCGGAGACGAACGGTTCGTCCCCTTGCACGTTGAGGATCACGCTGGCGCCGGCAAAGTCCGGGTGGGCAGCCACCTCGGCCACGCGGTCCGTGCCGCTCGGGTGATGGGCGGCGGTCCGCACCGCGGGGACCCCGTGCTGTGCGCAGGCCGCCAACACCTCGTCCGCGTCGGTGGCGACCACGCACCGGTCCGCCACCCCCGTCATGGCCACCCGCTGGTGCACGCGCACCACCAGCGGCACCCCGCCCAGGAGGCGCAGCGGCTTACGGGGGAGCCGAGTCGCGCCCAGGCGCGCCGGAATCACCGCGAGGACGCCCATGGTCCTCTGGAGGCGGGATGGTTCCATGCAAAATTCACGCCAGTTAAGATACGAAACACCCCACGCAATCGCAAACGCGCGGGCGGCATGGCGCCGCTCGCGGCGTGTGGGGCTTCGCTCCCTCCCCGGCTTCCGATGCCCACTTGGTGGTGGTTCGGCTTCAACGCCCTGATCCTCGTCCTCCTGGCCCTCGACCTCGGCGTGTTCAACCGGCGCGCCCATGCCGTGGGCATGCGCGAGGCGCTGTCGTGGAGCGCCGTCTGGGTCACGCTGGCGCTGGCCTTCGGCGCGTGGGTGGGGACGTCGATGGGAAAGCAGGCCATGCTGGAGTTCTACTCGGGGTACCTGATCGAGCAGGCGCTGTCCGTGGACAACCTGTTCGTCTTCATCCTCATCTTCGGCTACTTCCGCATCCCGCCGGCCCTCCAGCATCGCGTGCTGTTCTGGGGAATCCTGGGCGCGCTGCTGATGCGCGGCACCATGATCGCCGCGGGCGCCCTGCTGCTCGCCCGCTTCCACTGGATCATCTACCTCTTCGGCGGCTTCCTCCTCGTCACCGGCGTCCGCATGGCCTTCGGCGGCGATGCGCAGGTCGAGCCCGAGGCCAACCCGGTGATCCGGCTGCTGCGGCGCGTCCTGCCCATCACCTCGCAGTTCCACGGGGATCGCTTCTTCGTGCGCGAGCCCGGGGGGGATGGCGCCCTGCGCCTGATGGCCACGCCCCTGTTCGTCGTGCTGGCGCTGGTCGAGACGACCGACATCGTCTTCGCGGTGGACTCCATCCCCGCGGTCTTCGGCGTGACGCGCAACCCGTTCCTCGTCTACACCTCCAACGTGTTCGCGATCCTGGGGCTGCGTTCGCTCTATTTCGTCCTGGCCGGGGTGATCGGCACCTTCCACCTGCTCAAGTACGGGCTCGCGCTGGTGCTGGCCTTCGTCGGCGGGAAGATGCTGCTGTCGGGATACCTGCACGTGGCCACCGGCGTGTCGCTGGCCATCGTGGCGTCCGTCCTGGCGGGGAGCGTGCTGCTGTCCCTCGTGGTGCGCCCCCGGGGGGACGCGACGGACGCGCCCGCGCCGCCCGCCTGACGGCGCGCGTCGTCCCCGCCCCCCCGGCTCAGCGGGCCGCGCGCCACCGACGGGCCATGGCGAGGAAGTTCGCCAGCAGCGTCCGCCCGTGTTCGGTGAGGATCGACTCGGGGTGAAACTGCACGCCCCACACGGGGTGCACCCGGTGGGCCAGCGCGTGGATCTCGGCGGGGTCGTCGGCCGCCACCGCGGTCACGGCCAGCGTGGCGGGGAGCGTGGCGCGCTCCACCACCAGCGAGTGGTAGCGCATGACCCGGACGGGGGAGGGAATGCCGGCGAAGAGCGCCGTGCCGTCGTGCGTGATGGCGGACGGCTTCCCGTGCATGATGCGCCCCGCGCGCACCACCCGTCCACCGTACGCCTCCCCGATGGCCTGGTGCCCCAGGCACACCCCGAGGATGGGGGTGTCCGCCCCCAGCGCGCGGATGAGCGGCACGGAAATCCCGGCCTGTGCCGGCGTGCACGGGCCCGGGGAGATCACGACCGCCTCGGGGGCCAGGGCGGCCACCGCCTCCACCGTGAGGGCGTCATTGCGGCAGACGGTCACCTCCGCGCCCAGCCCCCCCAGCTCCTGCACCAGGTTGTAGGTGAACGAGTCGTAGTTGTCGAGGACAAGCAGCATGGTCAGGGGCGCGGATGGAACTGGCGGTGCACCGACCGCAGGTAGTCGCGGTCCAGGTGCGTGTAGATCTGCGTGGTGGCGATGTCCGCGTGGCCCAGCATCTCCTGCACGGCCCGGAGGTCCGCCCCCCCTTCCAGCAGGTGCGTGGCAAACGAGTGCCGCAGGGTGTGTGGCGAGACCTCGCCAGCGATCCCGGCCGCCGCCACGTGCTTGCGCAACAGCTTCCACGCGCCCACCCTGGAGAGTGGCCGACCGCGCGCATTCAGGAACAGGCGGCCGGCGCCATGCCCGCGATCGAGCGACGGACGCAGCTCCCGGAGGTACACGGCCACTGCCCCGATGGCGCTGCGCCCGATAGGCACCAGGCGCTCCTTCCCCCCCTTGCCCAGCACGCGCACCAGCCCCTCGGCGAGGAGGAGGTGGCGCACCTCCAGCGTGATCCACTCCGAGACACGCAGCCCCGCCCCGTAGCCAAGCTCCAGCATGGCCCGGTCGCGGAACAGCAGCGGGTCGTCATGGGTGGGCGCCGCCAGCAAGCGGCCGATGTCCTCGACGGAGAGCACCGCCGGCAGGGTGCGGCCCGTGCGTGGCGGCACCAGCCGTTCGGTGGGATCGTGCGTCACCATCCCTTCCGCCAGCAGGATGCGGTACCAGGTGCGCAGGGCCGAGATCGCGCGGCGGATGGAGCTCCCCGCCAGCCCGGCGTCCTTGAGCGCATAGACATGCTCGCGCAGCTGGGACGCGGTCACGGCCTCGGCCGAGGTCACGCCCAGGGCGCGGAGGAATGCGGTGCACCGCAGCAGGTCCCGGCGATAGGCGGCCAGCGTATGGGGCGAGGCCCCCTGCTCCACCGCCAGTGCGCCCAGCACCAGGCGCACGTGGAAGCCCGGGAGGTCGTCCGGGGGGGACGTCACGGCAACCGAGGCGTCCACCTCGCGGGGGCGGTCAGTCACGCGTTCGCCCGCGGCGGCGCCACCAGACGGCTCCCGCCACCACCAACAGCCCCACCGCGACGCCGCCGAGCACCCGCTGCTGCCGAGCAACGGCTGCCAGCAAGGCCTCCGCGTTGGTGCCCGCCCGGAACGCCAGCGCGCAGACCACGGCGTACCAGGCCGCGGAGGCCACCGTCATCGCGATGGCGGCCGACCAGACGGGCACGCCCACCGCGCCCGCCACCGGAGGCACCACGGCCCGCACGGCGGGGAGGAACCGGCTGAGGGCCAGTGCCCACAGGCCGCGCTGCGCGAAGGCCTCGCGCACCCGCGCGGCCGCGCGGGCCGGGAACAGGCGCGGGGCGCGCCGCACCAGCCAGTCTACCCCCACGTGGCGCCCCAGCGCGTACATGGCCAGCGCGCCGCCCACATTGCCCACCATCGTGGCGGTCCAGACCCCGAGCGCCGAGCCCGTGCCCTGGGCCGCGGCAAAGGCACCCACCGCGATGACCGTGTCGGCCGGCAAGGGTGGCACCACATTCTCCAGGCAGGCGGCCACGGCCAGCGTCAGGTACAGCCAAGGCGCCGGCAATGTCCCGAGCCACGCCAGCAGGGCCGTCATGCGGCCGACCCGTCGCGAGGGCTCAGCGGGCGACGAGCGTGGCGGTGCAGAGCACGGCCAACCCTTCGCCGCGCCCGATCCACCCCATCCGCTCGTTGGTCTTGCCCTTGATGAACACCCGATCGGTGGAGGTGCGCAGCGCGGCGGCCAGGCGGGCGCGCATGGCCTCGCGGTGGGGGCCCACCTTGGGCCACTCCGTCACCACGGTGATGTCCACGTTGCCCACCTGGTAGCCGGCCTCCCAGACCCGCGCCATGGCCGCCTCGAGCATCACCACGGAGTCCTTCCCCTTGTTGGCCGGGTCGGTGTCGGGGAAGAGCGCCCCGATGTCCCCCAGCGCGCAGGCGCCCAGGACCGCGTCGGTGACCGCATGGCACACCGCGTCGCCGTCGGAATGCCCCGCGCAGTGGAACTCGGCCGGGAGGTCCACCCCGCCCAGGCGCATCGGCCCGCCCTCGCCGAAGCGGTGCGAGTCGTACCCCACGCCCACCCGGATGGGGAGCGTCACGCGGCGCCTGCCGGCTCGAGGGCGCCCGCGTTGGCGGCATCGGCCGAGGCGGCATCGCCGGTGGGGAGCACCGTGTAGTCCTGGCGCCGGCGCGCGGGGGTGAAGCCGGCGTCGCGGATGAGGTGCTCCAGCTCGTCGGTGGTGGTCCGGTGGGTGGTGTTGGCCGCGGAGACCACGTTCTCCTCGATCATCAGCGAGCCGAAGTCATTGCAGCCGAAGCGCAGCGCGAGCTGTCCCACCTTCATCCCCATGGTCACCCAGCTGGACTGCAGGTTGGGCACGTTGTCGAGCACGATGCGGGAGATCGCGACCGTGCGCAGGTACGTCTCCGCGTCGGTCTTGGGCATGTGCGACATGGTGGGGGTGTTCTCGGGCTGCAGCGGCCAGGTGATGAACGCCGTGAAGCCCCCGGTGCGCGCCTGCAGCGCCCGCACCCGCTCCAGATGCTCCAGCCGCTCGGCCAACGTCTCCCCGATCCCGTACATCATGGTGACCGAGGTCTTCATCCCCTCGCCGTGCGCCAGCTCCATGATCTCCAGCCACCGGTCGGCGCCGGCCTTCTTCGGGGCCGCGATGTCGCGCACCCGCTGCACCAGGATCTCCCCGCCACCGCCCGGGATGGAGTCGAGCCCGGCCCCGCGCAGCTCCCGGATCACGTCGCGGGCCTCCAGGCGGAACCGCGTGGCGAAGAAGTCCACTTCGCTGGGGGAGAAGCCGTGCACGTGGATGGGGTGGTGCCGCTTGATGTAGCGCAGGAGGTCGAGGTACCACTCGAAGGGGATGTACGGATTGTGCCCCCCCTGGATGAGGATCTGGACCCCGCCCAGCGCCTTGGTCTCCTCGATCTTCTCCCCGATCTGCTCGAAGGAGAGCGTGTAGCCCTCCCCGTGCTTCGGCCGCCGGTAGAAGGCGCAGAAGCCGCAGTCGGCCACGCAGACGTTGGTGTAGTTGATGTTGCGGTCGACGATATACGTGACCACGCCGTGCGGATGCTTCGCCTCGCGGACGCGGTCGGCCTCATGCCCCAGCTCGAGCAGCGGGGCATTGGCGTAGAAGTCGAGGAGGTCGCGCATGGGGACGGAAGGACGGTCAGGCGGCGTTGAGGAAGGCGAGCGTCCCATCGGGGACGCGCCCGGCGAGCACCAGCCGGCGGTAGAACTCGGTGAGCCCGGCCAGGTGGGGATAGCTGAGCCGGTAGTCGAGGCCGGCGAAGTACTCGGCGCACCGCGCGCGCGAGACGCCGGTGGCCACGGCCGCCTGCGCGGCCAGCAGGTCCAGGCGGGCCAGCCCCCAGTCGCGCGAGGCCAGGAGCGCGGCGTGGGCGGCGAGTGCAGCATGCACCGGCGTGCGGCGTTGCGCCACCCACACGGCAAACACGAAGGGGAGCCCGGTCCAGCGCTTCCATGCCGTGCCCAGGTCCTCGCGCACCGGGTACCGGACGCCCCACTCCCCCCCACGGTCGGCGTCATCG
>JBILKP010000356.1:0-2985 GCA_044376625.1 Gemmatimonas sp. | reverse complement strand
ACCGGCCACGCAACCAGTGGCACCGCGTGGGGCGCGCGTTGCAGATGGCCACCGACCCGGTGGACGTGGACGGGCTGCTGGCCGAGGCAGGGGACGCGCCGTGGGAGGGAATGCCCGCCGGGACGCGGATGGGGCACGTACACCTGCACGTGGGGAGCCTGCCGGAGGCCGAGCGGTTCTACCACACGGCGCTGGGATTTGACGTGATGACGCGCGACTACCCCGGGGCGCTGTTCCTGGGAGCCGGTGGTTATCACCACCACGTGGGCACCAACACGTGGGCCGGCGCCGGGGCCCTGCCGGCCGCCGAGGGGGAGGCGCGCCTGCTGGCATGGACCCTGACGTTGCCCAGCGCCGAGGCCCTGCGGGCGGCCTCGCGGCAGATGGTGGCGTGCGGGGTGCCTGCGGAGCCCTCGGCGGATGGGACGCTGATGGTACGCGATCCGTGGGGGACCGCCGTGCGGGTGGTGGCCGGATAGGGCGTGCGAGGGGGGGGGGCGCCGGGGCGGTGGCCTGCGGGGTATCCACGGGGCCGTCCCGCGGATTGCCTTGCTGCCGGCGCGCTTGGGCGGTACTGTCGCGGAGACTGTATACCGGCTCGTGTACACGAAGCCGCCCCGCGCGGTCCCCTCCCTACCGCCAGACATCCCCACCATGTCCCCATCCCTCGGCCCCCGCCACGTGGCGGCCTTCGCCTGGGCCACGGCCCTCCTGGCCACGGACCCCGCCGCCGCCCAGGGGCGCGAACCCTTCCCCGGTCTCGACGCCACCATCACCAAGGCGATGGCCGACTGGAAGGTCCCCGGCCTCGGGCTCGCCATCGTCCGCAACGACTCCGTCCTCTATCTCAAGGGGTATGGCGTCCGCAGCACGGCCACCCGCCAGCCGGTGGACGCCCAGACGGTGTTCGCCATCGGTAGCGCCTCCAAGGCGTTCACCACCGCTGCCCTGGCCATGCTGGCCGACTCCGGGCGGCTGGCCTTCGACGCCCCCGTCACCACCTACCTGCCGGGGCTCCAGCTGTACGACCCGGCCGTGACCCGCGAGCTCACCGTTCGCGACATCGTCTCCCACCGCAGCGGCCTCGCCCGCGGCGACCAGCTGTGGTATGCCTCCGGGCTCTCCCCCGCCGAGGTCCTCCAGCGGGTGCGCCACCTGCGCCCCTCGTGGAGCTTCCGCGCGCAGTTCGGCTACCAGAACATCATGTACATCGCCGCCGGCGAGGTGCTGGCCAACGTGGCCGGCATGCGCTGGGAGCAGTTCATCGCCACCCGCTTCTTCGCGCCGCTGGGGATGGCGGCCTCCACCACCACGACGCGCGGCATGGAGCAGCGTCCGGAGGCGGCCACCCCCCACGCCGACGTGGACGGCGCGGTGCGCCCCATTCCGTGGCGCCACATCGACAACGCCGGCCCCGCCGGCTCGATCAACTCCACGGTCACGGACATGGCGCAGTGGGTGCGCCTGCAGCTGGGGCAGGGGACCATTGGCGGGCGTGCGCTGTACAGCCGCCGCATGGCCGAGGAGATGCACAGCCCCAACACCATCATCCGGCTGGACTCGGCGGCGCGGGCGTTCAATCCGCACACGCACTTCTCGTCGTACGGGCTGGGGTGGTTCCTGGAGGACTACCGCGGGCGCGCGGTGGTGCACCACGGCGGCAACATCGACGGCTTCTCCGCGCTGGTGGCCATGATGCCCGAGGAGCGCTTTGGCGTGGTGCTGCTGACCAACATGAACGCCACCGGGCTCCCCAGCGCCCTGATGCGCACGCTGTTCGACCGCCAGCTCAAGGCCCCGGCGCGCGACTGGTCGGCCGACGCGCTGGCGCGCACCCAGGCGCAGCTGGCCCGGGCCCGCGAGGCCGAGCGCCGCGCCGATTCGCTGCGCCCCCCGGCCGGCACGCCGTCGCTGCCGCTGGCGCGCTACGCCGGCACCTACGTGGACAGCCTGTACGGCACCATGGTGGTGACCGAGGCGGGGGGCGTGCTGCGGCTGGCGTACGGCCCCAACTTCGCCACCACGCTGGCGCACTGGAACGCCGACAACTTCCGCGGGAAGTACGACAGCCCGGTGCTTCCGCCCTTCTTCGTGAGCTTCCGCGTCACCCCCACCGGCAGCGTGAGCGAGCTGGTGGCCGACATGGCGGGGACGCCCGCCACCTTTACCCGCGCTGCGCCCCCCGCCGGGGCGGCGCCCACACGCTGAGGACCCCCCATGGCTGACGCGATGACGACCATCACTCGGCGGGCGCTGCTGGCGCAGGCCGCCATGGCAGGGGCCGCCACACTGGGGGCCCCGATGCTCAACCTCGGGCGCTACCAGCTGTTCGGGGCGGGGACGCCCCAGTACTCGGCGCGCGCGCTGGCGCTGATGGAGCGGGCGCTGGTGATCGACATGCTGTGCCCGCTCACGCTGGACTTTGCGCAGCAGGCCCGGTGGGAGGCCAACCCCGAGCTGCTCCCCGAGGCCATGGTCCGCGAGCTCAAGGACTCGGGGATCAACGTCATGCACCCGGCGGTGGGGCTGGGCGGCCCCAACGCCTATGAGCAGGCGCTGCTGTTCTTCTCGCGGTGGAACAGCCTGCTGGCGGGGAGCGACACGCGCTTCATGCGCATCGACACCGCGGGCGACCTGGCGCGGGTGAAGGCGTCCGGGAAGGTGGGGGTGCTGCTGGGGCTGCAGAACAGCGAGCACTTCCGCACGCCGGCCGACGTGGCGCTCTTCCACGGATTGGGGCAGCGGGTGTCGCAGCTCACCTACAACAGCCGCAACCTCATCGGCAACGGCTCCACCGAGCGGCGCGACGAGGGGATCAGCGACTTCGGCGCGGCGATCATCGAGCGGATGAACGCGGTCGGGATGGCGGTGGACGTGTCGCACTGCGGCGACCGCACCACCCTGGACGCCTTCGAGCTGTCGAAGAAGCCGGTGCTGATCACGCACTCCAACTGCCGCGTGCTGGCCAACGGGCACCCGCGCGAC